>JAZKFR010000071.1:0-32707 GCA_040386295.1 Pseudomonadota bacterium | reverse complement strand
GCAGTACGCCTGATTTCGGGTCAGGTACATTCGACCACTCTGCCACCTCTCCGTCCGGCGGCGGATACTAACATAGGTCAGAACATTGAATCGTTTACACACATTATTTTTTTGCTTGGGGCTGACGCTGGCTATTCTGTTTTTCGCCTTAGCTTTCGGAGGGAAACGCGATGCTTATTCTCAGGACAATAAAAATCAGTTAGTTATTGCTACGCGCCTAGGCGCGACCAGTTATTTTTATGACGAGAGCCAACAGCAAAACGCAATCGGTTTTGAACACGATTTGGTACAGATGTTTGCGCAAAAACTTGGCAAAACGGTGCAGTTTGTCTTGGCAAAAAGCGACTTGGAGATTCAGGAGAAGCTAAAAAAAGGCGAGGTGCATTTTGCTGCTGCTTGGCTAACCCCAGAAATTGAAATACCGACAAAACCGGGTGCGGCGAGCCTAGCTAGGTCCAGCTCTCCCTATTTTGCAAGCAAGAATGTATTCGTCACGCACGAAGCCTCGCTACCGCTAGGCAGCTTTGAGCAATTGGCAGGAAGAACGGTACACGTCATCGCCAAATCCCAGCAAGCAGAAGCTTTGCGGAAAATACAAACTCAATGGCCAACGGTAGACATAGTTGAAGAAAACAATAAGGACGAACTTACTTTACTAGCCGAAGTCGCAAAAAAAGGCGTCACGCTTGCTTTGGTTGATCAGGCCGTATTCAGCCTTGCTGTCAATTATTACCCCGAGTTGCAGAGTAGCTTGAGCATTGAGCCAGAGCGACCCATTACTTGGTTGTTTGCACCACACGGCGATCCGAACTTGCTTCGCCAAGCCAATGAATTTATTACCGAAATAGCTCAGGATGGGCGCTTAGGCAGCCTCAAGGATCGTTACTTTGGCCACGTAGAGCGACTGAAGCAAGTCGATATTGTTTCTTTACTCGAACGCATGCGCACCGTGTTACCACGTTATCGAAATTCGTTTAAAACAGCTCAGGCACGTACGGGGATTGACTGGCGTTTACTGGCGGCTCTGGCTTATCAAGAGTCGCAATGGAATCCTCTGGCGACCAGTGTGACTGGGGTGCGCGGGATGATGATGCTAACTGAAGAAACGGCGGACCAACTCGGCGTAAGTAATCGACTCGACCCGGAAGAAAGTATCCGTGCAGGGTCAAATTATTTGGCTAGTTTGCGTGATGCACTGCCAGCGGGGACGCAAGAGCCGGATCGTTTATGGCTAGCGCTTGCCGCATACAATCTTGGCATGGGCCACCTTAATGCTGCACGGAATATCGCGAAAGGGGTGCAGGCAAATGCTGATGTCTGGTACGAAATGAAAAAGGTGCTTCCTCTACTGGCGAGGCCTAATTACTACCGTCGCTTGAAGTCGGGCAAGGGGCGTGGTGGTGAGGCTGTCACTATGGTGGAAAACATCCGCATTTATGCTGACATCATTAAGCGGCACGAGGCGCCTTGATCAGGAAAATGATTAAGCGCGCTGTCACGGCTCGATACGTTCACCGCAATGCCACATAGACACAGAGCTGATCCATTTTGCAGTTTGTCTGCAATTTTTCTCTTAGAGCGATAGCTTGAAATGCCTACGGTACGTTAAGCTAATGCCAGCGTGTTAGTTATTTTGCCCGGCAAGGCATCTTGGCATAATGAACGCACGAATAAGTCAAAATCATTTAAGCAGAGAGGTCGCATGAGTCACCCTATTTTTGAAAGAATTGTGAAAGAAATATCAGCGGCTGCGGGAGCGGCTGATAATTGGGAAGAGTTGGCAGGAAATGGCTTGTTACGAATCGATAATGTGCAGATGCAAATGCAGTCTACGGGTACAGAGCAGGCAGAGCAGCTGCTGCTTTACATTGATTTTGGCGCTTTACCCACAGAGCGAACACCTGAATTTACGAGAATGCTGTTAGACGTTAATTTCATGGCCAGCGTAAACAATACGCGTTCTTTCTGCACCAACCCTGAAAATGGTCAAGTGATTGGTATGCTGCGCATGCCTCTTGATTCGAATACGAACGGTGAGCAAATCATCGAGGTCATGCGCAACGAATCACATATTGCGCGTACTTGGCAGCACGAATGGCCACCGGCCAACCCTGGCGACTCGGTGAGCAATGCTGCGCATATGTTCAAGGTGTAAAAAAGCATAAAACCTGTACCCAGCTAGCTACGAGGCTAATCATCGTGCAGCAGGGTGAGTTCGCCGTCGGCATGACGCAAACGGATAGCCAGAGTGCGTGCAATGTCAGAAAGTAGAATGAAAGCTAGTCGTTTGTGCTCTTCGGCCAAGCGTTTGAACTGTGTTAGGGTCAGCACGAACATTTCAGCGTCCTGATAGACCACGGCATCGTTACCGCGAGGCCGACGGTCGAGAAACGCCAATCCGCCAAAAAATTCCCCGCGCCCAAATGTTGCGATGTGGTGCAGCTCTTGCCCGCCTCCGATGTTGCCAAGAATGCGCACTTCACCGCTGCGAATAAGGTATAGCTCATCGCCGTTGTCGTTGCGCGCATAGATTTTACTGCCTGCTTTCCACGAACGTTTTTCCATACACGCCTCTAGCGTGTTGAGCATCGAGTCTTTACGTCCTTGAAACAGCGCCATTTCGTACAGTTCCAAGGGCGGTAGGTTGCTTTGTGCCTGCTCCGGCGGGGCATCGACCAAGCGATCCTCCACCCACTTGATCGCTGATTCCAAGGTGGTAAAAAAACGGACATTTGAATTTTTGCCGTCTTTCATGACTTTGGGCGCTGTCAATCTGGTTAGATCGAGAAACTCTCTTAAGTTGCGCCCATTCGGCAGACTTTCTCGTACATTCGAGAGCAGCAGAGGAACGCCGCGTTCATGCAGGGTATCGCGCACCAAATTAAGCATATGAGCTGCCGTAATATCCAGTGATTGCACGCGCTGCATGTCGATAATGACAAAATCACGGAGACGTAACTCGGGTTCAAGCGTGCGATACAGCTGATAAGCAGTGCCAAAGAAAAGACTGCCTTGTAGCTCGAAGACAACCGCACTATTGCCCTTTTGTTCCAGGGTTCGGGTTTCGGCCTCAGAGCGATACCAGGTAGAAGAGCGCTGGCTGAGAAAACTTTTACGCCGCACGATATTGCCGCCTACTTGTTCACGCAGGAAGAGGATGACGGACAGAACGACGCCAACGACCGAAGCGGCAATTAAGCCAACACTTAAGGTGACGCCAATAACGGCAAGCACGACGATGAAGTCGAGCACAGTTGCGCGTGATTCGAGAAAACGCAGGGGATCGGTATCGATCATACGAAAGCCGATAATGATCAGCACACCACTTAGCGCTGCGATCGGAATCCAAGCGATAAAAGCCCCTAGCACGACGGCAACTAACAGAGTGAAGACACCTTCGATGATCCCGGAAATACGCGTTTTGGCGCCGCTATTTAGGTTCACCATGCTGGCGCCCATGGTGCCAGCGCCCGGTAATCCGCCAGCGGCGGAGGCGAAGAAATTAGCTAATCCTTGTGCAATCAATTCACGATTGGGCTGATGCCGAGTGGCCGTTAGCTGATCAAGAACGACGCAAGTTTTGAGGGTATCGATACAGAGCAAAGCGGCTAGGGTTAGCGCACTAACCGCCAGGCTAGCGATCTGCGCCAGCTTGAGCTCGCCGATCTGTAACCAGCGGTCGGTAATCAAACCAAAATAGCCGCTGCTATTTGCGCCAATGGCGCCGATAACAAGGGAATTGCCCGGCAGTTCAAATAGGCGTGGATCGTCGCTGGCCAAGGCAAGGTAACTTAGAACGCCCGCCACAATGCCGACGATTGTTGCTGGGATTGCGCGCGTTAATTTCGGCACATAGAGCGTAGTCACAACCGTAGTCATGCCAATGACCAGGGCTCGCCAATCCCAAGTATCGGGATTAAGTAAGGCGGCTAACCAAAAAGAGCCTTTGGCTGCGCCGAGGAAATTAGGCAGTTGGCTGCCGATAATGAGCAAGGCGACGCCGCTCAGATAACCACTGGCGACTGGGTAGGGAATGTAACGTATCAACTTGCCAAGCCCAAGAGCGCCGATCAGCAGTTGAATAACGCCTGTCAGCAGACCGAGTACGGTCATCAGCAAAACAATGGTTGTAGGCGCAGTTCCTTGCTGTACCAGATCAATGGCAAAAGCAGTGAGCACCGCAGCGGCGGGGGCACAGGGCGCGCTGATTAAGCGATCGGTACCCCCAAAAATTGGGGCAACTAGGCCAAGGACAGTGGCTCCGAGCACGCCAGCTAGAGCGCCAAAAGCGGCATATTCTGGGCTAATCGCCGAGTAAACCGTCACGCCAAAGGCGACTGAGGCGGGCAAAGCGACCAGCATGGCGGCAAGACCGCCCCAAATATCCCCACTGTGGCGTATCCAGCTTCCTGAAAATTCGCGCATAACCCATCCCTGTGTTGTTATTTTTTACCCGTTATCTCGAATCTCGATTGTGCAACGTCCGCTAAACCAATCCTGCCAAACCCTCGCTTAGGAATCTGCTCAGCACTGCAAGCACACCTTCGCTTTGTTCACTCATCAGGGCGTGACCACAATCGGCGATGTCGACACGTTCGACTTGGCGCAATGCAGCTTGCAGCGGCGCTACGTTGCGCGTTGGCGTCATTCGATCTTGTTGTGCTAACAACAGCAGTGTGGGGCAAGCAACTTGGCTTGCGGCATGCAGACCATTGACGTATTGATGGCAGTTCATCAAATCCGTCGCCAGAACGCCGGGCAAGCTCCGTTTGAGCAAGGCCAAGGTGGCCTCAATCTTTGCTTTGCTGGCAGCCGTTACGCTATCGGCCTGGCTAAGATGATGCGAATATTGAGCGATTTTTTGATAAGCCTGCTCTGGATCGTGCTGCGCCATCTCAAGCAGTTGCTCAGAAACGGGCATCGGTGCGCTAATGCCAATCAGAGCAAGCTGGCTAATCCGTTGCGGATAACGTGCAGCAGCCTCTAGCGCAAGCAAGGCACCCATCGAGTGAGCAACCAGGGTGACACGGGGCAAATGCAGCACATCGAGTAACGCCAACAGCCAGTCGGCAAGCGCCTCAATACTGTTCAGCGGCGCGCCTTGTGAACGGCCATGGCCAGGCAGATCAGGGATTAAAAGCGGGCTTTCACGACGGCTCAGGCCAGCTGCCACGGCTTGCCAGACAGCACCGTCATTTGCCGCACCATGGACAAAGAGAATGGGCGTCGGCTGCTGAGCGCCGTTCAACAGGTCTTGCTGTACGTCAATACTTGGCCGCTCTCGGTCATCCTGAGCTGCACTTTGATTCAATACAGCGAGGTGGCAAAGTTGCCCAGCAACCGTGATGTGCATGGTGTTCACAGCAAGCTCTCTGCAGCAGCACGATAGTGCAACATGGCCTTCTCGGGACGTTCGGTTTGTTCAAAGAAACGCGCTAGCTCAAGCCGAATTTCACGCCGATCCTTTAAGGCGAGAGAGGCTTCAAAATAGTTTTGCGCTTTACCCCACAAACGTTGTGCTAGACATAGACGCCCCAGTGTCAGCAGTAACTCGGGATCATCAGGATGCGCTAGCAGACAGCGATCTGCCCAGGCAATACGCGTTGTTAAGCGACTGATTTGAGCGCTCATATCGCTCATGTGATCGCACAAGCTCTGCCCGTAGAAACGAACCAGGAGAGAATCCCATTCGAGCTCAAGTTGTTCTTCCAACAAGCTTTGCAGTTCATCATGCGCGCCCAGCTCAAGCAGCGCCTCGGCCAGCGCACGCGCCAAACGCACGCTCCGTTCTTTACGCGGCAAGGCATGCATATAGGCGAGCAATTGGGCGAGATCGTTACGCTTCTGACGAATAATGTGTTGATGCGCTTTCAGCTTAATTTCGCCCGCTAAGGCCGGCGTCAGCGCATTAGATTTTTCTAGCAAACGGGCGATACGTAAGACCTCAGACCAATCGGCACGCCCCTGTGCCGCGCGCAATTCGAGGCGCAAGGCGGCGATATGACGGCCAGCGCGCTGTTGCAAGGCGCGGAGAACCGGAACGGCTTCGTCAAAACGCCGTGCACTAATCAGCATTTCTGCTTCGAGCATTAAAGCGGCCGATTGCAATTGCGCATCGTCTTGTGTCACACAGGCTAGCCACTGCGCTGTTTTATCGGCGTCGCCCAGGCGTTGCGCTGCACGCGCTGCCAGCAGTGCGGCCATGCCGGAAGCCATGCCCGATGAACGCGCAAGCTCGTAGGCTTCTTGCGCTTTTTTGAGCGCCTGACTAAAACGCCCTTCAAACAAAGAGCGTAAAGCTGCGTGCATGGAATTAGCCGTTTTTTCGCGCTGCCGCCGCGCCTGAAAAGCGCGTACCTGAGCGGGCAGAGCACGCGTTAAGGCTAAGCCGCGTAAAGCGCCGTAGAAAAGGAGAAACGCTGCTGCAAGCAAAATCAGGGCGAAATTAAGCGACAACTCCATACGGTAAGGCGGAAAAATGAGCAGCAAATACGCGTCATTAAAGCGCAGCAGCAGCGATATGCCCGCCGCCAAGGCAAACAGAGATAAAAACCAGAGCAAGGCTTTCACTTGCGCTCCTTGGCTAACTTGAGATTTTTAATCGCCGACAAACTTTCGTTCAAGGTCGGTAGTTCACGCCCTATTTCGACTTCGGCAAGTTGTTTGAGCACAAACTGCGCATTTTTTACGGCCGTTTGGCGAACGTCAAAGTAGCGTTCTAGCCACAACTGAGTTTGGCGCAAGTCGGTGCGGAAGGTCACTTGATCGTGCGCCAATAAGGCTAAGCGCGCGTTAAGCAAGCGTAATTTGAGGTTCTCACGGAGAAAAAAGGCTTGTCCAGGTGCCAACAAGGCAGGCTCATCTCGGTCAAAACGCTGAATACGGATCAAGGCACGCAATTCGTCCCAGAAGTCGGTCGCCCAAGCTTGCGCAAGGCCTAGGGGCTGACGCAAAAAATCAGCCTTAAGCAAAGACGGGCTAGCGTGTTCAGCAGATTTCGCCTGTACTTTTTGCGCTGCACTCTGCTTTGCTTCGGGCTTATTCGCTTCGGTGCGCGGGCGGGCGTCCATCGCCAGCGGTAAATAATCTAAGGCGGCGATGACATTTTCCAGGCGTAGATTAAGCCCCGGCATATCCAGTTGCGGCAAAGCACGCAGGCGCTCCAAGTCACGGCTGAGCACTTTGCGCAAGCCAGTGAACTGCGGCATCTGGCTATTGGCCAAACGCGCATCCGCTGCCTGCAAGGCCAAGACGGCGCTTTGTACGTTAGCGGCTAGCTGCAGCTGCTGCGCTGCCAAGCTGACACTTTGTTCGACTTCGGTGAGTACCGATTCGTCGCGATGGCGGGTGAGTTCTTGATAGAGATTTTCCAAGGTCGTTTGTTGGCTCTGCGACTCAGCCAGCTTCATTTCCAAGACGCCAAATTTAGCTTGTAGATTGACCAGTTGCGCTTGCGTTTGCACGATCAGGGTACGACTCTCTTTCGTACTCGCGTCACTGTCGGCCAGACGACGCGCCAGCGTTTGCTGGGTATCGGCAAGCAGTGAGCGTGTTTCAATCCACTGCCAAATGGCTAGGGCAAGGGCTAATACGGCCAGCAGTAACCAGGGATTCCGCCATTGATGCCAAAGGCTATGGGGCCTGGCATTAGCTAGAGGAGGAGTGACAGGTGCAATCGGCACGTCGTTCATGATGGCTGGCTCGGGGTGGGTCGGGGTGGTAGGAAGAGAATTAGCACTGCTGATTTATCGCTAGGCAGGGGCGTCGAAAGAATAATGAGACAAGCTCGCGATAATACCGGCATCCGCCGGTGCAGTCAGAATCACCTGCTGCATGTTCAAGCTTCTGGCCAATTCAGCGATACGCGGATGCGGCACAAAAATCGGCGTTTTGGCCAAACGCAAGCGCCCTGCTGTGTCGAGAAAATCGTATAAATAGCGCAGACTTTCACTGGATGAAATTGCCAGCGCATCAAGTCTATGCTCTGCCCAAGCACGCGCCAGAGCGGCAAGCGAATCCTTATTTGCTGTGCGCTGATAACAACTGACGCAACTCAGCTCAGCGCCCTGCCCTCGCAGCAGATCTGCCAACCATTCACGCCCCCCGTTGCCGCGAAAAATAATAATGCGCTGGGCTTTGCCACAAGCCTCTTGAAACGCAGGCAAAGCGGCCAGGGCTTCGGAATCAAAACGGGTGCTTGGCGCAATCACCTGATAAGTCGGCGCCGATATGCCAAAGCGCGCCAGCGCCGCGACCGTGCTCGGCCCTATCGCTGCCGCAGTTAGGCCGATCGGCCAAGCACCGCGTGCGAGGAGCAAAGGCAGGCAATAATCCACCGCATTCGCGCTAACAAAGATGACCAAGGAATAGCGTTCTAACTGAGCAATCGCTGCAGCCAGTTCATCTTGTTGATGCGCTTGATCTAAGGGTGAAATCGTCAGTAAGGGGCACAACAAAGGATGCCCCCCTTGAGCACGAATCGCGTTGACCAGCGCATCCGCTTGCGCCAAGGGGCGAGTCACCGCAATCGTTCTCCCTTCTAGGGGCAGTTTCACGCTAGGCAAGGTTATCAATTTGCTCTGCTAGACAGATCAAAAATTAAGACGACAGCGCGGCGATCTCAGCCAACAGAGCATCTGCGCCTTGCGCCCTCAACTGTTGCGCTAAATCTGCGCCGAGCGCTTCAGCTTGAGCTAGCGCGATGCCTTTTAGCGGTGTACGCAATTCACCGTAAAGTAGACGCTGGCCATCCGGCGCAGCAATAAAACCACGCAACCATAAATTGTCTTGCTCAAAGCGTGCATGGCTGCCCAAGGGAAGTTGGCAACTGCCGTCCAAAGCGCGTGAAAAAGCACGTTCCGCCGAGACGCAGAGTGCTGTTTCAGGATCGTTCAGAACGGCCAAGAGCGCGGCTATTTCTGGACGATGGCTCGCCACCTCAATGCCCAAGGCGCCCTGACCTGGCGCGGGCAAAGACTGCTCTGGAGTCAACACAGTGCGAATCCGGGCGGACAGTCCCAAGCGTAGCAATCCGGCAGCAGCCAAAATAATCGCGTCGTAAACGCCAGCGTCGAGCTTGTGCAAACGCGTATCGAGATTGCCACGCAAACTTTTAATCACAAGATGCGGGTAGCGCGCACGCAGAATCGATTCACGACGCAAACTAGACGTACCGACCGAAGCGCCCGGGGGCAGCTCGTCTAAATTGGCGTAGTGCTGAGAAACGAAAGCGTCGCAGGGGTTCTCACGTTGTGCAATCGCCGCCAAAAGAAAGCCTTCTGGTAGAAGCATAGGGACGTCTTTCATCGAGTGCACCGCCAGGTCGGCTCGCCCTTCCTGAATCGCAACTTCCAACTCTTTGATAAACAGTCCCTTGCCCCCAATACGGGACAAAGGGCGATCAAGAATTTGATCGCCACGTGTACTCATCCCCAGTATTTCGATTTGACATGTGGGGTAATGCATCAACAAACGATCACGCACATGTTGCGCCTGCCACAAGGCAAGGCGCGACTCACGCGAGGCGATCACTAAGCGAGAGGGTGGGAGGGGGGCAAGTTTGTTCAAAGTAGGATCACGTTCAGTTGAAAAAAGGGGGCGTCAGCAGAAGCGGAACGCCCCAAGTCAAAACTCTTGAGGCGGAGCGTTTTTTGTTTTCGCCAAAACCTCGTGTAATCGCTGACTTGCCAACTCCAGCAAAGCGCCGGCTGAGGCGACGGTGTCAGACGGGCTATTCGCGATACCGACGCTGAGCGACATAACAAACGGATTGCCATTTAAGGAAACTTCCGTTTTTTCGACTAAAGCGCTTAAGCGAGCAGCATAAGACACGCAATTGCCATGAGAAGTATCGGGTAGCAGCAGAATGATCTCGGTCGCGCCGTAAGCGCCGAGGCAATCTTCATGTCGAATATGGCCGACGATCAATCGGGCAAAGGATTGTTGCAATTGAGCCACCAGCTCAGCACCGTAAGTTTGCTCAAGCCAGTTAAGCTGATTAAGACTCAGCGCTAGAACACTGACCTGGCTGTCTCTGCGCATCGCTTTTGACATGGCTTGCACGGCTTGCAACTCAATTTCTTTTCGACTCAGCTGCGGCGCATCAAGTGATTGGTTTAACGAAGGGTCTTGCGCTTTAAACGCTAAGCCACGGCGCTCAACATGCGGTGTCTGTGCCACCGGCAAGCCTTTAATCAGCGGCGCAATTCTCGCCAACAAAGCTTCTTTACTCAAACCACGGGTAATGCAATCAAAACCCCCCAAACGTTTGAGACGTTCGCGCGCCGCTTCATCATCACCACTGATCATCAAGACTGGCATCTCGCGAATGCGTTGCAATCTAGACCCTTGAATACGCTGCAGAAGGTCATAGCCATCTAACAAGGGGAGCGAAATAGCAGCAATCACCAAACGAATATCGTGGTCGTCGAGTAAGGTTTCCCAAGCCGATTCGCCATCAGCGGCCTCTAGGCAGAAGTAGTGTTCGCTTAAATGCTTGACTAAGATAGTGCGCACCGTACGCGATTCGTCAACAATCAAAATCCGTAGGCTTGAAGCCAAATTATTCAAACTCATTACGTGCAATCAACTCAATAAAGTGTTCAACAAGCTGCGCACAAAAACGGCAACAGAACTCAGACGCCATAATCGGCGACTAATAAACCAACGCCCCAAATCGACGCCACACCCAGGCCGATTAAAGAGATTTGCTGCAAGGTAGCGCGCAAACCGGTTTTTTTATGCAGGCCAGGGATTAAATCGGCGACTGCAACGTAGATCAAACTGGCTGCAGCCAAACCCAAAATCAGCGGAACCGATTCTTCTAAGCCGTCTAAGGCAAAGTAGGCCAAAAGTCCGCCCAACAGGGTGGACAAGCTAGAGAGCAAATTAAAGGCCAGTGCTTTAAGCCTTGAGTAACCCGAATGCAGCAAGACTAGAAAGTCGCCCAATTCTTGTGGAATTTCGTGCGCAATAATCGCCAAGGCAGTGACGATGCCAAGGTGGGTATCGCTCAGAAACGCCGCAGCAATCAACAAGCCATCGACAAAATTGTGAAAGGCATTGCCAATCAGAATCAGGATGCCGGAACGACCATGATCCTGTGTCGGCGGTTGAACATCGTGTGCTTCACAATGATCATGGTGGCAGTGCCGCCACAAGACTAATTTTTCGAGAAGAAAGAAAGCCAAGATGCCAAGCAGAATCGTTGCCATCAAAGCTTGATGATCACGACTATGCTCGATCGCGTGCGGCAATATTTCCAAAAAAACCACACCGAGCATCGCACCAATCGCATACGACACGAGCACAGACACACTGGTCGCACGGATAAAACAAGTGACCGCAGCGGCGGCAATGACGCTTAAAACCCCGCCGAGAAAACACATCAACACAATCCAAGACAGCGTGGACATAAAGGCTACTCAAAAAAGGCGCAATTATAGGCGAGTCGGCAGCATTCAAGACAGGTAGATCAAAGCCGCCATGCGTCCGCAAACTGCGTCGCGCCGATACGAGAAAAAACGTGACGAATCTTCCGCCGTAGAAAAAGGGGAGTGAGGGAAATCGGGCGGGGAGGGGTAGCGCAGGTACTGAGCGTCGAGGTTGATAGCCGTGTGCGTGCCCATATTGCTACCAACCTCAACAGCCTGCTCACCGCCGCCATAAACCGCTAGCACACCCAAGCGCTTCAAGGCTTGTCTTGCCAGATGATAAATATCTGCGCAAAAACGCCCATCGCTTAACGGCTTAAACGCCCAAGCTGCCTCGCCGTGCGCGTTGACAAATAGCGAACGAACCTCGCGACCAACGACAAAAGCTTGAGCACCAATCGCCGGTCCAAAATAAGCCAAGATCGTGTCAGGCGGGCAACCCATTGCCTTTACCGTTTGCGCCAAAATGCCAGCGTGCAGACCACGCCAACCCGCATGCGCAGCAGCAACGACAGAACCGACTCGATCACAAAACAGGACTGGCAAACAATCTGCCGTCAACACAGCGCAAACCACCTCAGGCACCCGGGTGTAAGCAGCATCGCCGATTGGCGCAGTCTGCGACGATACGGCGTGGCTAGGATCTGATTCAGCTGCCAAGGCACAAACCGTCGTGCCATGGACTTGATTAAGCCACACCGGCGCGCGCGGCAAACGTGCCGCAACACGGCGGCGATTCTCCAGCACAGCAAGAGGGTCATCGCCAACGTGGGTGGCCAAGTTAAGGCTGGCGTAAGGAGCAAGACTGACCCCGCCATGACGCGTAGTGATCAGACTATGCACCCCCGAAGGGGCTGGCCAATCGGGCGTAATCCACTGCCGCCAATACTGCTCTTGCTCGTCTTGCTCGCTCTGATCATGTTTCATCGCACTCATCGTCGTCACCGTAGGCATAAATAATTTCAGGTCCACCTTCAAGCTCTTCGTCCCAATCGTCTTCTGCTTCTTCGGCGATGGCGCGCGCTTCATACGCTTCCATACGCAAGTGTTCAATCAACTCAGCCATATCCTCGGGCAAAGCAGAACGCCATAGCATAGGCTTAGCACTCGTCGGATGGATCAAACCAAGACGACGCGCGTGCAGAGCCTGGCGATGGAAATCAGCGCCTTTGGGAATGCAACTCGCGGCACGTCCATACACAGGATCGCCGACTAAGGGATGACCCAACTCGTTCATATGCACGCGAATCTGGTGTGTGCGACCTGTTTCCAACGCGCACTCGACCAAAGTGCAGCCGACAAAACGCTCAACCACCCGGTAATGCGTGCGCGCGGGTTTACCCGTTTTCACCACGGCCATTTTTGTGCGCTGAGTCGGGTGGCGCGCAATCGGCGCATCAACCGTCCCAGTACCTGTTTCGCTGACTTCACCGCGCACCAAGGCTTGGTAATAACGCTTCACCGTGCGCGCCTGTAATTGGCGTACCAAGTGGGTTTGCGCCTCCAGCGTTTTGGCCACGACCATCAAACCCGTTGTGTCTTTATCCAGCCTATGCACGATGCCTGCGCGGGGGATTTTTTCTAACTGCGGCAAACGATGTAGCAAAGCATTGAGCAAAGTGCCGTGCCAATTTCCATTACCGGGGTGAACGACCAAGCCAGCTGCCTTGTCGACGATTAACAAAGCCTCGTCTTCATAAACGATATTGAGCGGAATCGCTTCCGGCTCAGCTGAGCTACTTCGCTCGTCGGGCAGCACCAAGAATTGCAGCCGCTCTCCCCCCCAAAGCTTATGTTTAGGCTCAAGTAAAGCATCTCCGGCCAACAAAATGCGTCCTGCACGAATCCAGTTTTGCAATCGAGTGCGCGAATGCTGCGGCAACAAACGCGCCAGAATCTGGTCAAGACGCTGCCCACCACAATCGTTGGGAACAGCTAAATCGATCACCTCGTTTGCGCTATAATCGCCGCGCTCCAAACACAGCGGGCTAACCGTCTGATCTCTCTTTGAGTTATGCACTAAAGCTATCCATTTCTTGTGTGTCTTTCTGTGTGTTTCTCTGTGTTTACATCTATGTTTATTTGTTTCTCTGTGGAACTTCTACCATGCGTAGTTTAGCGGTTATCGCAACACTCTTCCTGCTCACCAGCTTGGCTGCATGCGGCCTCCTGCCCGAGGTTAAAGACGAAACCGCCGGCTGGTCTGCCAATAAAATTTACGCTGAAGCGAAAGACGCCATGGGCGAAGGCGCTTACGACCGCGCAATCAAGTACTTTGAGAAACTCGAGTCGCGCTATCCCTATGGGCGCTTTGCCCAGCAGGCGCAAATCGAAATCGCTTACGCCTATTGGAAATCAAGCGAGCCGACCTCAGCCATCGCTGCCTGCGACCGTTTCATCAAACTGCACCCCAACCATCCGAACGTGGATTACATGTACTACCTACGCGGACTGATCAACTTTAACGAAGACCTAGGCATTCTCGGCAGTATCAGCAAGCAAGACATGAGCGAACGTGACCCCAAAGGCGCGCGCGAATCATTCGATTCGTTCAGAGAACTGAGCAGCCGTTTTCCAGAGAGCAAATACACGCCGGACGCGTTAGCGCGCATGAAATATCTCGTTAATACCTTGGCTTCAAACGAGATTCGCGTCGCACGCTACTACTTAACGCGCGGCGCTTACTTAGCCTCGATTAACCGCGCGCAGTACGCACTAAAAAACTACCCAAGCTCGCCCGCTATCGAAGAAGCTCTATTCATCATGGTGAAGGCCTACGACCTACTCGGCTTGAACGATCTACGTGACGACGCAGAACGCGTCATGCGCAAGAACTACCCTAACAGCGAGTACTACGCGCGGGCGACTGAACAGACAGAAGCTTGGTGGAAATTTTGGTAATGCGAAAGGCAACACGAGCGCTTAACAACACGCAGAATTTGCGCAACGCTAGCACTCAAATCTCGCACTTAAACTAGCACTGCCAGCGGTACGGAGCTGCCGCGCCCACAAAGCGGCAGCTCTCCGTACCCCGCCTCCCCTGCCCTAGCTGTGCAACTCAGAGCTAGGGCGGCAAAGCCAAACACCGCATCAACGTATCGCCATCTGCTCACCACCGACTAAACGCAGCACCAAACTCTTTGCCATATCGGCACCCAGACGTTTGGCAAAGCGTTCGGCAATGTTTTCTTTAACCGAATAATCGAGGATGTTTTCCTCTTTGATCACATCACGCGCGACCGATTCAACCGTCCCGTAATCATCGGCCAAGCCAAGCTTAATACTCTGCGTACCTGTCCACATCAAACCAGAAAACATCTCGGGAACTTCTTGCAAACGCTTACCCCGCCCACGTCGAACCACGTCAATGAATTGCTCGTGAATTTCGCCTAGCAGCGCTTTCGCATGGTTTTGTTGGCGTGCATCCTGCGGGGAAAAAGGGTCGAGAAAGCCCTTGTTCTCACCAGCCGTCAACAAACGCCGTTCGACCCCCAGCTTCTCCATACTGCCGGTAAACCCAAAGCCATCCATCAACACGCCAATCGAGCCGACAATACTCGCCTTATCGACAAAAATTTTGTCCGCTGCTGCGGCGATGTAATACCCGCCAGAGGCACACAAATCCTCAACCACGACATAGAGCGGAATGGCTGGATGTTGCTTACGTAAACGACGGATTTCGTCATAGACGATGCCCGATTGCACCGGACTACCCCCCGGACTATTGATGCGTAAAATCACGCCAACCGTGCCCTTGTTGGCAAAAGCAGATTGCAAGGCACCATTGATGTTTTCTGCATTCGCGTCGCTACCGGCAGCAATCGTGCCATGCAAATCGATCAGCGCAGTATGCTTGCCATCGCCCAAGCTTTCAGAAGCACCCCAATCGACGAATAGCGCTAAAACAACGACGAAATAACTCAGTACCGCCAATTTAAAAAATATGCCCCAGCGACGCCTGGATTTTTGCTCTTGTAGCGATAGCAAGGCGACTTTTTCGAGCAATTGGCGCTCCCATTGCGGATTGTTTTCGGAATTATTCACGGCAGATACTCATAGTCATTGACGAATTAAAAGGGGTGAAATAGATTGCGCAAGCCTGTTTTGGTGAAACTCAGGAAAACCAGCAGCAGCGGCTAGCCAGGACATAGCGCTTGTTCAAGAATCAACGCGCCAGTATAACGGCAAGGCACCCGGCAAGCTATTCCAAGCAAGGCAAGAGTCATCTTGATTGCTTGCTTGGCTCAGATATATAACTAGTGCGCATCATCAAGATCAAACAAAGAACATAAACCATTGAGCAAAAACCCGACCATCTATTACATTTGCTTTGTCCCCCCTAAAACAGGCGGCGAGCAGGTCAATCTTCACAGTGTTGCAACACTATGCCAACAAGGCGTACGAGCAGTTGCCTTGTGCAACCTGGATGCCGACCCAAAGCTCAGCGACGTGCCGGCCCATTTACCACTTCCACTCGAGCCCCTTCAGCAGCACCGCCAATTCAATCCAGAAGATATTGTCGTCATCCCAGAGTTTTATCGAGAAGCTTTTGCCCATTTCGCCACACAGCCTTGTCAGCGCGTCATCCACATACAAGGACCTTTTTTGAGCTTTCGTGGTTTTGATTCGATTGAGCAACTCAATGCGCATGGCTTTTTGTCAGGGATTACTTGCAGCCGCTTTGGCAAAGCGCTGATGGAAAAAATGGGGGCTAAGCTCAACTGGCAGGTCGTCACCCCTACTTTGCACCCCTTGTTCACGCACAGGCAAAGCAGCTTAAAAAAAAATCAAATCGCTTATATGCCGGATAAACGCCCTAAAGAAGCCCCCGTTATCCGCGCGCTCTTCCAGGCAAAATACCCTGAATTCAGAGCAATACCCTGGATTCCAATGATTGACATGAGCCGCCAACGCTGCGCCGAGATCATGGCAGAATCGACCGTCTTTGCTAGTCTTTCCTACCTGGAAGGGCTGGGTTTACCTCCCCTAGAATCCATGGCCTCAGACTGCCTGGTTTGTGGTTTCGACGGATTGGGCGGCAGCGACTACGCCAGCGAAGAAAACGGCTTATGGGTTCAAGAAGGCGACCACGATGGATTTACGCACGCGCTGGCAGAGGCATTACGCCGCGTGAACACCGGCGATGCTGCGTTCACGCGACAAATTAAAGCGGGGCAACAAACTGCACAAAGCTATAACCAAGAACGCTTTAGCCAGGAACTCTGTAGCGCCTGGCAAAACATCCTGGGCGAACGCTGGATAAACTACCGAAACACCGACCCTACTTAGCTCGATGCTACTTAACCCAATGCACAGCAAAAATCCGCCCGTTAAAACCACTAGAAAATACCGCCATGTTTAACCCCTCTCGCGAGCAAGTTCGCCATTTCTTCTGTAGCACCTGGCACAAATATCGACAAAAAATCGCATTAGAAGGCGCCGAGACAGCGGCACTCGAGCTGATCCTGGCCCATCCTGAATACCACGCCCTACTTGAACAGCCTGAACTTGCCTTACAGCAAGAATTCTCGCCCGAAGCAGGACGCATCAACCCCTTCTTACACCTTTCTCTACACCTGGCGATTAGCGAACAATTGAGTATCGACCAACCGCCTGGTATCCGGGCTGCTTACACACAACTCTGCGCGCGCTTAGACGAACATGATGCGCAACATGTTCTACTTGAGCGTCTTGGGGAATTGGTTTGGCAAGCGCAGAGAAGTGGTCAAGGCTTAGACGCAGAAGCCTACCTCGACAGCATTAAACGCAGCCAGTAGGACGACATACGTGGTGGATCGCTTGCCGTAGCGCGCTGCGGCAGCGAGACCCTGAAACAATCAGGATTTTAGCTGTTCTAGAATGGCTGGATTTTCTAGGGTCGAAATGTCTTGCGTCATGGTTTCGCCACGCGCCAAGATCCGCAACAAGCGACGCATGATTTTGCCAGAGCGGGTTTTTGGGAGATTGTCCCCAAAGCGAATTTCTTGCGGTTTGGCAATCGGGCTAATCGTCTTAGCCACATGCTGTTGCAGCGTTTTAACGAGCGCCTTAGCTGCCTCTCCGCTCGGACGCTCGCCTTTTAAAACGACGAAAGCACAAATCGCCTCACCGCTAATCTCGTCGGGACGACCGACAACCGCAGCCTCTGCGACCAAGGGATGGGCGACCAATGCGGATTCGATTTCCATCGTGCCCATACGGTGACCAGACACATTTAACACGTCGTCGATACGGCCGGTAATGGTGAAATACCCCGTGTCCACATCACGACTTGCACCATCGCCGGCCAGATAAAGCTTGCCGTGAAAATCCTCCGGGTAATACGCCTTTTTAAAGCGCTCTGGATCACCCCAAATACCGCGAATCATCGACGGCCAGGGTTTGGTGAACACCAGAATTCCGTTCTCTCCCCATTGGATTTCGTTGCCCTGCTCATCAACAACGGCAGCGCAAATGCCGGGAAAGGGCAGCGTGCAGGAGCCGGGCACCAGCGGCGTGGCACCAGGCATGGGGGTAATCATGTGCCCCCCGGTTTCGGTTTGCCAAAAAGTGTCAACAATAGGGCAACGCCCCGCGCCCACCTCGGTGTAATACCAGTGCCAAGCGGCAGGATTGATCGGTTCGCCAACTGAACCCAGCAGGCGTAGCGAAGAAAGATCATGCTGGCGTGGATGCGTTTTTGCTTCAGTCTCTTGCGCAACCGCTTTGATCAAGGCGCGAATCGCCGTCGGTGCGGTATAAAAAATGCTGACTTTGTGCGCTTCGATCATGCGCCAAAAACGCCCGGCGTCTGGGTAAGTCGGCGTCCCCTCAAAGATCAAACTGCTGCCACCACAGGCTAAGGGACCGTAGGCGATGTAGGTGTGACCGGTAATCCAACCAATGTCCGCAGTGCACCAAAACAGGTCGTTCGCCTTGAGATCAAAAGTCCATTGCATGGTTAAGGCAGCGTGCAAGAGATAGCCGCCGGTTGAGTGCTGCACCCCTTTCGGTTTGCCCGTCGAGCCCGAGGTATAAAGCAAAAAAAGCGGGTGCTCGGCGCTAACCCACTCTGGCGCACAGACGTCTGATTGCACAGCGATAAGCTCGTGCCACCATAGGTCTCGCCCAGCCTGCATGGCGCAGTCTTCTGCCGTGCGTTGCCAGACAATGACCTTTTGGAGCGAAGGGCAGGCACCCTGCGCCAACGCCTCATCGACAATCGGCTTCAGCGGCAAGGTCTTGCCAGCGCGGCGTTGCCCATCGGCGCAAATGAGCAAACTGGCTCCGGCATCGTTGATTCGATCACGCAGGGATTGCGCCGAAAATCCAGCAAAAACAACAGAATGAATCGCCCCCAGACGCGCGCAAGCTTGCATCGCGACAACGCCTTCTATCGACATCGGCATATAAATGACGACACGATCCCCCTTGCGCACGCCCTGAGCCTTTAAAGCATTGGCCAAACGAGCAACTTGGCTGAGTAGCTGACGGTAGTTAACGCGGATCAGTTGGCCGTCATCGCGCTCTAGGGTGAGCGCGGTTTTATCGCCCAAGCCAGCTTCAACATGACGATCCAGGCAGTTGTAAGAAGCGTTTAGCTTGCCGTCGGCAAACCACTGAAAAAACGGCGCGTTTGACTCATCCAAAGTTTGCGTAAACGGCGTCTGCCAAGACAGCTGCTGGCGCGCCAAACGCGACCAAAAGCCAAGGTAATCGGCATCCGCTTCAGCACACAACTGGCGGTAAGCTGCCATGCCAGCAACCGAGGCTTGCCGAACAAAGGCTTCAGCGGGTGGAAAACAAGGAGAAGATGTTGCTGCTTGATCGTCTTTCATGTTGAGCTCCCGCTGTAGCGATTGCGTTTGTGCTAAGAACTAACGTGCGGCACGCTTCCGTTCGTTTTCGCTGAGGTAACGCTTACGAATACGGATGTTCTTCGGCGTAATTTCGACCAGTTCATCGTCGTCGATAAATTCGACTGCGGATTCCAAAGTCAGCGGCACAGCAGGAACCAAACGGACAGCCTCATCGGTTCCTGAAGCACGTACGTTGGTCAGCTGTTTGCCTTTGATCGGATTGACGATGAGGTCGTTTTCACGGCTATGAATACCGATCACCATGCCTTCGTACAACTTGTTGCCGGGCACGACAAACATACGACCACGATCCTGCAATTTCCACAAAGCGTAGGCCACTGCGTCCCCTTGTTCGGACGAGATTAAGACGCCGTTGCGACGACCCGGCATATCCCCTTTAAGCGGTGCGTAGTCATCAAACACATGGCTCATCAAACCGGTACCACGCGTCAGATTGAGGAATTCACCTTGAAAGCCGATCAAGCCCCGCGCGGGAATTCGATACTCAAGACGGACTCGACCGCGCCCATCCGACACCATGTCTTGCAAATCGCCACGACGGTAGCCCAGCGCTTCCATGACGCCGCCTTGATGCGTTTCTTCCACATCCAAGGTGAGCATTTCGTAGGGCTCGCATTGTTCACCGTTCATCATTTTAAAGATGACGCGTGGTCTACCCACCGCCAGCTCAAACCCTTCACGACGCATCGATTCGAGCAAAATCGTCAGATGCAGTTCACCACGGCCAGAAACCAAGAAGGAGTCCGTATCGCTCGTTTCTTCGACACGCAAAGCCATGTTGGTGAGCAGCTCTTTTTGCAAGCGATCACGAATCTGGCGGCTGGTTAAGAATTTACCTTCTGTCCCTGCATAAGGCGAACTGTTAACCATGAAAGTCATGTTCAGGGTCGGTTCGTCAACCTTGAGCATAGTCAGCGCTTCTGGTTTGTCGCTATCAGAAATTGTGCAGCCTATGGAAAGCTCTTCAATTCCGGTAACCAATACGATGTCACCCGCGACGGCTTCATCCAGCGGCACGCGTTCAAGCCCACGGAAACCGAATACTTGATTGACCTTAGCTGTCTTCGGCGCGCCGTGTTCGTACTTACCGTTTTCGTCGGGTTTGCCGTAAAGCACCGTCACGGACTGCGCTGACTTCAGCCTGCCGCGTTGGATGCGGCCAATCCCGATGCGACCAACGTAGGTCGAATAATCCAGCGCCGAAATTTGCAATTGCAAAGAGCCTTCTATTTCATCTGTCTGCGGCGGTGGAACGTATTTAAGGATGGTGTCAAACATCGGGCGCATATCGCTTGATGGCTTAGCCAAATCAAGGGTTGCGTAGCCATTCAGCGCCGAAGCATAAATCACCGGGAAATCAAGCTGTTCGTCGCTGGCGCCGAGTTTGTCGAAAAGGTCGAAAGTGTGGTCAACCACCCAGTCTGGACGGGCGCCATCGCGATCCACCTTGTTAATCACGACAATCGGTTTTAGACCCAAAGCCAAAGCCTTCTTAGTCACAAAACGCGTCTGCGGCATTGGTCCTTCGACTGCGTCCACAAGCAGCAAAACACCGTCGACCATAGACAACACACGTTCTACCTCACCGCCAAAATCGGCATGCCCTGGGGTGTCAACGATATTGATGTGCACGCCTTCATAATCAACGGCTAGATTTTTGGCGAGGATAGTAATACCGCGCTCTTTTTCTAAGTCATTCGAATCCATGACACGTTCAGCGATGTGCTGGTGGGCAGCGAAGGTGCCTGCTTGGTGTAGCAGTTTGTCCACCAAGGTAGTTTTACCGTGGTCAACGTGCGCAATGATGGCGATGTTACGAACAAGACGACCCTTATTTTCGGTGTCGTCATTACTAGCAAGACTAGACATATTTACCTAACTATTTTAATAAATCGGTTTTAAAACATATACATAAAAGTTTAAACGCTCCGGCTTTGGGCGCTTTCTCGGACAAAAGACACTCGCTGCATAAGCAAACGAGCAGCTCAAAAAAATTTAGACCACCGCACCTTCCTTATTAGCGTTCTCGTTTTTCTTTTTGCTACTGACAAATTGCTCACGAGAAACACCAAGCCACATCACGAGGGGGCTTGCTACCAGCACCGAAGAATAGATGCCGAACAGAATGCCGATGGTAAGTGCCAAGGCAAAATAATGCAGCGTCTCCCCGCCAAAGATCAGCATCGATAAGACCATCAACTGAGTACAACCGTGCGTGATAATCGTGCGCGAGATTGTGCTGGTAATGGCGTGGTCGATCACCTGCTCAGTCGTTAAGCCACGAACTTTTCTGAAGGTTTCGCGCACACGATCAAACACCACGACTGACTCATTGACCGAATAACCGAGTACGGCCAAGACCGCAGCTAGAACAGAGAGCGAGAACTCCCATTGAAAGAAAGCAAAAAACCCCAGAATGATGATCACGTCGTGCAAATTGGCAATGATGGCAGAGAGTGAAAAGCGCCACTCAAAACGAATTGCGAGGTAGATGACAATTCCTACGATCACTAATAAGAGCGCCAAAGCGCCATTCTCAGCCAGCTCTTTACCGACTTGTGGCCCAACAAACTCGACTCGGCGCAAACTGGCGCCAGGCGCTTCACTGGCCAGTGTTTGCATCACCGCCTCACCGACTCGGGTGGTACTTTGCTCTGCTTTTAGCGGCAGACGAATCAGTACATCCTGACTCGAACCGAAGTTTTGTACGACCAGATCGCGATAACCTGCTTTAGCCAAAACAGTACGAATTTTCTCAAGATTGGCTGTTTCTGTGTAAGCAAGCTCAATCAAGGTTCCGCCCGTAAACTCGACCGATAGATGCAAGCCGCGCGTCGACAGAAAAAAAACTGCGAGCAAAAAAGTCATTACTGAAATCACGTTAAACACCAAAGCATGGCGCATAAACGGGATGTCTTTGCGAATACGGAAAAATTCCATTTTTTAGCCTTTTGTTTTATTCAGCAAACGTCTGATCACACCGCTTTAGCAGGTTTCCAGACCTGCCCGATGGCCAAAGACTCCAGCTTACGGCGGCGTCCGTAAATCAAATTGACCAAGGCACGAGACACCACCACAGCAGAAAACAGCGAGGTCAGAATGCCTAGGCAGTGCACTACGGCAAAGCCGCGTACCGGGCCTGAGCCAAAAATCAGCAGCGCAATACCGGCAATCAAAGTGGTGATATTTGAATCGATGATGGTCGCAAAAGCGCGTTCGTAACCGATATGAATCGCCGCTTGCGGCGTTGCACCATGACGCAATTCTTCACGAATACGTTCGTTGATCAAGACGTTCGCATCGATTGCCATACCTAAAGCCAGGGCAATCGCGGCAATACCGGGCAAAGTAAGCGTCGCTTGCAACATCGACAGCAAGGCAACCAAAAACAGTAAGTTAGCCGCCAGCGCAAGAACTGAGATCAGCCCAAATAAACGGTAATACAGGATCATAAACAAGGCGATTGCAGCAAAGCCCCAGAGTGTTGAATGGAAACCACGCTTTATATTGTCAGCGCCGAGACTAGGGCCGATCGTGCGTTCTTCAATAATCTCCATGGGCGCGGCCAAGCTACCAGAGCGCAGAAGCAGCGCTGTATCGTTGGCTTCGCTGGTCGTCATACGACCCGAGATTTGCACCCGTCCGCCGCCAATTTCAGTACGTATCACGGGCGCAGTAATGACTTCAGCCTGGCCTTTTTCGATCAGCAATATGGCCATGCGCTTGCCGACATTTTCACGCGTGATGTTCTTGAATAAACGTGCACCGGCTGAGTCCAAAGTGAGATGCACGGCGGCTTCGTTATTTTGATTGTCAAAACCGGGCTGTGCATCGGTTAGACGGTCGCCCGTAAGAACCACCTGCTTTTTAACCAGTAAAGGATAGCCACCCCGTTCGACGTAGAGTTCGCTGCCAAAGGGAACCTGACCGTTTTGCGCCGCTTCTAGTGCGCCCGGGGAATCGTCAACCATGCGTATCTCAAGCGTCGCGGTACGCCCCAAAATATCTTTCGCCTTAGCGGTGTCTTGCACCCCAGGCAACTGCACGACAATGCGGTCAGCACCTTGCTGTGCAATGATCGGTTCGGCGACGCCTAGTTCGTTGATTCGATTGTGCAAGGTGGTCATATTCTGCGCGACTGAAACAGCTTGAATACGTTTCGCAGCTTCTGGTTTTAGCGTTGCAACAAGGCTCAACTCCTTGTCTGCGCCTTGTTCAACGAAGAGCAAATCGCTTTGTCCACGTTGCAAAATAGTGCGCGCCTGTGTCCGTGTTTCGGCATCGTGAAAACGCAGCAAGATCCGCTCGCCTTCACGACTCAGCCCGGCATAACGAATGTTTTGCTCACGCAAAGTAGTGCGTAACTCGGCGCCGAGTGAATCAAGATGTTTGGTCAATGCGCCCTGCATATCGACCTGCAACAAAAAATGCACGCCACCGCGCAGATCAAGGCCGAGATACATAGGTAAGGCGTGCAGTTTCTTCAGCCATTCTGGCGAGCTAGAAAGCAGATTTAAAGCAATCACGTATTGCCCTGAACCAGGCTTGGGCTGCTTATCTGCCACATTGCCGGGCAGCTTATTTGCACTCAGCTCGCTGCCGCTCGACTGAGCACTGTGACTAAAGTTCAAGCCGCGTTCGAGTACGTCTTTGGCTTTTAATTGGGTATCAGTATCGGCAAAACGTACTTTCACGCCCTGCGCGTCAAGATAGATTTCTTGATGCGCGACACCTGCCGTTTGCAAGAGTTGATTGACCAGAGCGAGGCTTTGCGCATCAAGTTTTAAACTCGCTTTTGCACTAGACACCTGCACTGCAGGCGATTCGCCAAAAAAATTGGGCAGGGTATACACGAAGGCAACCAGCAACGCTGCAACAACGATCAGGTATTTCCAAAGCGGATAGCGATTCATAGGGAATACGTAGGTCTACATGAGAAACGAGCTGTAGCGAATTTGTCTACAGCTCGGCGAAACGTCGTCGGAAGGCCTATAAAGATTTCAAGGTTCCTTTGGGGAGAACTAACTGAATAGCTGATTTTTGTACTTGCACATCAACGTTGCTGGCGATTTCAATGGCCACGAAGCTATCGTTCAGTTTGCTGATACGACCAGCAATACCGCCCTGTGTCACCACTTCATCGCCCTTGGCCAAAGATTCAAGCAATATTTTTTGCTCTTTAGCGCGCTTCATTTGTGGGCGCACCATCACAAAGTAGAGCACGACCAACATCGCCACCATCATCAGAATTTGTTCGTATCCGCCACCAGCAGGGGCAGTGGTTTGTGCGTAGGCGCTGCTTATCAACACGTCAATCTCCTATCGGAACTGCAAAAACAAGGGTTAAAAATAAGCCGGGCATTGTATCACCGCATCTGCCCACACACCGCGAATTGTGCTTGGCTAAGCTACTTAACTCATGCCAATTTGCCTCAGAAGCGGAACACGCAACGTGCATACGAAGCGCAGACAGTGCTGTAGCAAGGCAAGGATCGGGATGGGATGGGATGGGATGGGATGGGATGGGATGGGATGGGATGGTATCGACTCTGACACCGATGGGGCTTACACCGGATTGTCAATATCGACGTAGATACAGTTCAAGCCAAATTGCTGCGTCAGATGCGCCGCCAGTGCTTGCACGCCATAGCGCTCAGTGGCATGGTGCCCAGCAGCGATGTAGGCAACGCCCGATTCGCGGGCGAGATGGACTGTTTGCTCAGAAATCTCACCACTTAAATAGGCATCTACGCCGCAGGCAATGGCCTGCTCAAAGTATTGCTGCGCGCCGCCAGAGCACCAGGCAACGCGCTGAATTGGGCGCTTTGCCTCACCGATAACGAGCGGAGCACGTTGTAAAGATTGGCCGATCATGGCACTGACCTGCTCCAGCGTACTGAGCCCAGAGGTACGTCCGAACCAGCCCAGCTCTTGCTCGGCGAAACGCCCCTCTGCCGTCCACGCAAAACGTTCGGCTAACTGGGCGTTATTACCGAATTGCGGATGACTATCGAGTGGTAAGTGGTAAGCGAGCAAATTGATGTCGTGCTTGAGCAGGCTGTGCAGTCGCTTTTTACGCGTGCCGGTAACGCGCGTCTCTTCGCCGCGCCAAAACCAACCGTGATGCACCAAAATCGCGTCGGCAGCGTGCGTCATCGCTGCATCAAGCAGCGCTTGACAGGCGCTAACGCCCATCACGACCCGTTCAATCGTGCCTCTTCCTTCCACTTGCAAACCATTTGGGCAATAATCGCGAAAGTTTTTTACGCACAGTAATTCATCTAAATACGCCACCAATTTTCCACGTTCCATTGACCAAACTCCTTCTCATTTATGCGCAAATTCTGGTTGATTTTTACACAGGCAGTGACCATCAGTCTGGCAGTTTTATTTGTGCTCAGCACACTTAAACCAGAGTGGCTGGGCAAACCAAGTGCGCACGATCGCGTTGTGGCTTTGCAAGAAACGCCTTCTGTCACAACGGAGCCTCTGCCGGCGAGCAGTTCATACCGCCATGCTGCAGCAAAAGCCTTGCCTTCGATCGTGCATATTTTTACCTCACAGGAAATCAAAGTCCCGCGCAATCCTTTGTTAGACGACCCCATTTTTCGCCACTTCTTCGGCGAGCGCCCAGACGCCGGTGTGCAACGTAATGCGGGTCTGGGTTCTGGCGTCATCGTCGGCAGCCAAGGTTATGTTCTGACGAATTACCACGTGATCGAGGCCGCCGATCAAATCGAGATCGCGCTCAACGACGGACGAAATTTTAAGGCGCAATTAGTTGGCAGCGACCCTGAGTCAGACTTGGCGGTGTTGCGCATTCTCTCGAGCGAAGCCAAGCAAGCGCTAAACCTGCCAGCGATTACCCTAGCCAAGATGGACAGTGTACGTGTCGGTG
The DNA here is from genome assembly GCA_040386295.1 of Pseudomonadota bacterium. Classification (GTDB taxonomy): domain Bacteria; phylum Pseudomonadota; class Gammaproteobacteria; order Burkholderiales; family Rhodocyclaceae; genus JAZKFR01. The sequence continues at coordinate 6,518 of JAZKFR010000071.1, read as the reverse complement.
ATGTGGCTTTGGCCATCGGCAACCCCTTTGGGGTGGGGCAAACGGTCACCATGGGCATCGTTTCTGCCTTAGGACGCACGCATTTGGGGATCAACACCTTCGAGAACTTTATTCAAACGGATGCCGCAATCAATCCGGGCAATTCAGGCGGCGCCTTGGTTGACAGCCAAGGCAATCTCATCGGTATCAACACCGCGATTTACTCGCGCTCAGGCGGCTCGCTTGGCATTGGCTTTGCCATTCCCGTCTCAACTGCCAAAAGCGTGATGGAACAAATCATTGAGAGCGGAACGGTCGTGCGCGGCTGGATTGGCGTTGAAGCGCAAGAAATCAACGAGGAATTAGCCCGCTCTTTCGACTTGCCAAACACAGAAGGCGCTTTAATTGCCGGAGTGGTACGTGGTAGCCCGGCGGCGGCAGCGGGCATACGTCCTGGCGATGTTTTGCTGTCCATCGACAACAAACCGGTAAAAGACCCGCAAACCATGCTCGACCTGATCGCCAGCCAAGTTCCCGGCAGCCTGGTCTCGTTCAAATTAAGACACGCCAACAAGCTGGTCGAAACCAAGGTGCAAATCGCCAGACGCCCTAGCCCTAAGCAACAAAACTAAGCGCCCCGACTAAGCGCTCAGATTTGACGCTCTCAGACTGCGTCTCCTTATGCAGCAAAATTCGGCACCAAAATTCGGCAGCAAAATTCGGCACTGAGCTTCGGCATTTAAATTCGGCGCCGGATCTCAGCCTTTAGATTTAGGCGGCGGTTGCTGCGCCTGCCAACGCAAATCGAGCGTGTAGGGATAGGCAGGATTGAGCGGCTCTGGCTTGGCTTTGAGCTTACCCGGGGTATGCGCAATAGCGCTAAAACGAGCCTGGCGGCGCGCTTCGGCTTCGTTCGCATTGACAGGAAAAGTATCGTAGCTACGGCCACCGGGATGGGTGACATGGTAGGTACAGGCGCCTAAGGATTTATCGTTCCAAGTGTCAAGCAAATCAAAAACCAAAGGCGCTTGAACAGCGATAGTCGGATGCAACGCCGAAGGCGGATTCCAGGCACGGAAGCGTATTCCGGCAACGTATTCTCCGGGTACCTGGGTTGCACTCAGGGGAACGCAACGACCATTACAGGTCACCAGATAACGTGCTTTGTTTTGCTGCTCAATGTTGTCTAATCCGCTGACTTTGAGTTGCAAACGCTCGACTGAAGAGTCGACGTAACGCGAGGTGCCGCTGAGACTAATTTCTTCGCCCAATACATGCCAAGGCTCAATGGCTTGACGTAGTTCGAGCGTAATACCGGCCTGGCTGATGCGGCCATAGCAGGGGAAACGAAACTCGATAAAAGCGTCAAACCAAGCGTCGTCAAAGTGATAAGTGCTGGCGCGTAAATCAGCCAATACTTCGGCCAAATCTTGAGCAACAAAATGCGGCAGCATAAATTTGTCGTGCAAAGCAGTGCCCCAAGGGATCAGTTTGGCTGCGTAGGGATTTTGCCAAAAGCGGGCAACCAAGGCGCGGATCAAGAGCATTTGCAAGGCGCTCATTTGCCAATGTGGCGGCATTTCAAAGGCACGGAACTCAAGCAAGCCAAGCCGCCCGGTGCTGCTGTCTGGTGAATACAGTTTGTCTATGCAAAATTCAGCTCTATGCGTATTGCCCGTGAGATCGGTCAATAGATGGCGCAATAAGCGATCGACTAACCAAGGCTGCGGATGTTCGCTGCCGGGCACGCAATGCTGCTGTAGTTGTTGGAACGCAATTTCCAATTCGTAAAGACGGTCGTCACGCGCCTCATCAACACGCGGCGCTTGTCCTGTGGGGCCGATAAAATTGCCGGAAAAAAGATAAGACAAAGCCGGATGGTTTTGCCAGTAAGTGAGCAGGCTGCGCAGCAAATCGGGACGGCGCAGCAGCGGCGAATCGGCGGCCGTAGCGCCCCCTAGGGTGACGTGGTTACCGCCCCCCGTGCCCGTATGGCGGCCATCAAGCATAAATTTATCCGTACCAAGTCGAGTCAGACGCGCCGCCTCATAGAGCGTACGCGTGCGCTCTGTCAGTTCGCTCCAACTTGCTGCCGGATGAATGTTGACCTCAATGACCCCCGGGTCTGGCGTGATCGCGAAATGCTGCAAACGCGGATCGCGTGGGGGGGGCGCACCTTCAATCACAACCACTTGTTTTTGTTCAAGCAGCGCTGACTCAAGCGCGCCGAGCAACGCGACGTAATCTTCCAAACGTTGGCAGGGCGGCAAAAAAACATGTAGGTGTCCATCACGCACTTCCAGCGTTAGTGCTGTTTTAACGATTTCGTGATTGACCAAGGCAGGCGGCGGCAAAGCAGAGTCGGGCATCGCGGCCACCTCGGGCAAAGGCGGGCGAGCGGCAAACGGGTCGACTGGAAAATCAACTTCTTCGTCAGCAGGCAAAACCCAGGGCAGCGTGTTTAGGGGCAAACGCAAGCCAATAGGCGAATCGCCACCAATCAAATACAAACGCGCTCTACGCAAGGGCCAACGACTGCTTTGCCAGCTTGCTTTGTCGCTCGCCACAGAACGCTCGCTTTCGGGCGCCGCCTCGGCACGCCGGCGCTTGCTCTGAGCTTTGCCTTTATTTGCTACGGCACGCGCGCGGAGTGGCAGGACGTAGCCCGCTGGCTTATCTAAACCGGCTGCGAGTAGGCGTGCCAAACGGGCACGTTCTGTCGACGAAGCGAGCTCTTGTTGTAGGGGATCAAAGTTCGTCGGCAGCTTGCTTTCTTCTAGCAGCAGCGCGGGAATGTCTTCGTAGGCAGTAATCACATACTCGGCACTCAAGCCCAAACGGGGCAGCAAACGCTGCATCAAAGCTTCTGCATCGCCGAGCGTGGCCTTGCCTGCTTCTTGCGTCGTTGCCGCCTGGAGCAAGAGTTCGCGCTGACGCCAGAGCGGCTTACCGTCGCTGCGCCAATACACATTGAGCGCCCAGCGCGGCAAAGCTTCTCCGGGATACCACTTGCCCTGCCCCGTATGCAGCAGGTAATCATGAGCAAAATGCTCTGCCAAGCGGGTGCTGAGTTGTTGCGCCAGGGCGAGTTTTTTCGCCGAGAGTGCGCTGTAATTCCATTCTTCGCCCGCCATGTCGTCGATTGAAACGAAGGTCGGCTCACCCCCTTGGGTCAAGCGCACATCCTGCGCTGAGAGCGCCCGATCAACCTGGGCACCGAGCGCATCAATGGCTTGCCACTGTGCTGCAGAAAATGGTTTGGTCACACGCGGATCTTCGTGCAAACGCGAGACATTCATCGTGACCGAGAAGTCCACCGAGCAAACCTCTGTCGCGCCGCTAATCGGTGCGGCACTCTGTGGCGTTGCGGTGCACGCCAAAGGAATATGGCCTTCGCCAGCGAGCAAGCCAGAGGTGGGGTCTAAACCGACCCAACCGGCGCCAGGCAGATAGGCCTCAGCCCAGGCGTGCAAATCAGTAAAGTCAGATTCTGGCCCGCTCGCGCCATCTAGTGCCGCGACATCAGCTTTGAGCTGGATCAAATAGCCCGAGGCAAAGCGCGCCGCAATGCCTAAATGACGTAGTAGGTGAATCAACAGCCAACTACTATCACGGCAAGAGCCCGAACCTAAACTCAAGGTTTCTTCAGGCGTTTGCACACCCGCTTGCAAACGCACCAAGTAGCGCGTGCACTGAAAAATGGCACGATTGACTGCGACCAGCACATCGGTGGTGCGCATCCCAGATTTGATATGGTTTTCTTTGATTGTTTCGAGCAGCGCTGCCAAGCGTGGTGTTGGACTCGGCACGGCGAGAAAAGAAGTCAGCTCTTCGGCCAGCAAGGGCTCGTACACAAAGGGGAAAAAACTGGCACTTGGCTCGACAAAAAAATCGAAAGGATTGATCACCGTCATCTCGGCCACCAGGTCGACCGTGACGCTTAGAGACTTGGTGGGTTCAGGAAAAACCAAGCGCGCGATGTAATTACCGTAGGGATCCTGTTGCCAATTCAAGAAATGCCGCTTGGGCTCAATTTGGAGCGAATAGGCCAGAATATGGGTGCGGCAATGCGGCGCCGGACGTAAGCGAATTTCGTGCGGCGTCAGCGTCACGGCGCGGTCAAATTGGTAGCGAGTACTGTGCTGTAGCGCGACACGGATAGACATTTCGGAAACTCGTAGAGGAGGCAAGAGAGACCAGCTGACAGCAATTGATAGCAATGCTGTCCGCTGAGCGACAAGTAGTTTGCGCTATTTGGCGAAAGCTAAAACAGAGGTAATTTCACTTCGTGTCAAACACGAAATGCGAGCAAAACCAGCTATAGCGCTTGCTCTAGTCAGGCTAGGCGCAGACGAGAAAATCTCGCCTGCGGGGTGAATCAACATCAAACACAATCTCAGACCCAAACTCAAACTCAAACGCAAGCTCAGATCCAGCGCTCAGCAAACGCTGAGAATCAAACCCAGCCCGGATCAGGCAGTCGCTTAAACACCTCGCGCAGGCCATCGCCCCAGGTGCTGTGGATCATTTGAAAATAATGATCGTTTTCGTCGATACGGCGCTGCATGCGCACCATGTACGTATTGGCGTCCATAATCATCAGATCGATCGGCAAGCCGACGGAAAGATTGGAGCGCATCGTCGAATCAAAAGAAACCAAAGTACATTTTGCGGCGTCAGCCAGAGCAATGTTGCTTTTGACCACGCGGTCGATGATGGGCTTACCGTACTTGATTTCACCGATCTGAAAATAAGGCGTATCCGTTGTCGCTTCGATAAAATTGCCTTCGTTGTACACCATGAATAAACGCTGACGTTCGCCGCGAATTTGGCCGCCGATAATAAAACTCGAGCTAGCATCGATATTGTTTGCCAGAAACGTGGCACCATCGCGCCGTTTGACCTCACGCAAGGCTTCACCGAGCAGGGTTGCGGCGTCAAAGATGGAAGCGCAATTACGCATATTGACTGGCTCGCCGCTGTACGCTTGCTGCTCCAAAATACTGATGCAGTTTTGCGTTACCGACAGATTACCCGCCGTCAAAATGGTGATCACCCGCTCGCCAGGGTTGATGAATTGGTGCATTTTGGAAAACTTCGCAACATTATCGACACCCGCATTGGTTAGCGAGTCTGATGCAAAAAGCATTCCAGCATCGAGCAGCATGGCGACGCAATAAGTCATGTTCTTAATTTCACAGTGTAGGAAGGACGACGATTCTAGCGCATCTCTTTTGTTGCCGTGTTGAGATGCGCTCAGCAGCAAGCAAGGAAAGGCCATTGAGCGGAGCCGACAGCATCAGGCATTATTATTGCTTCTAGGCCTATTTATTAAGCACTCCAATTTCTTATAAAGCGTCGCCGATGTCCATTTTTGACGAGATGTATTCCGCCGCTACTGTGCCGCGTGCGCACTACGCGTCTTTCCACGCTTGGCTGCAAGCGCAAAGTGCAACGGTGTTGCGCGACAAACGTGCCGAAGCCGACCTATTTTTTCATCGCGTCGGCATCACCTTCACGGTCTATGGCGACGCCGAAGGAACCGAACGCCTAATCCCGTTCGACTTGATTCCGCGCATCATCCCAGCGGACGAATGGACGTTTTTAGAGCGTGGTTTGCGGCAAAGAGTGCGCGCGCTCAACCTTTTTCTGCACGATATTTACCACGAACAAAAAATCATTAAAGCGGGCGTTATCCCTGCCGAACAAGTACTGCATAACGCGCAATATCGTTCGATCATGCACGGCTTGAACGTGCCTTACGATATTTATGCGCACATCGCGGGCATTGACGTGGTGCGCGCAACCAATGCGCAGCAGGGCGCCGAGTTTTACGTGCTTGAAGATAACTTGCGCGTGCCTTCGGGCGTCTCGTACATGCTGCAAAATCGCGCCATGATGATGCGTTTGTTCCCCGATCTCTTTGCGCGTAATCGGGTTGCGCCGGTAGCGCATTACCCCGATTTGCTACTAGAAAATTTACGCACCGTCGCACCACACGGCATCAGCGACCCTAGCGTCGTCGTACTGACCCCTGGGCAATACAACAGCGCCTACTACGAACACGCTTTTCTGGCGCAACAAATGGGCGTTGAGCTGGTTGAAGGGCAGGATCTATTCGTCGAACAAGACACCGTTTACATGCGCACGACGCAAGGGCCGCAACGTGTCGATGTGATCTACCGTCGCCTTGACGATGATTTTCTCGACCCCCAGGTCTTCCGTGCCGACTCGATACTCGGTGTGCGCGGGCTGCTCGGCGCTTACCGCGCTGGCCAAGTCACCCTAGCCAACGCGGTTGGCACCGGCGTCGCGGACGACAAATCGATTTACCCCTACGTACCTGACATGATTAAGTTTTATCTCGACGAAGACGCTTTATTGAACAACGTCCCTACCTTCCAATGTCGCAAAGCCAAAGAAAGGCAGCACGTATTAGCACATCTCGCCGAGCTGGTAGTAAAAGAAACACACGGCGCTGGGGGCTACGGAATGCTGATCGGACCTGCGGCCAGCGCACAAGAATTAGAGACCTTCCG
>JAZKFR010000070.1:0-4932 GCA_040386295.1 Pseudomonadota bacterium | reverse complement strand
TTTTCTGCCTCGAGTGGCGTGCTCACTGACTCGTTTATTTTTTTGCTTGGGTCGGTGAGAGGAGGGCCTTATTAAGTGGGCGTTGATGGGCGAAAACCGGTCTTCAGGTTTGTCTTTGTGGCGCGCTACGGTTGTGCAGAGGTCTTAAGAAACAAATAGAAAAAATGAAAGGCTCGTTTACGCCATGAACTTGAAATTCACCAAAATGCACGGCTTGGGCAACGATTTTGTCGTGCTTGATGGCGTTCGACAAAGGCTGGAGCTGAGTACGGAGCAGCTACGTTGGCTGGCTGATCGCCATTTTGGCGTTGGTTGCGACCAGGTTTTGCTGGTTGAGCCAGCCAGCCGTAGCGATGCCGATTTTCGCTATCGGATTTTTAATGCCGACGGCGGCGAGGTTGAGCAATGTGGCAACGGAGCGCGTTGCTTTGCGCGCTTTGTGTATGAGCAGGGTTTGACGCAAAAGCGCGAGATTCGCGTTGAAACCTTGTGTGGGGTGATTATTCCGCGCTTAGTCGAGCCGGATGCCGTGTGTGTCGATATGGGCGTACCGCTGTTTGAACCCGCGCAAATTCCTTTTTTGGCGCCACGCGAGGCGCTGACGTACAGCGTGCAGCTTGGCGAGGAGTTAGTCGATCTAACGGTGCTATCTATGGGCAATCCGCATGCCGTGCAAGTGGTTGCCGAGCTTGACCAGGCACCGGTGGCGCAACAAGGCCCGTTGATCGAGGCGCATCCTTTGTTTCCGCAGCGGGTCAACGCCGGGTTTATGCAGGTGCTGACACGCCGGTCGATTCGCCTGCGTGTTTATGAGCGTGGCGCGGGCGAGACTTTGGCCTGCGGCACGGGTGCCTGCGCTGCCGTCGTTAGTGGGATACTGCGCGGGCTGTTGGATTCGCCGGTGCGTGTGCAAACGCGCGGCGGCGATTTGAGCATCGCTTGGTCTGGACGTGGCCATGGAGTGCTTATGACGGGGCCCGCGACCACTGTTTTTCAAGGCGAAATCGCCTTGCCAGGCAGCCATGCTGGACACGCCTGAGCCTTTTTTTGACGATCAATTCCTGGGAGGAAGCGCAGCAATGAACGCTGAAGAAGTCGCGCATTATTTGCAGAATCATCCGAATTTTTTTGAAGAACAGGCCGAAGTGATGGCCAAAATCGTCCTCTCGCATCCGCACAGCGGGCGGGCGATTTCGATTACCGAGCGGCAGCTATTGATGCTGCGTGAGAAAAACAAAAAGCTGGAAAGCAAGCTGCATGAGCTGGTGCAGTTCGGCGAAGAGAACGATGTGATCAGCGAGAAAATGCACCGCCTCGGCGTGGCGATGATCGCGGCGCCGAGCTTTCAGGCGATTTTGCATACCTTAAATTTTCATTTGCGCGACGATTTTGCCGTGCCGCACGTTGCGCTGCGCCTGTGGCAACGGCCTGCCGACCTGGATGAGTTGCCTGAGTTCGCCGATGTCGGTGAAGAGTTGCAAGTGTTTGCTGAAACGCTGAACCAACCCTACGTGGGTTCAACCGCTGATTTTCAAACGACCTTTTGGTTCGGTGCGGCGGCGGGCAAGCTCCGTTCGCAGGCCTTGATCGCGATGCGTAACGGCGGCGGTACGATTGGCTTAATCGCCTTAGGCAGCGAAGATACGCAACGGTTTTTTGCTGGCATGGGCACTTTGTACCTCGAGCGTTTGGGCGAAATGGCCTCGGCAGCGCTGGTACGGGTGCTGCGTTAGGCTGGCTGGCTCGTCATGTGCGCGAAGCGAGTGACGCTGGGGGGCGTAGCCGAACTGATGCAGGCTGCGCCAGCAATCGAGCATGATCTAGGGGATGATTCGGTGCGTCATTCATCTGGTGATCCGGCGCGTGATTTAGCGCATAACCCAGCGCTTGATTCCGCCCCTGATCCAAGGCTGCAGCAAGATGCGTTGCAGCCTTGGATTAACGCTTATCTTGATCAATTGGCGCAACAAAAACGTCAGTCAGCGCATACGGTGAGCAACTATCGGCACGATCTGCATACGCTCTGCGTTGGCGCTGCTCGTTTGGCAGTGGCGCTCGAGCAGCTAAGCGCGTTCGATGTGCGTCGTTTGATCGTGCAACTGCATGCTCAGGGCATAGGCGGACGTTCTTTGGCGCGTGTGCTCTCGGCTTGGCGCGGGTTTTATCGCTATTTGGCGCAGCAGGGCGTGCTACAGCACAATCCCGTGCTGGGCGTGCGTGCGCCAAAGAGCCCGCGTGCTTTGCCGCGAGTGCTGTCGCCAGATGAGGCGAATCGTTTGTTGAGTGGCGCATCATCAGTCTGTGCGCTTCCTGCTAACGTATCCGAGCGTTCTGTTGCCAGGCTCTTGCACTGCCGAGATTGGGCGATGTTTGAGCTGTTTTACTCCTCAGGGCTACGTCTTGCCGAGTTGGCTGCTCTGGACATTTCGTGTCTTGAGCGGGTCAGTGCAGGCGAGGTCGAGGTGCTCGGCAAGCGCAGTAAGGCGCGCCTGATTCCGGTCGGCACGCAAGCGCGTCAGGCGATTGCTGCTTGGGCGCAGCAGCGCGGGCGTTTAGCCAAACCAGAAGAAAGCGCGCTGTTTATTGGCCAACATGGCCGGCGCTTGGGCATGCGCATGATTCAATTTCGGCTTGAAGATTTTGCTTTGCAGCAAGGTTTAGACAGCAAGGTGCACCCGCATATGTTGCGCCATTCTTTTGCCTCGCACGTTTTGCAGTCCTCGGGCGATTTGCGCGCGGTGCAAGATATGCTCGGCCATAGCAGTATCACTTCGACCCAGGTTTATACCCATCTTGACTTCCAGCATTTGAGCAAAATTTATGACCAGACACACCCGCGTGCCAAGCGTAAGTAGGCTCGGTTTTCTGCGCTTGGGCACGACCCTAGCGCGTATCTTCCTTTTTTATTCTTTCTCATTAGGCGTTTAAATATGATCGAACTCATCAATACCCCTGGTTTTTGGGCTGCTGTGCTACAAATTATCGCGATTGATATTTTGCTCTCTGGCGATAACGCGATTGTGATTGCGCTGGCTTGCCGGAGTTTGCCGCCAAAGCAGCGGCGGCTCGGTATTTTTTGGGGCGTGGTCGGCGCGATTAGCTTGCGTGTGGTGCTGACTTTCTTTGCCGTGGGTTTGCTCAGCTTGCCTTGGCTCAAGCTGATTGGCGGAGCCTTATTGCTGTGGATTGGAATTCAGCTGTTGATTCCTGAGGCGAGTGACGAGCCGAATATCAAACCTGCAGACCACTTATGGGGAGCGATACGCACCATCATCATTGCTGACTTCGTGATGAGTCTCGATAACGTTATCGGCGTTGCTGCAGCGGCGAAAGACAATGTGTATTTGTTGGCTTTTGGCCTGTTATTGAGCGTGCCTTTGATCGCCTGGTCTAGCCAGTTAGTGCTCAAAGTGATGGAGCGTTTCCCGGTGGTGATCGTGCTGGGTGCAGGCTTGCTCGGCTGGGTGGCCGGCGGAATGATGCTCGGCGATGTGGCGATCAGTGCTTGGGTCAAGCTACAGCTAGTCGCGTGGCCGCAGGTGCATTATCTGGTGCCAGCGCTGTGTACTGTGCTGGTGGTGGTTGCGGGTAAGGCGCTAGAGCGCAGGATGCTGCGTCGGCGGCGATAAAAAAACCTCGGGCGCTGGTATGCGCAGCGCCCGAGACTGAGTTGAAGCAAATTGAAGTAAGAAATTACGCGGCGGAAAGTGCGAGCATCAATGTGTTGATGCGTTTCACAAAACCTGCCGGGTCTTCCAAGGTGCCGCCTTCGGCCAGAGTGGCTTGTTCGAGCAAGAGATTTGCCCAGTCGGCGAAGCGGCTGCTTGCGCTGTCTGCGTTGCTTTCTTGCTGCAAGCGTTGTACTGCTGGGTGCTGCGGATTCAGTTCAAGAATCGGTTTAAAGTCAGGTGCTTTCTGGCCTGCCGCTTTGAGAATGCGCGATAAATTGCCGCCCATATCGTGCTCGTCGGCGACCAGGCAAGAGGGCGAGTCGGTCAAGCGGTAGGTCATGCGCACGTCTTTGACCTTGTCGCTCAGCGTGGCTTTGACTTTGTTTAGCAGGTCTTTGTATTCGTCTGCGGCTTTTTCGGCTTCAGCCTTGTCCGCTGCGTCTTCGAGCTGACCTAAATCCAACCCGCCTTTGGCCACGGACTGCAAGGCTTTGCCTTCAAACTCGGTCAGATTGCCGCTCACCCATTCGTCGATGCGATCCGACAACAGCAAGACTTCTATGCCTTTTTTGCGGAAAATTTCTAGATGCGGGCTGTTTTTTGCGGCGGTGAAGGTTTCTGCCGTGACGTAATAAATTTTCTCCTGGCCTTCTTTCATGCGTTGCACGTAGTCGCTCAGGGAAACTGATTCCTCTGGACTGTCTAGCTGCGTTGAAGCAAAGCGCAGCAATTTGGCGATGCGTTCCTTGTTCGCAAAATCTTCGCCTACGCCTTCTTTTAGCACCGAGCCAAAGGCTTGCCAGAAAGTCACGTATTTTTCACGTTCTGCCGCTTCGTCGCTATTGGCCAGGCTCTCTAATAAGCCCAGAACTTTTTTGACGCAGCCACCGCGAATGGTTTCTATGTCGCGCGATTGCTGCAAAATTTCACGTGAGACGTTGAGCGGTAAATTGTTGGAGTCGACTACGCCGCGTACAAAACGCAGGTAGAGCGGCATCAGTTGTTCGGCGTCGTCCATGATGAATACGCGGCGCACGTAGAGTTTGACGCCGTGTCGGGCGCTGCGATCCATCATGTCGAAAGGCGCTTTAGACGGGATGTAGAGCAGTTGGGTGAATTCTTGTTTGCCTTCTACTTTGGCGTGTACGTACGCCAGAGGGTCAGCAAAATCGTGCGCTACGTGTTTGTAAAAGGCTTTGTATTGCTCGTCGTCGATCTCCGATTTTGGCCGTGCCCACAAGGCCGAGGCTTGGTTAACGGT
>JAZKFR010000069.1:12484-19407 GCA_040386295.1 Pseudomonadota bacterium | reverse complement strand
GTTCGATCGTAGGCATCTCTTCCGCCCGTTCGACGGCGAAATTTATGCCGGCTCGTTTTACTCGCAATCGCGCGGCTGCCCGATGCAATGTACCTATTGCATCGACCCTACCGTTTCCAAAATGGTCGGCGGCGCCAAAACCTATTTCAGAATGCAGCCCCCCGCCGTGACCTTGGCGCACCTCACCGAACTAAAAGAGAAATTCGGCGCCACCTGGTACAAATTCACCGATGACACCTATTTGCTACCTGCGGTCGAGCATCTGACCGAACTAGGCGAAGGCCTGAAAAGCCTAGGCATTCAATTCGCCTGCTCGGTCATGCCGAACACCATTACCGAAGAAAAAGTACGTCTCGCCAAAGATATGGGCTGTGTCTCAATGAGTATCGGCGTTGAAAGTGGCAATGAAGGCATTCGCAAAATGATTCGCCGTCATTACCGTGATGAAACCTTGATCCGCAACCTCAAAATCGTCTCCGACTACGGCATCCGCATTTCAACCTTCAACATCATCGGCTTTGCTGGCGAAACCCGTGAAAACGTGTTTGAAACCATAGAACTGAATCGGAAACTCAAAAGCGGCAGCTGCAACGTATACATCCTCTTTCCCTACCCAGGAACCGCGATTCAAAAAGAGTACGACATCCCGCTACGTCGCGCTGATGGGCTGATCATGCCGGTTTCTGAAGCAAAAAATTTAGGCCTGTCAGCCATGCTGCCGGCTGAGCTAGAAGGCCTGCAAAACACCTTTAATCTATATCTAACCCTGCCCAAGACGCTATGGGGAATCATCGAACTGGCCGAACACGCAGAAGAAGGCGGCAATCGTCTCGCCATCCGCAACATTCTTAAACGCTACTCGGTTGCCGTTCTCTCTGACGACCAGCCCAACTGCCGCCTGGCTAATGACCAACAATCTATCCACATCGAAGCGAGCGCTTTAGCGACAACGCCGATTCCCGCAATCCTCCTCTCCTTGCTGGATCTACCCTTGACAAAGCATGAGTGCGACCGGATTATCGACGGCCTCACACAGCTGCTACTCATGCCCGCGCTGCCTGACCCGCTAGAACACGCCATCGACCTACCACGAATCGCCGAAAAACAGGCGGCACTTGCATTGTGCTCAGCCTAACGGCCTTATCTTCGACTCATTAACTGCGCAAAAATCCATGAACAGCAAATCGACCAAAAAAAAACAAATATCGCCAGCCAAGACGCCAAAACAAGTGCAGGAGCAACACGAAGTCGATCCCGGTTACGGTGCTGCCAGCGCAATCCCACCCGCCTCTGCCTCCGTCGCCGCCAGCAGTGCAACGGCAGTACACGAAGTGGCCGAACTCAATTCAATGCAGGAATCCACTCGGCTCAAACTGATCGCCACCTATCAGGCAAACCTGATCTTTTTCCAGCAAGAATTTCCTTTTGTTTATGAAGAGTTAATGCAGTCCGATCCAGGCACGCCTTTTGAACTGGAAGAAAACGGCGGGCTCTGGATTAAGCACAAATCGCACGCGGGTAGCCCAGCCTATTTTGTCGAACTAGGCAAAGTGCAATTCAAATTTTTCGATGACCCGGCCACACGGGCGCGAATTACCACTCCTACGCGCTATCTAGACGATGCAGAACTGATTGCGCCGCACCAACACAACCCGCACTTTTACTGCCCACTCGAACCACGCTTTCGCACGGCAATCGTCGATAAATTCAAAGCGCTATGCCCAAACGCTGAAGATCATTTACCCAGCCCAGGTTTTGGCGAACGGCAACTGCCCATCATCGTCACCTTCGGCGTTGGCTACGGTCACGACATCAAACTCATCATAGAAAATTACGACTTACGGCATTTCATCATTGTCGAACCAGACATCAAAAACCTTGATTTTTCGCTGTACTTTGTTGATTACGTCGCCCTCTACCATCAATTCATCTACCGTGGCGGTCGTCATTTCACCATCCTCACCTCGCCTGACAAAGCAGTCTTAGCCAACGACCTGATGGTCACTATCCGCGCCCACTGGCCACCTTACTTCGCACGCGGCATCGCCCTCCATTTCAACGACTACAAATCAGAAGAAGTAAAAGATGTTTGGAACATTCTGGCCAGCGACATGTTCAAGTTCTATGCAGGCTGGGGATTTTTCGACGACGAAATTCTGTCTTTGCTCCATTCGGCACAAAACGCGCTACGCAACATCCCTGTCTGCGTGCGCGAAAAAAACCAAGCTGTAGATCAAGCGATTGCTTTTGTTGTGGGCTCAGGTCCTTCCCTAGACAAACTTTGGCCACTGATTGAAACCTACCGGGATCGTGTGGTGGTCATTTGTTGCGGCTCAGCGATTAGCGCCTTCATGAAAAAAGGGGTCAAGCCGGACTACCACATCGAAATAGAACGCACTGATTTCACCTACGAATTCCTCTCGGACGTGCGCGTCCGCACCTTCCTCGCTGACGTTCCTCTGTTATTCCTACCGTTGATTCCGCCCGCCTGCTTTAGCTTCTCAAATCAGCCTTTGATGATCCTTAAGGCAGTTGATGGCGGCACCCAGCTGATTGATATCGAGAACAAATTCCCGCGTTTCTCAACCGGCCCCACGGTCACCAACGCCGGGACTGATTTTGCGCTGCGCATGGGCTTTAAAGAGATTTACCTACTCGGTGTCGACGTTGGCTATCCAAGCAAAGAAGGACCGCACCACTCAAAAATGTCGTTCTACTACGAAGAAGAACACGCACTCGACAGCGTCGCCAAAATCGCGAACGAGAGCCACGCAGCGGCCAAGCAAACCATCAAAGTGCCGGGCAATTTTGGCGATGAAGTCGAGAGCAGCTTTATCCTGATGCAATGCCGCGACCTGATCTCGCAATCCATCCGCATCTATGGCGGACAATGCACGGTCTATAACCTGAACTATGGCGCCGAAATAAAACGCGCAGAACCCCTGCACGCAGAAGACATCAACATTGTCTCAAGCGCTGCCGATCGACAGGCTTCACTTGAACGTATCGCCACCTGTTTTTCGCTCGATTACCCGCACGACATCGAGAAAAATCTCGGCTACCTAGCTGAGCAAATGGAAGCCGTCCATGCCGATGTGCGCAATATTTTCGCGAAAGACATCAGCAATAAAATGGATTGCTGTGAAGTCTTACGTGATTTAGCTGACTACCTTTTCGCAAAAAAACACGCCTCCACCGCAGTGTTCCCGATGTTGCGCGGGTCGCTATTTCATATGTGCCAGTTTTTTTATGAATGCCTCACCCTCATCCGTGACGAAGAAGTCGCCCTAGCGTACGCGCACGCAGGATTTGCCATCATTCTCGACTTCTTGCTCGGGAGTCGTGATCTGATTCTGCAACTGCCAGAAGAAGCCAGACAACGCTTAATGCTCCTACAACAAGAAATTGGAATAAAAAACTAAAGAATGGGCTGGGCGGGTCGTTAGTGATATTAAGGATGCTCATAAAACCCGAGAGAAATGACCCAGGGATATGAGCAACTCCTAAAAATTAAGGAGATAAATCATGCCCCAAATCATTAACACCAACCTGCCCTCGCTCAATGCGCAACGCAATCTAGGCATGTCGCAAACAAGCTTGGCAACGTCTTTGCAACGTCTTTCCTCGGGCTTACGCATCAACCAGTCGAAAGACGACGCAGCGGGTCTAGCCATTGCGACGCGTATGGATGCCGTGATTCGCGGATCGCAAGTCGCGTTACGTAACGCCAACGACGGCATCTCTCTCGCACAAACGATGGAAGACGCCATCGGCAAACTCGGCGATGGCTTACAACGTATGCGTGAGCTCGCCGTGCAAGCCAGTAACGGCACCCTAAGCTCAGGCGATCGCTTGAATCTTCAAGTCGAGTTTCAGCAAATGCAGGCGGAGTTGCTGCGCGTCACTTCGGGTACCGCGTTCAACGGGATTTACCTACTCGATACAGCAGCCACAATCGGTCTGGCCAAAGCCGGTTCGCAGTTCGACTTCCAGATCGGCGCCAACGCCAGCGGTGCAAATGTCTTGACCGTCTCTGGCGCTTCGTTCGTATCGGGCACCTTGAGCGGTTACTTTGACATACCGAGCGCGACGCTTGGCTCTGCTGTTTCGTCAGCAGCACTAGACCTATTCATGGCTTCGACGGCGCAGTGCGCCATCGGCTTCTTAGACAGCGCGATTGGCCAAATCACCACCGCGCGCGCCAAATGGGGTGCCGTACAAAATCGCTTTGATGCTGTGATTTCCAGCTTGCAGATTTTTGTTGAAAACCAAACCGCAGCTAAGAGCCGAATTATGGATGCCGACTTCGCCAGCGAAACGGCAAAACTCACCCGCTCGCAGATTCTGCAACAGGCCGGTACCGCCATGCTCGCGCAAGCTAATTCAATACCGAATGGCGTGCTCTCACTTTTACGTTAATACGGCTTGAGTTTGAGTAAAAGACCCAGTTCAGCGACTGAGACAAAAAATAGCTAAAGGATGCACTGAAATAGTCGTTACTAATCTTAGGGGGGTTCATCAAGTTGCTGATACACCTTGATGAACACAAGAAACACCCACAAATTAAGGAGATAAATCATGCCCCAAATCATTAACACCAACCTGCCCTCGCTCAATGCGCAACGCAATCTAGGCATGTCGCAAACAAGCTTGGCAACGTCTTTGCAACGTCTTTCCTCGGGCTTACGCATCAACCAGTCGAAAGACGACGCAGCGGGTCTAGCCATTGCGACGCGTATGGATGCCGTGATTCGCGGATCGCAAGTCGCGTTACGTAACGCCAACGACGGCATCTCTCTCGCACAAACGATGGAAGACGCCATCGGCAAACTCGGCGATGGCTTACAACGTATGCGTGAGCTCGCCGTGCAAGCCAGTAACGGCACCCTAAGCTCAGGCGATCGCTTGAATCTTCAAGTCGAGTTTCAGCAAATGCAGGCGGAGTTGCTGCGCGTCACTTCGGGTACCGCGTTCAACGGGATTTACCTACTCGATACAGCAGCCACAATCGGTCTGGCCAAAGCCGGTTCGCAGTTCGACTTCCAGATCGGCGCCAACGCCAGCGGTGCAAATGTCTTGACCGTCTCTGGCGCTTCGTTCGTATCGGGCACCTTGAGCGGTTACTTTGACATACCGAGCGCGACGCTTGGCTCTGCTGTTTCGTCAGCAGCACTAGACCTATTCATGGCTTCGACGGCGCAGTGCGCCATCGGCTTCTTAGACAGCGCGATTGGCCAAATCACCACCGCGCGCGCCAAATGGGGTGCCGTACAAAATCGCTTTGATGCTGTGATTTCCAGCTTGCAGATTTTTGTTGAAAACCAAACCGCAGCTAAGAGCCGAATTATGGATGCCGACTTCGCCAGCGAAACGGCAAAACTCACCCGCTCGCAGATTCTGCAACAGGCCGGTACCGCCATGCTCGCGCAAGCTAATTCAATACCGAATGGTGTATTGTCTCTACTGCGTTAAGCTGCTTCGATGTATTCGCTCTGTGTGGTGCTTTGTGTGGAGATGCGATTGGGGTTATCGTCTTTCTGAACATAAGTGCTTGGCAGCCAGTAAGCGTGTTTAGCGCAATTAACAAGAACTGCTGTCAATTCGTAGTTTTTTGCCTAAATATTGCGTAGAGCCGCTTCCCCTGTCGCCACACTTAATGCTCGCACAAATAAGGAATTCATCATGAATACTCAACCCATTGGCAACGCCTCAGACCTCGCGCCAGAAGTCAGAGCACCGTTACAGACTGTTATCGGCAGCCACGCTTCCGGCGATATAAAACCGGTCGAGACAGACATCAAAAAAGCGGTCACGCAAACTCAAAAAACAGAGCAGAACGTACAGGCTGATTCCCCCCCGAGCAAAGAGCGCTTGCAAGAAGCCTTAGGGAAAATTAACCAGTTTTTTGCTACGCGCGCCAGCGATGTTCAGTTTTCTGTAGATGAAGAAACAGGAATGCGGGTGGTTAAAGTGGTTGACCGATCGAATCAAGAAGTCATTCGGCAAATTCCAAGCGAAGAAGCGCTGAAAATCGCTCAGTCATTGTCGGCATTGATTGATAAGCCAAAAGCAGAAACCCCACAAGGTGTTCTGCTACGCCAAAAAGCCTAGAGCCTTGCCATGGCAACCATCTCATCTCCGGGCATTGGCAGCGGGCTAGACGTTCAGTCGCTAATCTCACAATTGATGACGCTAGAGCAGCAGCCGCTGGTGAATTTGAAGCAGAAAGCATCTGCCACCAGCGCCAAAATCTCTGCTTACGGAAGCCTCAGTAGCAATCTGGCAAGCCTTAAAACGGCCGCGACAGCACTTAATACGCCCACCACCATCGCCGCTTTCAAATCAAGTTTTGCTGATACCAGTTTCGGCACCACGACCGCAACGACCAGTGCTGTCGCTGGGAGCTACAACATCTCGGTCACCCAGCTGGCAAAAGCACAAACGCTTTATTCAACGACGTTTGCTGCGGATACAACGGTGGTTGGTAGCGGTTCATTAACGATTACTTCAGGTAGTAATAGCTTTGGACTGACGATCGACGGCAGCAACAACACCTTGAGCGGCATTCGCGATGCAATCAATAACTCGAGCAGCAATACCAGCGTGGCGGCCAGTATTGTTAGCGATGTCAGCGGTTCGCGTTTGGTTTTGGCCGCAAAAAACACTGGCACGACAAATACCATCAGCGTCAGCACGACAGAAACCGCCCCGATAGGGCTGGCACAACTGTCTTACAACGGCGTGACGAACAATTTGACCCAAGGAGATCCGGCGCAGAACGCGTTGCTGACGGTCAATGGGGTGTCGATCAACTCCAGCAGCAATACCTTGACGACTGCCATTAGCGGGGTCAGCTTCACGCTCACTAAAGACCCGAGCGGAAGCACGATCAACACCACCCTCACCGTCGCGCGCGACTCTGC
>JAZKFR010000069.1:3856-12474 GCA_040386295.1 Pseudomonadota bacterium | reverse complement strand
AGCGCCTACAGCACCCTGAGCAAAACAATCAAGAGCTTGACGGCTTATGACAGCACCAGCAAGAGCGGTAGCGTGCTCACTGGAGACGGAACCACCTCGCTGATTCTTTCGCGCTTACGCACTACGCTCAACACGGTGCCCTCGGGTTTGACTGGAACCTACGCAACTCTGGCAGAGGTAGGCATTGCGATTCAAGCAGACGGGTCAATGTCGGTGAATTCGACGAAATTACAATCGGCGATTGATGGACACTTTACCGATCTACAGAGCACGCTTGGCAAATACGGCGCGGCGATCTCGTCATTTGTCACAGCAATGACCGACTCAGCAGGCACAGTAACCTCTAGGGTCAATAGTCTGAACAATAGCGTGAGCAGTTTTGAAAAGAAAACCCTGCAATTACAGTCCCGTTTATCGACAATTGAAGCCAATTATCGCCGCCAATACGCGGCGCTTGATGCTTCTTTGGGTAGCATGAGCGTCACGAGTAGTTTCTTAACGCAGCAATTTGCCAGACTCTGATTGGAGCAGCCATGTTCGGAAAAATGACTAAACCGCTAGACGCATACAAGGCAGTGAGCACCGATATTGCAGTGCAAACGGCGTCGCCGCATCAATTGATCCTAATGTTGTTTGACGGAGCAATGCTGGCGATTACCCACGCCAAAACGCATATGGAGGCAGGTCAAATTGAAGCTAAAGGACTGGCCATTTCAAAAGCGGTTGAGATCATCGGCAGCGGACTTAAAGTGAGTTTAAATCTCGAGGCAGGAGGGCAGCTGTCCGAAAACCTCTGTGCGCTGTACGACTACATGATCGTGCGCCTAGTCCGGGCAAACTTAAAAAATCAAGTTGCGCTACTCGATGAAGTAGCGTCTCTGCTAGGCGATATTCGTTCTGCCTGGGTAGGTATCACGCCGACGCACACAAGTCTCGCGCAGAACGCCAAGAGCACGCCTGATGTGGCCGTCGCAGCATGAGCCGATAGGCTTGCCGATGAGCAGCGCTACCGCTTTACTCGCCCTGTATGAGCAGTTGTCTGCTGTACACGATGAGATGCTCGTTGCGGTGGGCGCGCTGGACTGGGATCGCTTTGTTTTGCTTGAGCAAGAAACTGTGCACCTAAGAGAACGTCTGCAACAGCAGAACGGCTCTGCTACGGCAACTTATTTTTCAGCGAAAACGGACAGTTCGGCAGCGCAAAAAATCCGCAGCATCATCCAGAAAATCCTTGAACAACAGCCTTTGATTCGTGATGAAGTGCTCGCCTGGCGCACTGATGTTAAGCCGATGTTAGAGCGCAATCAGGCTGGACAAACAGCCAAGCTGGGATGAGCAGCTTGGCTGTGCAAGCACAAGCACACTCCGCCAGTACACCCACAAGCAATCCCTGTACGCTGATACACCCACACTGCACCATCAGCCACCCACTTCGCCGTAAATGATTCCGACCGACGTCCTTAGCCGATTGCAAATTGCCGGGGATGCTGCGCCGACACCGGTCGCGTCGATCAGAGAAATCACCGATAAGTTGTTTGAGCTGCCCCCCGGACAACGGGTCATGGCGGAGATTCAAGCCTTCTTGTCAAACGGAACTTATCGCGCCACGATCAATCAACGAGAAGTCGTGTTGGCGCTGCCGTTTTCGGCCAAAAGTGGTGACACACTAGAACTTGAGGTGGTGAACCACGAGGGCAAACTCGCTTTTGCCGTTCTGTCGAGACCGAAGGGGGGTTCAACAGAAGCGCATCCCGAATCAGTCTCGACAACACTCAGTCGTACCGGCCAGTTGATCGCCACCTTGTTTAATAAAGCGCAGGCAGACTCTACTGAATCTTTAGCGACGCCCTTAAACGAGAATCAACCCATCGTCAAAGTTCCGCCAGGGGCGCCGCAATTGACTACGCAGTCCTTGCTCCCTTTGCTCAAACAAGCGATCACACAAAGTGGGATGTTCTACGAATCACATCAAGTGGCTTGGCTGAATGGTGAAACTGACCAACAGGCTTTGCGCCAAGAACCACAGGGGAAATTGTCTACGCCCAACCCCTCAGCGCAGATGGAGGGCGCACGGGGCGCTCAGGCCTCACTTCAGCCAACGCTGGCGGGTGGATCGCCAGCGTCTGCACCCCTGCCAGCAAGCGAACACAAGGCCTCTGCACACTCGCCCCAGGCGGCGTTGATGCAAGCGCGCTACGCTGATCAGGCCGGCGCACTAACAACAACTCAGATGCGTGACCCCAGTGGAGCAGATGCGCTAGGTAAAGCAACGGAAGCAGCTGCAGAAGCGTCCACAGATACCAACAAGACAGCAAATACGCATAACAACGCGGCAACCTCGCTAGCGCATAAACCGCTGGTCGCGCCAGAATTACTCCCGCTCGTGCAACAGCAACTAGAGGCGTTAGCAACACAGCACTTTGCTTGGCAAGGCGAAATCTGGCCAGGGCAAAAGATGCGCTGGGAAATTAGCGAAGCAGTAGATGAAGAAGCGGCACGGCAACGTGGACAAAAAAAATCTGACGACGAGGCCAAGCAGACTTGGCAAACGCGTCTGCGTTTGACGCTGCCCAATCTCGGTGCCGTCGATGCGCAAATCGAACTGCGTGATCAACAAATCGGCTTACAACTGAGCGCGGTCAATCCGCACACTGAAGCCCTACTGCGCACTGCCAGCCAGGCTTTTCGCAAGCAGCTTGACCAAGCCGGGCTAACGCTCACCTCGCTGAGCGTTAGCGCCGAGGTAGCAGAAACAACAGCGAGCCCCACGCAAAACGCAGAGACAACCCAGCAGTCAGGGCAAGCACACGATGAAAAAAACAAAGCCTGAGCAACTAAAAAGCGCTGTCGCGCTGGCTTACCGAGAGACCGACGCCGCCCCGCGTTTGGTCGCAAAAGGACGGGGTTTGGTGGCTGAAGAAATTATCGCGCGTGCGCACAGCAATGGTGTTTATGTACACGAATCAGCCGAGTTGGTCGCTTTGTTAATGCAGGTTGATCTCGATCAGAGAATTCCACCGCAGTTGTATTTAGCCGTTGCAGAACTGTTAGCTTGGCTTTATCAACTCGAGAATAACCCGCAAGCCTCCGCGCCTTCGGTGCTTGCGGCTGGTAATCCCAATGCGCGTTAGAAACGAAAGCCAGTCGCCAAGCTTGCTGTAACAAGGCAAGGCGACTCACTCATTGTTCTAATGCGAATTGGAATAAACCGCCAGTATTAAGGCGGTGCTTTTCCCGGTGGTCGCAGCATTGGCCGCTATTTCAACCTCATGTTTTAAGGAATGCACATGAACAAAACGCTACTTTCGCTGACCTTAAGCGCCGTACTGACCCTGGCCTCTGTTTCCGCACAGGCAAACCCAACGCTTGAGAAAAACGGGGTGATGACGAACAAAGACGGCCGCTCACTGTATACCTTTGACAAAGACACACCCGGCGCAAGCAACTGCAATGGCCCTTGCACCAAGGCTTGGGCTCCTTTTGCCGTAGCAAATCCAGCTGCTGCCGACGCCAACTTTACTGCGATCAAACGCGAGGATGGCAGCCAACAATGGGCGTACAAAGGCATGCCTTTGTATCTTTACGCTGGCGATCTGAAGCCGGGCGATGTCAATGGCGATATGCAGGGTAAGGTTTGGCACGCCTTGCGTAGTGGCGCAAAAGCAGCAGCGCCGGCAGCTACAAACAACCAAGGTAGTGCTTATTGAGCGCTTATTGAGTGCTTTGAGTGCTTATTGAGCGTTAAAAATCTAAGCACAAGCAGGACGCAAGATCGAGCAGCGAACCTCCAGTTTGCTGCTCTCCAAACAAGGTAGCCGCTTAAGCCTCACCTTTATGCCAATTTGCCTTAGAAACAAAACACGCAGGCAAAGCACAGAAGTTTCTGTAATAAGACAAATCGCAGCAAACAACACGACAAAGTCTGGGTTTTAAGCCGACGTTAAAGCCGACGCTGAGTCCGACGAATTGGAATCAAACTCAGTGCAATCGACCATGGCCTCTCACCCCCAGCAACCCGACGACACATTATTCGCGCTTGCCTTGCAGCAACATCAGCGCGGTGATTTGGCAAAAGCTAAGCACCTTTACGAGCAACTACTCAGTGCGCATCCACAACATCCAGAAAGCTTGCATTTGCTCGGTGTGCTGCAGCACCAAATGGGACAACATCAAGTCGCGCTTGAGTACATCGGCCAGGCGCTTGCCCTCAAGCCTAACTTTCCAGACGCACAGAGCAATTTGGGCGCCATCTTAATGGCGCTCAACCGTCCGCAAGAGGCAGTGGCCTGCTATCGCCAAGTGCTCGCCAGTCAACCGACGATGGCGATTGCGTATAACAACCTCGGCAACGCGTTAAACGCATCGAATAACTTGAACGCTTTGCCCGACCCCGCTTTAAGCGCAGAAGCAATCGCCTGCTGGGAAAAAGCGATTGCCCTCTGCCCAAACTACCCCGAGGCGCACTTTAATTTGGGCAATATGCTGCACCGACTGGGGCGCAACGAAGCGTCCATCCTAGCTTTGCAAAACGCGCTGGCGAGTCGCCCCCATTACGCTGAGGCACACTTCGCGCTCGGCATTGCGCTCAAAACGCTAGGGCGTTACGCAGAAGCCGTGCAAGCGTATCAACACGCCGTCGCCAACAAGCCAGATGCAGCCCCCATGCACAACAACCTTGGCAACGCTTTGTATCTACTGGGGCGTTACGCAGAAGCAGCGCCCTGCTTTCAAACAGCGATTGCACTGCAAGCGGATTACAGCGATGCGTACAGTAATTTAGGCAACACCTACCAAGCCTTAGGGCGTCATACAGAGGCGCTCGCGTGCTATCAAACAGCCTTGAGCTACGACCCAGAGCACGCTGACGCAAAGCTGAACCAAAGCCTATGCTGGCTGATACTCGGTCACTTTGAAACAGGCTTTCGCGCCTACGAAATGCGCTGGCGTTGTAAGGCAACACCCGCGCTGCCCCCTAGCCCTTACCCGCTTTGGCTGGGCAGCACTCAGACTGAAGGCGTGGCTGATACTCAGAGCGCACTGACGCAGCTCGCTGGCAAAAAAATCCTGCTGCAAATCGAACAAGGCATCGGCGACGCTGTGCAGATGTTGCGCTATGTCCCGCAGCTCTTAGCGCAAGGCGCGGAGTGTTGGATGCCACTGCCCGAGGTGCTGCAAACGCTGGTACAACGCAGCTTCCCAGCCCTGCACGTCATCTCCCCAGAGGCAGTCCTACCCGAAATGGATTGGCGCATCCCGGTAATGAGCTTACCGCTCGCCATGCAGACTTTCTCAGAGACAGCGATTCGCGCCTCGTTTTTCAGCTCCCTGATTCGTCCTCCCACCGGATCGGCAGCCGCCTATCTGTGCGCCGACCCGGCACGCGCTGGGTTCTGGCGAACGCATTTGCAGCAATTCTGTGCAATGCGCACGCTGCGACCAGAGCGCATGCTGGGCGTTGTCTGGCGCGGCAATCCACAACACCAGCATGATCGACAGCGCTCGCTGCCCCTAGCCGAGCTTTTGCCTTGGCTGGCAGCGCAGTCAAGCACCTTGTTTGTGAGCTTACAAAAAGGACTCAGCACGGCAGAGCGAGCCATGCTGGCGACGCTGCCAAACGTACTGAGCCTAGACGCAGAACTAAGCCAGTTTGACGAAACTGCCGCCGTGATGAGTCAGCTCGATGGCTTGATCACGATTGATTCGGCACCGGCGCATCTGGCGGGCGCTTTGGGCAAAGTGTTTTATTTACTGCTGCCGTATAGCCCCGATTGGCGCTGGTTACGCGCGCGCCCTGATTCGCCTTGGTATCCCAGCGCACGCTTGTTAAGACAAAAAGCACTCGGCGAATGGCAGCCTGTTTTAGAACAACTGAGCGCCTTACTCCAAGAGTCGCCTAAAGGCTAAACACGAAGACTAGGCATAGGGCTTGCTCTAGCGCAGCAGACGCAGGGGCGCCTCAGGCGCAGACACAGCAGCGCTGGGCAGCACAGCCTGAATCAACGCCAGATTGCGCGCCGTCGCACCACGATGCGCTTGACTAAACGCCAAAGCAGCCGCGCGCATGCTCTGGCTTTGCTCTGGATCTTGTAGCAAGTCCTTGAGCAGCACGACGGCGCTCGCCATGTCGGCAACGCGCCGCGCGGCGCCGCAGGCGACGGCGTCGTCGGCGGCCTGACTGAAGTTGAAGGTATGGGGGCCGAGCACGGTCGGACAGGCGCAGGCTGCGGCTTCGATCAGATTCTGTCCGCCAAAAGGAAGAAAGCTACCGCCGATCAAGGCGTAGTCAGCCAAGCTGTAATACAGCGCCAACTCACCCATGCTATCGCCTAGCCAGACCTGGGTTTGCGCGCTCGGCAATTCGGCTAAATAGCGCGCATCACGGGGATCAACGTGTTGCTGCGCGCTACGCCGGCAATAGCGCAAAGCGCGTTGCACCAGAAGCGCAGCGACCTCGTCGAAGCGTTGCGGGTGGCGTGGCACGATCACCAGCAATAAACCGGGAATGCGCATCAACTCAGGCAGCTGGTCAAGCAACAGGGCTTCTTCGCCGTCGCGGGTACTGGCGGCGAGCAGAATCGGACGGCGCTGCGGCGTATTTAAGTGCTGCTTGTAGCGCGCGCCTAAAGCCAGCTGCTGTACATCAGGCTGCGTATCGAACTTGAGATTGCCGCAGACGCTCAGCGTGGGCAAGGTGGACGGCGTAGGCGACGTGGGCGACGCAGACACGCCAAGCTGGCGAATACGCTCAGCATCCGCCTGGCTTTGTGCGCTGACAAAACTGAGGCTAGCAAAAGCCGGACGCGTCAAGGCCGGCCATTTTGCGTAGCCGCGCTGTGAACGCAGCGACAAACGCGCATTGATCAGCGCCATCGGCACGCCCAACTGTCTAGCCTGTGCCAACAGGTTTGGCCAGAGCTCGGTTTCCATCAACAAACCAAGCTGCGGACAGTAATGCTGCAAAAAGCGCCGCGCAGCACCAGGGAAGTCATAGGCCAGATAAGCCTGTTTGACGCGTCCCGGATAGCGTTCAAGGTAGGTGAGGCCGCTGGCTCGACCGGTCGGCGTCATGTGCGTCAACAGCAGTTGATGCTGCGGGTAGGCGCTGAGCAGCGCTTCGATCAGCGGCGCGGCGGCGCGTGTTTCGCCGACGGAAACCGCGTGTAACCAAAGCAAGGGGGGCTCGTTGTGCTGTTTTATGCGGCGCGGATAAAAAGCAAAACGCTCAGACAGGTGCTGCAGGTAGCCGCTTTGTCGCCGACTGCGCCAGCACAAACGCAGCACAATCACGGGCGCCAGAGCGTACAGCAACGCGCTATAAAGCGCTCTGGCGAAGGCAGAGGCAGAGGCAAACCGCGTCGTGGCCTGTTGCGCGCTGAGCGGCGGCAAATTCATCGCCTCAGCGCCCCATGGCCGCGAGCGCCGCCATGATTTGTGCACAACTTGGCGGTTGTCCAGGGCGGCCAAAACTAAAACAAAGACCGTCACCCACGACCGCAGCCTGACTACTATCTGAATCGCAAAAAATGCCAATCGTGGGTCGTCCTAAAGCCGCTGCCAGATGCGTGAACCCTGTGTCTAAACCGACCACCAGCTGCGCACCGGCGAGAAAGCGCGCCGCTACGTCGAGCCTCATCAAAGGTGGTACGACGGCACGCGGACGCTGCGGCTCGGCGATAGACGTCGCGTCTTGCCCTAAATTGAGCGCATAAACCAGCGCCTGACTACGTTCGGCTTCGCCTTGATTGCCCCACGGCAAAACCAGATTCAGGCCTTGCTGCATAAGGTATTGACCGATGCTGAGCCAATGCGCGTTAGACCACAGCTTCTCGGGACGACTGGCGGCGTGCATCAGCACAGCATAAGCCCCCGTCGGCAACCAATCCGCCTGCAGTGGCTGGGCGCGAATCCCGTATTGCCCTTGCGTTGCTTGCCCTTGCCTTTCTTGCCCTGCATCAGCCTGCACATCTAAGGCATAGCCGAGTGCCATAGCACCCACGCGGCGGCAACGTTCGATCACGTGTAAAGATTTGGCGATGGCCAAACGACGGTCGTACAGACAAGCAGCAGCGCCTTCTTTGATGCTATGCCCATCGCCGCCGACAATGACTTTACTGTTCGCCCAACGCGCCACGATCGCGCTTTTCCACAAGCCTTGCGTGTCGAGCACAAAGTCGTAGGTGTTTTCTTGCAAGGCTTTTTTGAACGCCGCCATTTCTCGCCAGGTGCTCGCTTGCAGCAGATTTTTGCGCCAGCGCCGCCAGGCAATCGGCAGCACTCGGCGCACACCAGGGTGGAGTTGCGGAATCGCTTGATATGCCTCTTCAGCAACCCAGTCAATTTGCGCGTGCGGCAAATGGCGCTGGATATCGCTAACGAGTGGACAGTTATGCACCAGGTCGCCCATAGACGACATTTTGATCAGTAAAATTTTCATTGAGGCGGCATTATATCGGCGCTAGCAAGCGCTCTGGTAAAATCGCCGCCGACAACGCCAGGCGCAAGCTATATTCTGCAAGCTTGAAGCACCTGCTAGCGCACCCCTTACCCCCTATCCCTTGACCGATTGACCGATTGACCGATTGACCGATTGACCGATTGACCGATTGACCGATTGACCG
>JAZKFR010000069.1:0-3756 GCA_040386295.1 Pseudomonadota bacterium | reverse complement strand
ATTGATTGACTGATTGACTGATTGACTGATTGGCCCCTTGCTAGACAAGCCCAGACAAACCGATCAACCGACCGAAGCCCCAGGCGCTGCACAACCCCCGCAGTAGCTCAGCGCGCTACGCAGGCTAGACGAGAGAAAAACGCCATGACCCAGCCGCCCCCAGCGATGCGCCAGCCCTGCTCAGCCTTGCCTGATCAAGCACAACACAGCGGCTCACCGCCTTCATTTTCCTTATCTCCATTAGCCAGCCAGCTCAAGCACGCACGGCAACCGGTTTCGGTCGTGTTGATCACGCTCAACGCCGCCAGTGCGCTCGGCGCTTGCTTAGACAGCGTGCGCTTCGCCGACGAAATTCTAGTGGTCGATTCCGGCAGTCAAGACGACAGCATCGCCTTGGCAGAACGCTACGGGGCGCGCGTCATACATCAAGACTGGTTGGGTTTTGGCCGACAAAAACAATACGCCGTGACGCAAGCAAAGCACGACTGGGTGCTCTGCCTGGATGCCGATGAACGTCTTAGCCCAGAACTGCGCACCAGTATCGAAGCGGCTTTGTCGCAACCCGCAGCGCAGGTTTACCGGCTCGCGCGGTGCAATTATTTTCTGGGACGTTATCTACGCCATGGCGAAGGCTATCCCGATTGGAACATCCGCCTGTTCAATCGACGCTACGCGCGCTGGTCAGACGACAGCGTGCACGAACACGTCTTGAGCGAAGTCGCCCCCGCCAGTTTGCACGGCGATTTATTGCACGAATCAGCAGAAAGCCTGAGCCGCTATCTAGAGAAACAAAATCGTTACACCAGCCTGGCCGCGAACGCAGCCTTTGCGTCTGGAAAAACACACTCAAGCAGACGCTTACGTGTGCGCTTACTCCTGAGCCCAAGCCTGCGTTTTATACGCTTATATTTTTTCCGCCTGGGCTTTCTCGACGGCATTCCGGGTTTGATTCATTGCGTGATCGCCTGCTTCAACAGCTTTAGCAAATACGCGAAGCTGATCGAGCTAGCGCACGATGCGGAGCAAAATACGCAGAAAACCAGCAAGGAGAAAACGTGATTCTAGTCACCGGCGGCGCAGGCTTTATTGGCTCGCACTTCGTTCGCGACTGGCTGTCCGAACACGGGTCAAGCGCAGAAGCAAACGTCCTCAATATCGACAAACTCAGCTACGCCGGCAACCGAGAAAACCTGGCCGACCTGCGCGCTGATCAGCGCCACATTTTCGTGCACGGCGATGTCGGCGACCGTCTCTTGCTCGACAAGCTACTGGCGCAATATCAACCACGTGCGCTCATTCACTTTGCGGCAGAAAGCCATGTCGACCGCTCGATCAACAGCCCCGAGCTGTTTATTCAAAACAACATCGTCGCCAGTTTTCATCTGCTCGAAAGCGTTCGTCACTACCACGCCAAGCTGAGCCCTGAAGCAGGCGCGCGTTTCCGCTTCCTACAAGTCTCCACTGACGAGGTCTACGGCAGTTTAAGCGCCGACGCAGCGCCGTTTACAGAAACACATGCCTATCAACCGAACAGCCCCTATGCCGCCTCCAAAGCCGCCGCCGACCACCTAGTGCGCGCCTACCACCACACCTATAAACTCCCCGTGCTCACCACGCACTGCTCGAACAACTACGGGCCAAACCACTTCCCAGAAAAGCTGATTCCGCTGAGCATCCAGAACGCCCTCGCAGGCAAAACGCTGCCGCTCTACGGCGACGGCGAACAGATACGTGACTGGCTTTATGTGAGCGATCACTGCGCCGCTATTCGTTGCGTTTTAGAACATGGCCGTATTGGTGAGCGCTACAACATTGGCGGCGCCAACGAGCAACGCAACCGCGACGTCGTCAACAGCGTATGCGCCTGGCTAGACCAGCTGCAACCACGCAGCAGCGGCTCGTATCGCGAGCAAATCCGCTTGGTGAGCGACCGTCCCGGACACGATCGCCGCTACGCCATCGACGCGAGCAAAATTGAACGCGAACTCGGTTG
Source organism: Pseudomonadota bacterium (assembly GCA_040386295.1). Lineage (GTDB taxonomy): Bacteria > Pseudomonadota > Gammaproteobacteria > Burkholderiales > Rhodocyclaceae > JAZKFR01. The sequence continues at coordinate 1,763 of JAZKFR010000069.1, read as the reverse complement.
GCGTCCGCGCGAGCGCTTCCACAGCGGCATCGAAAAAACCGTGCGCTGGTACCTCGCCAACCCTGATTGGGTAGCGCACATCAACGACGGCAGCTACCGCCAACAAACAGAGCAGAGCGCGCCTCTGGCGAACGCTGCGCAAACATGAAAAAAATTCTCCTACTCGGCAAAGACGGCCAGCTCGGCTGGTCTTTGCAACGTGCGCTGGCACCCCTAGGAGCGCTCGTGGCGCTGGGTCGAAGCGAGCTTGATCTGAGCAATAGCAAGCAGTTGCGTGCACGCGTTCTGCACGAACAGGCGCAGCTCATCGTCAACGCCGCCGCCTACACTGCGGTCGATCAAGCCGAAACAGAATGCGCCCAAGAGGGGGCGCAAAGCGCTTGCTGGCAAGTCAATGCCAGCGCGCCCGGCGTCTTGGCCGAAGCGGCTCAACACTGTGGCGCGCTGTTGCTGCACTACTCTAGCGATTACGTTTTTGACGGCGGCAAAAACAGTGCTTACGTTGAAAGCGACACGCCTAACCCGCAGTCGTTTTATGGCCGTAGCAAGCTCGCCGGCGAACAAGCCATTAGCGCCAGCGGCTGCTCAGCGATTATTTTTCGCACCAGCTGGGTCTTTGGTGCGCACGGCCATAACTTCGTCAAAACTATTTTGCGCATGGCCCATCAGGGACGCGCGCTGCGCATCATCGACGATCAAATCGGCGCGCCCACGCCAAGCGATTTGATCGCCGACATCAGCAGCCATGTTGTGCGCCAACGGTGGCGCAACGCCGCTCAAGCCGGCCAAGAAGACCCTAATTTAAGCGGCACTCAGCTCTATCACCTGGCCGCCGCCAAGCCGCTGAGTTGGTGCGCTTTCGCGCGTGCCATCGTGACCCAAGCGCGCGCCGTAAGCGGCGCCAAAATGCCTAACGGCAAAGCCTGGCCGGACGCACAATCGATCAGCGCCATCAGCACTTCGGAATACCCGCTACCGGCGCCACGCCCAGCCAACTCACGGCTCGACTGCACGCGTCTCGAACAAGATTTCTCCTTGACCCTGCCCGACTGGCAACCCTATTTGACTCGTTTATTACCTCAGCTCATCGCGCAGGGCTGAGCTCACCCTTCACCCGACAGGCTGCTAGACACACACCATGACTCACACCTCAACACGCAAAGGCATCCTGCTCGCTGGCGGCTCCGGCTCACGCCTCTACCCCGCCACGCAGGTCGTTTCCAAACAATTACTGCCGATTTTCGATAAGCCGATGCTCTATTACCCGCTGAGCACGCTGCTGCTCACCGGAATTCGCGACATTTTGATCATCTCAACACCACAAGATACGCCGCGCTTTGCGCAGCTGTTGGGCAATGGGCAACAGTGGGGAATCAATCTCAACTACGCCGTTCAAGCTGCGCCCGACGGGCTAGCACAAGCCTTACTCATCGGCGAAACTTTCCTCGGCAACGCCGAATCGGCTTTGGTGCTTGGCGACAACATTTTTTACGGCCATGATTTTTCCAGTCTGCTGCAAAAAGCCGACCAGAAAACGCAAGGTGCTACCGTTTTCGCCTACGCAGTACAAGATCCAGAACGCTACGGCGTCGTCGAATTCGACGCCCACAATCGTGTCCTCAGCCTGCAAGAAAAACCGCAAAATCCAAAATCGCGCTACGCCGTGACTGGGCTTTATTTCTACGACAACACGGCCAGCGCGCGCGCCAAAACGATCCGCCCCTCGGCACGCGGCGAGCTGGAAATCACTGACCTCAATCGAC
>JAZKFR010000068.1:0-9335 GCA_040386295.1 Pseudomonadota bacterium | reverse complement strand
CTTGACTTGTCTCCACCAATAAGAAAGACGATGAGCTCGCTATTCCTTTCGGTGTAGCAAACCCGATAGCCCGCACCCCTGCGTCAATCTTTAGCTCGGAGACACCATCAGTCAGCTTGCGATGCTGGCCAGGCTTGCCGTGAGCAAGCCTATCGACTCGAACCTGTATGCGCAAAATCAAAGGGGTCAGATTCGGTTGATTTCGATCATGACAGCGCGTGTTGATCTGTTTCGGTTGCACAAGAAGAGCGCATCTTGGTGAGCATGCCATTCGCCGCTTCAGGTCTTAATTAAGAATCAATTTACTCTGACCCCTTTGATTTTTGACATCATGGCGTCACAATGTGTTCGACAATCCAGCGTTTGAACTCGTTGATTTTTAGGTCGTAGCGGTCGTAGCTCATGAGGCTTTGGCCGAATACGTAGGCGTAGAGGAGTAAGCTGCGGCTCTTGGCTTCGCTCTCAGAAAGACCGTTGGCGAGAAAAAGTTTTTGTGTGCATTGCAGACGGCAATTATCGACTTCTTCGACCACCCGCGCGGCTTGCGTGTCGTGCCGCGCCCACGCCCGCACAGCCAGTTCGATTGCGATGCCTTGGCGGTTTCGGTTAGCGCTGTAGAGATTGATTACGTGCCTGAGTTGTTCGCGCGCTTTTGCCTGCGTTTTCTCTGAAATATCGATTGTTGCAAGCGCTGGCTCTGTGTTCGTTTCTGCATCTGTTTGTTTTTTTATGTCAAGAATGCGTCCTTCTTGCCATGTGTGCAGCATCGCTTCTAATAAATCTGAGCGGTCTTTGAAGTGCCAATAGAAACTCCCTTTGGTAACGCCAAAGGCTTTGGCTAGCGATTCGACACGCACCCCAGAAACGCCCTGGTCGGCCAAAACTTTAAGCGCTGCGTCGATCCAGCCCTGGCGGTCAAGTTGCGCGCGCGCCTTGCTTTTTGCGGGGCTAGGTCTGGAATTAGGGGCGTGACTCATTGCGGCATGCGTTTTAAGGGTGATTGAATTTGAAACAGCGTTGGCGTTTCTTTCGCTGCTGTGCAGTGTACGATACCATACGCGTGAGTATGGTATCGCGCTTTGGAGATGTTCCATGATTGCTCGATGCTGACCCAATGCTTGTGCTGTGTTTGTCGATAAATGGAGAAAACATGCTGAAAATACTGGTGCCCGTGAAACGGGTAGTCGATTACAACGTCAAAGTGCGCGTCAAAAGTGACGGGACAGGTGTGGATATCGATAACGTCAAGATGTCGATGAATCCCTTTGATGAAATCGCTGTTGAAGAAGCTGTTCGTTTGAAAGAAGCAGGCATTGCCAGCGAAGTTATTGTCGTTTCAGCTGGGCTTGCCACTTGCCAAGAAACCCTGCGTACGGCCATGGCCATCGGCGCTGACCGTGCGCTTTTGATCGAGAGCGACGCGCTATTGCAGCCTTTAGACGTAGCCAAATTATTGAAAGCCGTTTGCCTGCAAGAAAATGTGCAGTTGGTGATTTGCGGCAAGCAAGCGATTGACGACGACGCCAATCAAACCGGTCAGATGCTGGCCGCATTGCTGGATTGGCCGCAAGCCACTTTCGCCTCAAAACTGCTGGTCACGCTACCCGCAGACGGTGTGCCGCAAGCAACGGTCACGCGCGAAGTCGATGGCGGCTTAGAAACGCTGCTTTTGACTCTGCCAGCGGTCGTCAGTGCCGATTTGCGTCTGAACGAACCGCGTTATGCAACCTTGCCTAACATCATGAAAGCTAAGAAAAAACCCTTAGACGTGACTACCCCAGCGGCGCTCGGCGTGGCTGTGTTGCCACGTTTAAAAACGCTCAGCGTTGCTGAGCCAGCTAAGCGCACGGCAGGGGTATTGCTCGGCAGCGTTGCCGAGCTGGTCGACAAACTTAAAAATGAAGCGAAGGTGATCTAAATGACGGTATTGCTTATTGCCGAACACGATGCGCATTCGATTAAAGCGACGACGCTCAGCGCAGTGACCGCCGCAGCACAACTCGGCGGCGAGGTGCATGTGTTGGTGCTGGGGCACGCTTGCCAAGCGGCGGCCGAGGCGGCGTCCAGAATCGCTGGTGTCAGCCGAGTTTTGTGCGCAGATGCTGCGCATTACGCGGATCAGCTCGCCGAGAATGTTGCTGCATTGGTGCTGGCTCAGTGCGCAGCAGAATCTGCAAAATCAGCTGGTTACAGCCACATCGTGGCGGCAGCAACCACCAGCGGTAAGAACTTCATGCCGCGTGTCGCTGCGCTGCTCGACGTGGCACAAATCTCCGAGATCGTGACGATTCTTGCCAGCGATACCTTTGTCCGTCCCATTTACGCGGGCAATATCTTAGCCACCGTGCAATCGAGCGATCCACTCAAGGTTTTGACTGTGCGTAGTACCGCTTTTGCTCCGGCTAGCCTGCTCGCGGCAGATCAACCTAGCGCCCCAGTGCTGCCGATTGCTGCGCTCGCTGATTTTGGCAAGAGTCGTTTGCTCAGCCGAGAAATGACCGAGTTCGCACGCCCCGAATTGACCGCAGCGAAGGTGATCGTTTCCGGCGGACGAGGCTTAGGCAGCGCTGAGCAATACCATCGCTTGCTCGAACCTCTGGCCGATAAGCTCAACGCCGCCCTCGGCGCCTCACGTGCTGCGGTCGATGCGGGCTACGTGCCAAACGATTATCAAGTCGGCCAAACCGGCAAAATCGTTGCGCCACAGCTTTATATCGCCATCGGCATTTCTGGTGCGATTCAGCATTTGGCCGGGATGAAAGACAGCAAAGTGATTGTCGCGATCAACAAAGATAGCGAAGCGCCCATCTTCCAAGTGGCGGACTACGGTCTTGTTGGCGATCTGTTTGAGTTGGTGCCAGAACTCAGCGCAGCCCTCTCTTAAATAACCAGGCTTGGCTTTTTTCCCGACAGGAGAATGCAATGAGTGAATACAAAGCCCCTTTGCGCGAGATGCGCTTTGTCTTAAACGAATTAGCGATGCTTGAGCAAGTAGCGCAACTGCCTGGCTGCGAAGAAGCAACGCCAGAGCTAGTTGATGCCGTACTCGAAGAAGCAGGCAAGTTTGCCGAGCAGGTGCTTTCCCCGCTTAACATCAGCGGCGACCGCGAAGGGGCGCAGTGGTCGGCGACGGGCGTGCGCACGCCGAAAGGCTTTACCACGGCTTATCGCCGTTTTGCCGAAGGCGGATGGACCGCATTGCAATGTCCGACTGAGTGGGGTGGGCAGGGTTTGCCCAGGCTGCTGGGCGCAGCGGTTTCCGAAATGTGGAAATCAGCGAATCACGCCTTCTCGCTGTGCCCCATGCTGACCATGGGCGCAATCGAAGCGCTGGTCTTATGCGGTAGTCAAACGCTGAAAGAAACCTTTCTTGAAAAAATGGTCAGCGGCGAATGGACCGGCACCATGAACCTGACCGAGCCCGCAGCCGGTTCTGACCTGGCCGCAGTGCGTACACGCGCCGAACCGCAAGCAAACGGCGATTACCGCATTTTCGGGCAGAAAATTTTTATCACCTACGGCGAGCACGATCTGACCGAGAACATCGTGCACCTCGTTCTAGCACGTACGCCAACGGCGCCCGAAGGCGTCAAAGGCATTTCCCTTTTTGTCGTGCCCAAATACCTAGTCAATGCTGACGGAAGCCTGGGTGCCCGTAACGACGCTTACTGCGTCTCGATCGAACACAAACTCGGTATTCACGCCAGCCCAACGGCGGTTATGGCGTTTGGCGATCACGGTGGCGCGACAGGCTATCTCGTCGGCGAAGAAAACCGTGGCCTTGAGTACATGTTCATCATGATGAACGCGGCACGCTTCAGCGTTGGCCTGGAAGGCGTTGCCGTCGCCGAGCGCGCCTACCAACGTGCGCGCGACTACGCCCGTGTCCGTATTCAGTGCACCGATATTGCACAGCGAGGCGGGCCCAAAGTACCGATCATGGCGCACCCCGATGTACGTCGTATGCTGCTGAGCATGCGCGCGCAGGCAGAGGCGACGCGCGCCCTGGCCTACGTTGTCGCCGCAGCAGAAGACGCTGCGCTGCACCATCCCGATGCCAAGGTACGTCAGCAACAGCAAGCTTTTGTCGACCTAATGATCCCGGTGGTAAAAGGTTGGAGCACCGAAATTGGCATTGAAGTGGCCTCGACCGGCGTACAAGTGCATGGCGGTATGGGCTATATCGAAGAAACCGGTGCCGCGCAGCATTTGCGCGACGCGCGTATCTCGGCGATTTACGAAGGGACGACGGGAATTCAGGCAAACGATCTGATTGGCCGCAAAATCGCACGCGAGGGCGGCGCCACGCTCAACGCAGTCATCGCCATGATGCGTGCGCTCGATCAAGCCTTAGCGCAAGTGGGTTCCGAGCATTTCAACGCGCTGCGTACGCGTCTTGCCGTGGCCGTTGATGCCCTGGCTAGCGCAGGCGATTGGCTAAGCGCAAATTACGCCAGCGATGTGCGTGCTACCTCCGCCGGCGCCGTGCCCTTTCTCCGTTTGTTCGGCATCGTTGCCGGGGGGTGGCAAATGGCGCGCGCGGCCTTACTGGCGCAAGCAAAAATAGACGCGGGTAGCAAAGATCCGTTTTACCCCGCCAAAATTATCACTGCTCGTTTTTACGCCGACCACTTTTTATCGCAAGCACCCGGCCTGTCTAGCGTTGTCAGCGCCGGTGCAGCAGGCGTTATGGCGATGCCCGAAGCTTCTTTCTAGGCGGGGGAAAAACGCTTTGCCGCTGCGCGGCTCGTTCAGAGCGCAGCGCAAACGAGGAAAAAAGCAGAAACAAAGGCTCTGACTCGACAGCCTGAGCAGGCACGACGATAATCGCGCCCTTGCGCCTAACAAACTGCTGATAAAGCCTATCTAATGAGTCATTCCCTCGAGCAACAAAGTGTTCTTCCCGAAGTCGATAGCATGGCGTTTCGTCAAGTTCTGGGCAGTTTCGCCACGGGCGTAACGGTGGTCACCGCTTTGGCGCCAGACGGAAAATGGATTGGCTTGACGGTGAGCTCGTTCAACACGGTTTCGCTGACGCCGCCTTTAATTCTTTGGAGCCTGTCTAAAAGCTCCTTGCATCTAGCTGATTTTTTAGCTGCCAAACGTTATGCGGTCAATGTTTTGAGTTTTCAGCAAAAAAGCTTATCGGATCGTTTTGCCGCGCGGGAAGAAGATCGTTTTGCTGGCGTTGCTGTGCAAGAAGGCCTAGGCGGCGTGCCTCTGCTCGACGCCTGCTGTGCCTCGTTTGAATGTACCAACGAGCACCATTACGCAGGCGGCGATCACCTCATTTTTGTCGGCCGTGTGCAGCGCTTCAGCCGTGGTCCAAGTCAATCTCCGCTGATTTTCCACGATGGATCGTATCGCCGCTTATCGCTTTGATTAGGTCTATGAGGGGAATCCATGAGCATGAACGAAGCGGATACCCGCTACCACCTGATTGACCCTACCTTGCGAGACAAAGGCTACGTCAGCCGTGAGCGCATCACGCTCGAAACCATCCTAACCCCGGCACCGGTCGAACCCAGCGGCGCCAAAGGCCGCCGTCGCAAGGGTTCGGGACGCACCGACTATCTGCTCTGCGTTCAGGTGGGAGAGATGCCCAAAGCGCTGCCCGTCGCCGTGCTCGAAGCCAAGAAAGAAAGCGAAGACCCGCTCAAAGGCATGCAGCAGGCCAAGAGCTATGCCGACTGTGAGCGCTTCGATGTGAAATACGTCTTCTCCACCAATGGCCATCGCTATGGCGAGTTCGATTACATCACCAGCCTGCAAAGTGGGCCCTTCCCGTTTGCCGACTTCCCGACGCACCTAGACCTGAGCGCCCGCTACGCAAAAGACAGCGGGCTGGATATAGCGCGACCCGAGGCCACAATGCTGTTCCAGGCGGATAGCCCGGCATGGGCGCTTTCCCGCTACTACCAAGATGCGGCGATCCGCGCTGCCTTTGAAAAAATTTTGCTCGATCAACAAGCCGGAGTACCGCCTCGCGTGCTGCTGACGCTGGCCACGGGCGCAGGCAAAACCATTATCGCCACCAACCTGCTGTGGCGCATGAGCCAGGCCGGGCAGCTGCCCAAACCTGCGCTGTTTCTGTGTGACCGTGATGAGCTACGCACCCAGGCCTACGCAAAACTCAAAGCCGCCTTTGGCGACAATGCACGCGTTGTCGGCACAGAGCGTGGCGGCAATAGTGCGCAAAATGCCCGCATCCACATCGCCACTTATCAAACGCTGGGTCTGGACGATGAAAAAAACGATGGTTTTGCCAGCTTTCTGTCCGAGCACTACTTTGATGACGCCTTCAGCGTCATCATCATCGACGAGTGCCATCGCTCGGCCTGGGGGCGCTGGTCGGAGGTTCTGAAACGCAACCCCAACGCCATCCAGATCGGCCTGACCGCAACGCCGCGCAAGCTGGAAGAATCCAAACACGCCAGTGCTGACGATCAGGAAATCACCGCCAACAACCGTAAATATTTTGGCGAACCAGTGTACGAATACACCCTGATTCAAGCGCAAGAAGACGGCTACCTCGCCGCCTGCGAAATCGTCAAACGCAAGGCGAGCATCGACAACGCCACCTTCACCCAAGCAGACATCCTCAAAGCAGGCGCCAAAGACATCAAAACCGGCCTGCCGCTGACTGCAGACGACCTGAGCAAAAACGAATACACCGGCAAAGATTTCGACGACGAACTCTTCATCGAGCTACGCACCCCCAAGATGTGCGCAGACCTGTTCAAGCTGCTGTGTGAAAACGGTGGTCCCGAACAGAAAGTCATCATTTTCTGCACGCGCGAAATCCACGCCGACCGCGTAGCGCAGCAGATGAACAATCTATATGTGCGCTGGTGCAAGCAACAAGCACAAACGCCAAAGAATCACTACGCCTTCAAGTGCATGGGCGGCGCCAACAACGGCTCGGACATGATCGAACCCATGCGCGGCTCGGGCGAGCGCGCTTTCATTGCCTGCACGGTGGATCTGCTCGAAGCCGGTGTGGATATCGAGCGCCTCAATGCCGTAGTGTTCTTCCGCTACCTGCAATCGTCGATCAAGTTCTATCAGATGGTCGGGCGCGGCACGCGCATTCACGAAGAAACGCAGAAATACAAATTCTGGCTGTACGACTACACCGGCGTGACCGACCTATTTGGCACTGACTTCATCAGCAAACCACCGCGCCCAGGCAGTGGTGGCAAAGGCGGCGGTGACGCTGGCGGAGAGGGCGGAGGGGGTGGGGGCGATGGCTCAAGCGTGGCTGAAATCGGCGGGCAAACCGTCATCATTAACGCAGAAGGCAGCTTCATTCTCAGCCGCCGTGATGGCCGCGATACGCGGATTCCCGTGGACGAGTACCGCCGCGAAGTGATCCAGCGCGTGCTGTCGGAAGCCCGCAACCTCGACGAATTCCGCGCCTTATGGATCGACTCGCAAAAACGCCGCCAACTGATTCAGCACCTGCTTGGCGACAACCTCAGCCCGGAAGCGATTCGTGAAATTGACCGAATGACCGATTTTGACCTGTACGACTTTTTGGGGCACCACGGCTACCACGCCCGCGCGTTGAAGCGCCCCGAGCGTGGCGACCTGTTCATCAGGGACAACCGGAGCTGGTTCGCCAGCATGGACGGCAAAGCGGCCATCGTGCTCAAGGGGCTAGGCCATCAGTTCGCCCAGGGTGGTACCGATGCCCTGGAAAGCCAGAACTTGTGGGAAGTGCCGGAAATCAAGCTGGCGGGAGGATTGAATGCCTTACGTAGTTTGGGTTCGCCGGCGCAGGTGATGTATGAGGCTAAGGCGAGGTTATTTGGGGTATGAGTATGTTTCCTCTAGTGCCATTGACTGACATGGTTGATATCTACGACTACCTAAGAGAGCCAATAAGCCAAACGGAGCGCAATAAGCGTGAGGGCGCTTATCCATATTTTGGCGCAACAGGCCAGGTTGGTTGGATTGATGGATACAGGCAAGACGGCAGGTATGTGCTTCTTGGTGAAGATGGAGCGCCATTTTTAGACCCGCAAAAAAATAAGGCATACCTCGTTGAAGGTAAATGCTGGGTCAATAACCATGCGCACGTCCTAAAGGGAAAAGATGGGGTATGCGACGATGACTTCCTCTGTTTCGCTTTGAATTGGGCCGACTATTCAGAAGCTGTAACGGGTTCTACTCGTCTAAAGTTGCCACAAAACACAATGAACCGGCTTTACATACCGAGGCCGAATATAGATCAGCAACGCCAAATCGCCGCTCGCCTGAAAGCCCAATTGACCGAAGTCGAAACCGCCCGGCAGGCGGCGCAAGTGCAGTTGCGAGATGCCCGACTGTTGAGCACAAAGATCATTGATTCGGTATTCGATCAGTTTAAAGAGTGGCAGCCCATTGCTGAGGTTGCAAAGGTACAGTCTGGCTATGCCTTCAAAAGCGAGAATTTCAAGCCCTCAGGCGTGCGGCTGCTTCGGAATGCCAATATCTTGCCCGGAGAAGTTTACTGGGACGATGTCGTATATCTCGCCCCCTGCGAAGGCAGTCGATACCCAAATTACGTGCTTGAAGAGGGTGATGTCCTGATCAGCTTGGACCGCCCTTTGATTTCAAGCGGCATCAAGGTGGCACGCGTTGGCGAAGCTGATTTACCAGCCCTGTTACTACAACGGGTTGGACGGTTTGTACTGAAGCCAAACATAATTGATGCCGATTTTTTGTATGGATTTTTGCAGTCATCGCGATTCATTGATGCCATCTCAGGGCATGACCAGAGCCTAGGGGTGCCTCATATTTCTCCCGGCCAGGTGGAATCTGTCGAGATACCACTACTGCCGCTGGATGATCAACGCCGTATTGTCGCCCATTTAAAAACACAACTTGTCGAAGCCGATGTCTTACGCGCCGCGCTGCTACTCCAACAACGCGATTTGGATAATTTACCGCAGCGCATCCTCGCCCAAGCCTTTGATCAACGGGAAAATCAGCATGACTAACAATCACATTGCTCGGCAGCACCACAGCACCTTTGAAAACATCAAACATAGCGATGACGAGGGCAATGAATTCTGGCTGGCGCGGGATTTGGCACCGCTGCTGGAATATCAAGATTGGCGCAACTTCATGCAGGTTGTAGATAAGGCGTGCACGGCTTGCGAACAGTCTGGGAAAGACGTGGCCGACCATTTCGGTGAAGCCACCAAAATGGTCTACATTGGCTCCGGCGCGCAGCGCCCGATAGCAGACTTGCGATTGTCTCGCTACGCCTGCTATCTGATTGTGCAAAACGGTGACCCGAGCAAACCCGTCATCGCCAACGGCCAAACTTACTTTGCCACGCAAGCACG
>JAZKFR010000067.1:5629-9599 GCA_040386295.1 Pseudomonadota bacterium | reverse complement strand
GTTTGCAGCATGGCGTAATCGTCTGAATTGACCGGGATATTGCTATGCACATTGCCGTCGCCCGCGTGCATGTGTAGGGCGACAAACACTCGGCCGCGCAGGGTTTCTTTATGCGTGCTGATGATTCGTTCTAAGACCGGGCGATACAGGCCGCCGTCGAAAATCGCGTGTAGCGGCGCCTGCAACTCGCTTTTCCAGGAAACGCGCACTGAGTAATCTTGCAGGCGGTGAAACAGCGTCGGTGCGGCAGCTTGATTGCTCAAGGTTGCGACCGTCACCCCGAGCTCAAGCAGCTTGGGGTCGGCTTCGCTCAAGGGCAGATCAAGATGGTCGAGCAACCACTGCCAACGGGTGCGTACCGCTTCGACCAGCGCAAGCGCGGCTTGGCGACGATCGCCAACGAGCACCTCGTCCGCCAAATCGCTATCGCCACGATGTAAGGGCAGCGGCAATTCATCTTGCAAAAACGTGATCAGTTTGGCGCATAGAACCAGTTTGTTTTGGATCGACAGCTCGATGTTGATCCGCTCAATGCCGTCGCAATACTCGCCCATGCGCGGCAGCGGAATGACCACGTCTTCGTTGAGCTTGAAGGCGTTGGTGTGGCGTGAAATGGCGGCGGTCAGTGAGCGATCGAGCCAGAATTTCTTGCGCATATCGGCATCGACGGCGATAAAACCTTCTGCCGAACGCAGATTGCACATGCGCACCACGTCTGAGGCGGCCTGCATCACAGCGCGCTCGTCGTGGCCGACGATGTCGCCGATCAAGACCATTTTGGGTCGGCCATGGCGTTTGGCTTTGGTCGCGTAATCGACGGCGCGCACGTAACGTTCGTCTAGGTGCTCCAAGCCGGCCAGTAAGACGCCGGCTTGATGGCCAACACCCCCCGGTTTGAAATAATCGGTGATCTCGACGATGGCAGGCACGGCCTCGCGTACCTGGCCGAAGAACTCCAGACACACGGTGCGCGTATACGGCGGCATTTTGTGCAGCACCCAGCGTGCAGCGACGATTAAGCCGTCGGTTCCTTCTTTTTGCACGCCGGGCAAACCAGAGAGGAATTTATCGGTAACGTCTTTGCCTAGCCCCGCTTTGCGGAAACTCTGCCCCGGGATGCTCAGTATTTGCGGCAGGCCGAACAAGGTATGGCCATCTTTTTTGAAGCGCTTTATTTCAAAACGCACGCATTCTTGCTCGTGAATTTTGCCGAAGTTGTGGCCAAGCCGCGTGACTTCCATGAAGTGTCCGCTCGGATCAACCATGCGCCACCAAGCAAGATTGTCGAGGGCGGTTCCCCACAACACGGCTTTTTTGCCCCCAGCGTTCATCGCGATATTGCCGCCTATGCAAGACGCTTCAGCCGAAGTGGGGTCGACGGCGAAGACGCGACCTGCTGCCGCTGCCGCTTCAGCCACCCGAGCCGTGACAACGCCCGCGCTGGTGCGGATCGTCGCGTAACTTTGTTCGGTGCCGGGCAGAATCAGTTCTTCAACCGCGCCAATATCGATGAGTTTTTCTGTGTTGATGACGACCGAGAGAGGCGTGAGCGGAATCGCGCCGCCGGTATAACCCGTGCCGCCGCCACGCGGGATGATGGTCAGCCCCAGCTCAATGCAGCGCCGTACCAGCGGCGCCATTTCTTCTTCGCTGTCGGGGTAAAGCACGACGAAAGGGTATTCGACACGCCAGTCAGTGGCATCGGTCACGTGCGATACCCGCGCCAAGCCATCAAACGCGATGTTGTCGCGCCGCGTGTATTTGAGCAGGGCTTTGCTGACTCGGGCGCGCAGCTTTAAGGTGTCGTCAAAATGCTGCTCAAAAGCCGTCACCGCGCCGCTGGCGGCGTCGAGCAGTTTTAAGACCGTAGCGCTGCCCTGACGACGTTGTTCGATTTCGCCCAAACGATGGCGTAGCGCAGCAATCAGAGCCTCGCGCCGACTACGGTTAGCGAGCAGGTCGTCCTCAAGATAGGGATTGCGGCGCACCACCCAAATGTCGCCGAGCACTTCGTAGAGCATGCGCGCCGAACGGCCCGTCACCCGCTCAGAACGCAGCGCATCGAGCAGTGTCCAATGCTCGTGGCCCAGCAGCCGAATGACGATCTCTCGATCAGAAAAAGAGGTGTAGTTGTAGGGGATTTCGCGCAGACGAGCAGTCATGGGGGTTCCAAGCACAACAGTAAAACGCAATTTTAGCGCAGAACAATCGACTCGCCCGGAGCTGGGTGAAATAACAAGCTTTGGCTTTTACGCCAGAGCGGGTTAGGCGAGCAGCAATACGGACAAACTTGGGCGCTCTAATTTGTTGGATGGGGCAAGCCTCAGCCGGGGTAGCACAACCGCTTGGCGCCCCTGCTCAGGGTTGGCACTGAGTGGTTCAGAGAGCCAACGCCACCTACTCTGCCAACGCTGCGCAGCAGGCTCAAACCAGGTCTTGGCCTCGCCTGGGGAAAACAAGGCTAGCAGCACACGCTAAGGCAGCGGTTAAGGTAATGCTGGCGGCAATCGCGGCTTCTTTTGCTGCCTCTGAATTTCCGTCGTTAAGCTGTTTTATTGCCTCGCCGGTGAGGATCAGAGTGGGGACAGCAAACATCGCACAGGCTGCGAGTCGCCACTTTGGGTCAGCACGGGCAACCAGGTTGGCACCGCCGATAACCGGCATCGCGACGCTCACGGGGGAGCTTTGATTTGGGACAAGATACGCGTCGACAGTGACGCGATCACCGGGCACCAAATAGGTGCTATTAGCAATTCCACCCGACATGATTCTCTCCCTTGATTGAAAGCGCAGACGATAGGTAGGTGCTGCAAAGAGTCAGTGCAGCAGAATGCATGGACTATGCGCCAAGCTGATTGATAGCCGCTTAATTGAGCAGTACAATTGTAACTTGATTGTTCTGCAATAAGTTCAAAGCACAGTCAGTTTTTCAACCTAATTACCGTGAGTAAAAAATGAAAAGAACTTTTTTAGCGCTCTCGCTTAGCTTGGCCTCAGCGGGGGTCTTTGCCCAAGCAGCTCAATTTGAAGGCGTCTCCGTCGGCCTGGGGGTTGCTTCAGTCAAGGCTGAGACGAGTGTCTCGGACAGCCTAGGCGGCTCTGAAAAGCCTAGCAAAAGCAATGTAATACCCAGCTTTGACCTAGCTTACACGCATGCACCGAGCCAGAAATTCTTACTGACTGTCGGCGCCACCTATGATTTCGCTAAAACAAAATCCGGTGATTTTCCACACCGTGGCGAAACAGCCAGCTTAGAAATCGGAGCGCATTACTCGCTTTATCTGCAGCCCAGCTATTTAGTTAGCGACAACACCGCACTTTTCGTCAAAGTGGCTCAACACTCAATAAAAGGGACGTGGAAAACCCCGCTGCTGGGTGAAAAATCAGTGCAATACGATGCGCTCGGTTACGGCTTTGGCGTGAAATCGTTCTTGAACAAGAATTTGTTCATCCAAGCCGAGGCGCAATTCGTCGACTTTAAGGATAAAACCTTTAGTTACGCCAGTGGCTATACCGGCAAATACAAACCGCAGCTGTCTGCTGGTATTTTAACTTTGGGCTACAAGTTCTAAGTTTCAATTCCCCAAGCGCTTCCCTAAGCGCTGCACCCAAGGCCACCCAAACAAGGTGGCCTTTTTTACGCGGCAGGCTGCAAGGCTTTGCCGCTGTCTTAGATTCACTGTGCGCCGCCTAAATCAAGGCGCGTGGCGACTTCGACAAAGCCATCGCCAGCACGATCGCTATGTTGAATTTTGACCGGCAGCATAAAGTGCTTCACAGCTAGCCAGAGTTCGGTGCTGTTATCGCCGGGGGCGCGCACGTGCAGGGTGTGAAACACGCCAGCAGGTACTTGCACTTCGACCTCGCCTAATAGCTCAAGCCGATAATCTTCTATTTTTTTACCGGTGACGACGGTCAAGATCGTCACCCCACCAACCGTCGGCGCAGCGCTCGGCAAGCCCAGCAGGTG
>JAZKFR010000067.1:0-5619 GCA_040386295.1 Pseudomonadota bacterium | reverse complement strand
GGTGGCCAAGCTGGTAGTGAAAAGAGAGCAGGTCTTGTGTGTTTGCTTTAAGCGTTTGCGGCGCCAGGTCGTTGAGCCGTACCTGCACCGAAGCCCAATCAAACTCTGCTTGCGCTTCAACGCTGCCCGGGGTTTTGCCGTTGCCGCGCCGAATCACGAAACGCGTTGGTTGAAACCCTTGCTCGTTCATCTGGCCGCTGCTTTCCCACTCAATACGCAGCGGCTTAAACAAGGCGACCAGGCCGCTGGTCTCGCTGACCGCGCTCATCTGGTAATGCCCTTGGCTAATTTGCCAACGATGCTTCGACTGGCCAATTTCTAATCCCTGCATGCGCTCGACGCGGTAATCGATCTCACCGCTAGAAGGAAAGGTGGACGCTACGCTGTTGCCTGTTGCTACGGACGCGCTTGCTTGGGCTAGCGCGTGCGTGTTCTGCGCCAGGGTCGCGGCGTGGTTATTCGGCGCAACGGACTGCTGCGTTATTGCTTCTGTCACCGCTTTTGCTGCCGCCTCTGTCACCACTGCTGACGCGCTCGGCAGCGCAGGGTTTGCGTGCGTCTCTTCTGCCCAAGCCGATTCTTCTCCAGCGCGCTTAGCGTCATTCGTCATTCCGCTCTCTGGCTGAGGCGTTGATGCTGATTGTTGCGGCTCGCTCGCCACGGCCTGCCTTGCGACAACGCTAGGCGCAGCTAGATCCAGCGCTGGCCTGACATTTGGCGTCTGTGGCGCTTGTGACGTCCGTGGCATAAGCAGCTCAGCCTGCAAGGGCAGCGCTTGCGTTGTCGCCAAAGCGAGATTGAAGTTAGGCGCAAACAGCAGGTAGACATGCAGCAGAAGCGAAACGCTCAAAGCAATGCACAAGGCACGCGGCAGACGAGCGCATTGCCGTTGCCACGCCAACCAAGCTGTTGCCTTGCCGCTCATGCGGGCGCCGACGGCAGTAATTCTGGCGCTAACAAAGCCGTGTCCGCACGCTGTGCGCTATCACACACCACCCGTTCAGCCACTAAGCGCAAGCGTCCGGCAAGCACCTGATGAATCGCCAAAGGATAAATTCGGTGCTCCTGCGCCAACACACGGGCGGCTAGCTGCGCTTCGTTATCGTCTGCCAACACAGGCACTGCGGCCTGCATCACGATAGGGCCATGGTCGACCAAGGGATCGACGAAGTGCACGGTGCAACCATGGATACGCACACCGGCCTCAAGCGCACGCCGATGCGTATCGAGACCCGGAAAAGAAGGCAGTAAGGAGGGGTGAATATTGAGCATGCGCCCGGCGTAATGCTGGACAAAAGCGCTGCCCAGAATGCGCATGAACCCGGCCAAAACGACGAGATCAGGCGCAAAACCGTCGATCGCTTCGGCCAGCGCCGAATCAAAACTAGCGCGATCAGGAAACTGGCGATGCTCCAACACCACGGTGGGAATGCCGTGCGCTACCGCGACGGCTAAACCCGCTGCGTCAGCACGATTAGACAAAACGGCGGCAATCCGTGCCGGCAAGCTGCCCGCAGCGACGGCAGCGAGCAAAGCCGCTAAGTTGCTACCACGGCCAGAGATGAGAATAACGAAGGATTGCATGCGACGGGCGCCCTCTCTTAGGTTCTTTTAAAGATTGATTTAATTATGGTTTTAAGTGCCCGCGCAGAAAAACTAGCGCAAGCCCAATGCACTGACGGGTAAGAACACAGCGGTGACAACGCTTTGCGAAAGGCGCGTGATACTGCGTCCATTTTTATCGGCAACAACTTTGGCCAAAAAATCCAAGAGGCCAACGATCCGGCCAAACTCGCGCTCAATGCTCAAATTTGGCTGCTCGGGATCGAGCGCATTGGAGAGCAGCAAGGCCTCGTGCCGCGCACCATTTTGCGGGTTTTTACTCGAAGACAGTTTCCATACCGCAATCTCAAAATTGTGCGCACAGTTCGCCAGCTTTTGCGCGTCGAGATGGTCGAGCACATAAAAATCCGCCTTGTGTTCAAACGCGGCATAGCTCATACCGAGCAAGCCTGCCATCAAAGCCAATACGCGATCCCCTTGATAGCGGGCATCGAAGGCGTAGAGCGCCGCCTGCCCTTCGCGCCGTCCTTCCAACTCGGGGAAATCAAGCGTCTCGGGACTGACTGCAAGCGTTTGTTCAGCCTTGCCAAACAAACGTTCGAGCGCGCTATTGAGATCCGCTTGCCCGGATTTCTTCCACTCTTTCGGATTGCGCCGGTACAGTTTTTCGGCAATCCGCCGCAAGCCTGCAATCACCTCGGCTCGATTCACATCAACAACGCGATCAATATCTGTTTTGGCTAGATAACGCGGATTGAAATAACTTTCGCTCTGCCCATCCGCCCCGCTGCGCGTAGCACAGGCGGACAACAGGCTCAAAAAGGCAAGCATGGTTAGAGCAAGTTTGGCTGGACGCATCAGCAAGCCTTCGCAAAAAAACTAAACCGCTTTGCGCTGCGCCAAACGATGTCGGCAATACCCCAGCAACAGCGGCAGAAACGACAGCAGGATGATGAACAAAATGACTGCTGTCAGATTTTGTCGAATCCAGGTTTGATTGCCAAACCAGTAGCCAGCGAGCGTCAGCGATAAGACCCAACAGAGCGCCCCGAGCAGGTTGAAGAAAGTAAAGCGGCGGTAAGGCATCGCGCCAACCCCCGCGACAAAAGGGGCGAAAGTGCGAAAAATAGGCAAGAAACGGGACACAACCAAGGTTTTCCCCCCATGTCGCGCATAAAATTCATGCGTTTTATGCAGCGCTTCTGGGCTAAAAAAACGCGATTTTTTCCACTGAAAAACACGTTCTCCGCAGAAGCGCCCAATTTGGTAATTGAGCATATTGCCGAGAATCGCTGCTGATAATAAAACGCCCAGTAAATACGGCAGCTCCATACCGCCTAGCGCAGCCAAGGCTCCGGCAACAAAAAGCAAAGAATCGCCAGGCAAGAAGGGCGTTACGACAAATCCAGTTTCGCTAAAAACAATGGCGAACAACACCACGTAAATCCAAGCCCCATGCTCTTGCACCAGCACCGCCAAGTAGCGATCCAGGTGCAGCAGCCAATCGAGCAGCAGCAAAAAATAGTCCAATTTAAATACCCTTCAGTTTAAATATCCTTCAGTTCTTTCGGCTCAGGCACCTCGGCCTGGCAAACGCTGCGCGCCTAGGCTCAAGCCGTTTGCGTCAAGACGCCAAGCCGACTCAGCGCTGAGTCGTAACGTTCCTGCACGTTATCGTCGAGGCCGAGGGAGAAATTCAGGTCGTGCACCAAACCGTCGTCTATGCCAAAAATCCAGCCATGCACAGCCACTTCCTGACGACGCAGCCAAGCTTCTTGCAGCACCGTCGTTTGCGCTACGTTGAGCACCTGCTCAATGACGTTTAACTCGCACAAACGATCAATTTTTGTTTGCTTATCCGCATCGGTAGAGAGAAATTTACTGTGTTTTTGCCGCACGTCTTGGATATGGCGCAACCAGTTGTCGACCAGGCCTAGCCTTTGATTTTCATAGGCTGCCGTCACCCCGCCACAGCCGTAATGACCGACGATCAAAATGTGTTTCACCTTCAGCACATCCACCGCAAATTGCAGAACGGACAGGCAGTTCAGATCGCTGTGCACGACCAAATTGGCCACATTGCGATGCACAAAAATTTCACCCGGTAACAGACCGGTGATTTGATTTGCCGGAACGCGCGAATCGGAACAGCCAATCCACAGGTATTCAGGTGACTGAAGCTTAGCCAGTTTCTCGAAGAAACCGGGTGCCTCAATATGGGTTTGTTCGGCCCAGCGACGGTTATTTTCAAAGAGATGTTTGAGATGGGACATGGCGCTCCTCTGTGCTGTCGACTACGTGATCGATGATTAAAAATACGGGTACGGTCTTGCCTTGGGTTTTGCGCTTAGCTTCGTTCGCCTAAGCGCCTTAACGAGGGGTCTGCCGCTCGTTTTGCGCCTCAGTTTCTTAGCTTCGGGCGCGACGTCAAAGTTGCGGTTATAACATCATTTTTCGGCGGCAACACCCGGTGGCAAAAGTACCCACATCTGTCCAGATTGCCGCATGCGTCCGGCTGCTTTACCAGCCTCTGCGCCAAACCCCCAGAAAAAATCAGCGCGCACGACGCCGCGAATTGCGCCCCCGGTATCTTGCGCAAACATTAGGCGACGTAAGGGTTTTGCACTATTCGGCTGGGTCGTCGCCAAGAATACTGGCGCCCCCAAAGGCACGTAGCGCGGATCGATGGCCAGCGTGCGCTTGGCGGTGACAGGGACGCCCATGGCGCCGGGCGGACCAATCGCCAATTTGGCGCCGTATTCAGCTGGCAATTCGCGAAAAAAGACATAGCTTGGATTGGTATTGAGCAGTTCGTTCAGCTTGTTCGGATTTGCCCGCACCCAGGCGGTAATCCCTTGCATAGAGGCAAATTCTGGTTTGAGCTCGCCGCGTTCGATCAAAACACGCCCGATTGAACGGTAGGGGTGACCATTTTGATCGGCGTAAGCGACGCGAATAGTCTCGCCACCGGGCAGTTTGACGCGGCCAGAACCTTGTATTTGCAGGAAAAATAAAGCGACAGGGTCATCCACCCAAAGCAACACGTGATGTTCTGGTGCGGACTCGCGGTCTAATAGTTCAGCCCGCGAGAAATAAGGCACGACCTTCTTGTCTTGCAAGCGCGCGCGCACCCGTTTGTGTTTCAGCTCAGGGATTAAATCGCCTAACTCAACGGTTAATAGGTCGTCGGGAACACCTAACACTGGGTAGGCGTATTGCTTGCTCGGTGCGCGCGCGCCGTTTAATAGGGGCTCGTAGTAGCCCGTGATCAAGCCATGCGTACTGCCGTCTGGATTGCTCAGTAGGTAGGGCGTGAAATGGGCTTCAAAAAACTGACGCAGACTGGCCGTATTTAGCTCGGCAGCAGATTCTTGTAAGGCTTTGCCCGCCTCGCAAGCGGAGCGCCAAAGCGGCCATTGCGCTTTGCCGCTTAAGCCACGGCAAGACTGCAAGAAGGTGGGCAATACTGTGTTCAGATCCGCCTCATCAGCGCCACCCAGCCCCTGTGGCCAGTGCGGTAAGTCGCGCCAAGTAAGCTCTTGCATTGCTTTGACTGGCGTTGGGGCGGGTGTTTCGGGCTTGCCCGGAGCCGGCTCAACAGCAGGGGGCAAGCATTGTGCGCAGGCGGCGCAAGGAGTGCACACCGCGCCATCGGGCTCAGGTTCGGGTAGCGAGCTACACGCCGTGAGCAATAGCGTCAGCAGAAGTGCGAGCGTGGCGGATGGTTTGTGCCTGACTGACTGTTTGAATGTTTGGCTGGATGTTTGGCTTTTGCGCATGGTTTGGCTAGAGTGCGATGTCTTAACCGCCCAGTATACCGCCCAGATGATCAAGCTTACCCAGCAACTGTCCCGTTTTCTGACACAGGCCGAAACATTATTGTCGCGTCTCGATACTTTATTGGCGGCACAAACGCAGGCAGTGACACCATTCCCGCAGGCTCCCGAGTGGTCAGCAGCGAGTGCTTTTCGTTGGCGAAAAAAAGGCGACCTTGGCTTTTTGCAGCCTTTACCCAAAGCCGCCTCGGCCGCAATCAAGTTAGCTGACTTGCATAAT
>JAZKFR010000066.1:0-2916 GCA_040386295.1 Pseudomonadota bacterium | reverse complement strand
GCTGCCGCGCGCCACGCACACGCGCAGCCAGCGCGAAGCAGCCAGCGGCAAACAAGGAGGACGCACGCAAGAAATACAACGCTTAATCGGGCGTTCACTACGCGCAGTAGTCGACCTCAAAGCCCTAGGCGAACGGCAAATCATCCTCGACTGCGACGTCATCCAAGCTGATGGCGGCACACGCTGCGCTGCCATCAGCGGTGCCTGGTTAGCGCTGCATGACGCTTGCGCGCAGCTGGTAGCCAAAGGCGTCTTAAGCAGCACGCCCATCCGTGACCACGTAGCGGCCATCTCGGTCGGCCTTTATCAAGGATTAGCCGTGCTTGACCTTGACTACCCAGAAGACCTCGAATGCGACACCGATATGAACGTCGTCATGACCGGCCAGGGCGGCATCGTCGAGGTACAAGGTACCGCTGAGGGCGCTGCCTTCAGCCGGGAACAACTAACACAACTGCTAGACCTAGCAGAAACCGGCATCAGCCAACTCATCGACGCGCAAAAAGCAACGATCAAGGCAGCAGAGCAAGCGCCCGCCGCGCAGAGCTAGCCAAACAACGAATCAAACCTTTGAATCAAACCTTTGAAAAAACGCCGCCCTATGGATCTCGTCCTCGCCTCAAACAACAACAAAAAAATCGAAGAACTGAGCCGACTATTAGCGCCCATAGGTTGGACTCTGCGTCCGCAAGCACAGCTCGGCATCCCCGAATGCCCAGAGCCTCACCCCAGCTTCGTCGAAAACGCCTTAGCCAAAGCGCGCCACGCAGCGCGCTTGAGCGGCTTGCCCGCGCTGGCCGATGATTCGGGATTGTGCGTCAGCGCGCTGGGCGGTGCACCGGGCGTACATTCCGCACGCTTCGCCGGCGACCCCAGGTCGGATCAAAGAAACAACGAAAAACTACTGGCCGAGTTGGCAACGGCTAACACACGGCAAGACGCGCAGCAAAGCGATAAAACACGGCAAGCCTACTATTACTGCGTCCTAGTTTTCCTCCGCAACGCCGACGACCCACAACCGATCATCGCCGAAGGCGAATGGCATGGAGAAATCCTCAGCGCAGCGCAAGGCAACGGCGGCTTCGGATACGACCCCCTTTTTCTCGTGCGCGCCCTAGGCAAAAGCGTTGCCGAATTATCGGCCAGCGAAAAAAATCGTTATTCGCACCGCAGCCAAGCCCTAAGCCGCTTACTCGAACGACTCAAAAACGCAGCGCTCGAAGCAATGCCCAGATCGCAGCAAACGAGCCAACAATGACCAACATTCCGCTCATCCCGCACGGAAAACTAGCGCAACGCCTAGAGCATGCAACAAACCCGCAGACAAGCACGGCGCACTCAGACGCGCGCATAGCGCCCGCACCCTCTTTCCGCGCCCCACCGCCCCTATCGCTGTACGTGCACATCCCTTGGTGCATTAAAAAATGTCCTTACTGCGACTTTAATTCGCACGAAATACGCGGCCTAAAATCAGCACAAGCAGGGCACAGCCTGATGACGCTGCCGCCCGAACTAGAAAAAAGCTATGTTCAAGCGCTGATTACCGACCTGGAATCAGCGCTGCCGCTGGTTTGGGGACGCAGAATCAATAGCATTTTTATCGGCGGCGGCACGCCCAGCCTGCTTTCTGGCGCCAGCGTTGAGCAATTACTCAACGCCATCCGCAGCCGGCTTCCCTTATTACCGGATGCTGAAATTACGCTAGAAGCCAACCCCGGCGCGGTTGAATACCAAAAATTTGCCGATTTTCGTGCCGCCGGGGTCAACCGGCTCTCGCTCGGCATACAAAGCTTCAACCCAACTCAACTCAAAGCGCTAGGGCGAGCCCATGACGACGCCGAGGCAAAGCGCGCCGTCGAGCTCGCGGCAACGCATTTCGACAATTTCAATCTAGATTTAATGTACGGCCTACCGGGCCAAAACTTAGCGCAAGCGCTTGACGATTTGCGCATCGCACAAAGCTTTGCGCCACCGCATCTCTCGTGCTACCAACTGACGCTAGAGCCAAATACCCACTTTGCCGCGCATCCACCTCACTTACCCGCAGCAGACGACTGCGCCGACATGCAAGACGCCATCGAAGCGCAACTTAGCGCTTATACGCACTACGAAACCTCAGCCTTCGCCAAAGCCGGTCACCAGTCGCAACACAACCTCAACTACTGGCGTTTCGGTGACTACCTCGGCATCGGCGCCGGCGCGCACAGCAAGCTGACGCTACACGACCGTGTGCTCAGACAAGTACGCTGGAAACAACCTAAGCAATACCTAGCGCAACTCAATAACACCCCTAGCAGAGCCTGCTCGCCAGACAGCCCAGGCAGCGCCGTGCAAGCGCACGCCCCGGTTGCCAGCAGCGAGTTAGCGCTTGAATTCATGATGAACGCACTACGCTTAAATCAAGGCTTCGACAGCCGCTTATTTGAACTGCGCACCGGTCAAAAATTAAGCCAAATCGATGCAGCGCTAAAGCAAGCAGAACAAGAAGGCCTACTCGAACGCAAACTCAATCATCTGGCACCGAGCCGACGCGGGCAACGCTTCCTTAACCAACTATTAGCCCACTTCGTCGCCCCGCAAAACCCGTAATACCCAAGGCACACACGGTAGAACGCAGCAGCTCAAAATTACACGCCGAGTTACACGCCGCCAGCGCTAAAAAAAGAATCCTGGGCTTTTTCACGCGCTGTAAAACGCACAAACAAAGACCTCTGCACAAGCGACTACGCGCTCACTGACCAGCATCATTCCCTCGCCCACTTGTGGGAGAGGGTGCCCCGTAGGGGCGGGAGAGCATACAAGGGCGCTGCGTGTGATCGGAAGAACGTGAACAGGCAGGGGGCGATATTGGTACTTTTGAGGTGTGCCGTGACTGATTTTGGCTGTGGGTTTGGCGCGCTCTGTTGTTGTGCTTTC
>JAZKFR010000065.1:46121-47285 GCA_040386295.1 Pseudomonadota bacterium | reverse complement strand
TGAGCCGATCCAATTCAGCCGCTGACTCGACGTTGAAGCACAGAATCCCCGTGCTCAGCGCTAAAGCCATTTCGGCAGCCGTTTTGCCCACCCCTGAAAACACGATTTTTTGCGGATCAGCGCCAGCAGCCAGGACGCGCTTCAACTCACCGGCAGAGACAATATCGAAACCAGCGCCCAGCCGAGCAAAAACATTGAGAATCGCCAGATTAGAGTTGGCCTTGACCGCATAGCAAACCAAGGCATCGGTCTGTCCAAACGCTTGCTGAAACTCCGCCAAAGCAGACTCAAGCGCAGCACGTGAATAGACATAGCAAGGGGTGCCAAAGGTTTCAGCAAGCAAGCTTAGGTCAACTTGTTCCACATGAAACATCCCGTTAATTAGCTTAAACGATGACATCGGCGCACTCATTTCAGGGAACTAGAGGAATCAGCAGCCGTGCTAACATCGCTCGGCTTAGCTGATGGCGATGCAACAGTAGGCGCTGAAGTCGCGTGCGGCGCAGCACTCTGACGCTCGCCAGGCAAAATCAAAGCACCTTTGGTGCCACAAGCGCTGAGGCTGAGCGCAGACAAAAGCAATATAGAGGCGTAGCGAACCCTGACCAACGCCTTGTCGTAATCAAAAAACATACATCGTCACTCAAAAACGGAAAATGGTAGCACACCATGAATGAGCAAGAATTCAACAAGCAAACAGACAGTGCACTGCAAAAAATCGAGGCAATGCTCGAATCAAGTGACCTAGATCTCGATTTTGAATGGGTCAGTGATGGCGTACTGTCTATCGAACTCGCCGGTGGCGCAAAAATTGTCGTCAACCGCCACGCTGCCGCGCAAGAAATTTGGGTCGCAGCCAAAAGCGGCGGCTTTCACTATCGCTGGGACGGAGTATGTTGGCGCGACACGCGAAATCAAGACGAGCTGATGATGGCTCTATCAAGCTTGCTCAATGCCAAGAGCTGAGGTGAAACCCTGAGGTAAAGCAGCACTCAACTCAATCGCTCAAAGCTTTCAACCCCAAAGCAGAAGCAAGCCTAGAAAGCATGAATAAAAAACGCGCACCGAGGACTTCTCGATGCGCGTTTTTTATTGGAAACGACAAATAATCAATTTATTACGTTCGACAGACTCGAATTTGGCAGGCTAAATCTGTAGCTCACG
>JAZKFR010000065.1:9488-46111 GCA_040386295.1 Pseudomonadota bacterium | reverse complement strand
AGCCGTAAAAAGCAAAAAAACGACTCTAATTTAGCTTTTTGGCTTTTTTCCGGTCGGGCTTAATCTCAGTTTTATCTGCCGACAGAGCCGTCGTGTCGCGGGCTGGGCCTTCACGGCGCTCTTCGCCGCGCTTGACCAAAATACCAGCAGCCGTCATTTTCTTGATGATGTCTTCCATTTTACGGAAGGATTGCAAGAAAGCCTGTGGGGTCAGCACAACAGCACATTGCGGATCAAAGCTAGCATTCACATGACCATCTTTTTCAGCATGCGAGGCAGTAACAAACTGAATGCGTACCATACCGTTCATCATCACGATATGGCCGATACCATCAGCGAAAATAGACTGTTGCGACATGAAAATCTCTCCTGTTTACAAACCGTGGATGGAATGCTGCCCTAATGCAAGCTAGATAGTGCGTTAATCATTTCAGTGGGTCAATGCCCGCTCTAGAGGTACTGAGCGACCGTTCCGGCTATTGCCATTGCAACACCTTGAAGCGCTAGGTTTTTAGAGGTATATTCCGCAGTTGCCCGCAGCATTTAAACACGGCCATGCACCGCACCTCATCGTCAGCTTTGCGATTGCCTGCATATTGATTTGATTGCTTTAGTACCCCAGCAGCACTAATTCCTGCGTCCCAACTGCTTTCGCTAGTCGACTGAGCATCGCCCATCTGGTTTGGGGCGTATTTTGGACGTGTTGATTAAAATGAAAAAAACCATTGTTTTTATAAGGATTCCAGCGTGATGGATTCGGAAGCACCGGAACAGCAAGGGCTTTACGACCCTGCCAATGAACATGATGCCTGCGGGGTCGGTTTTGTCGCGCACATAAAAGGCCACAAGAGCCACTCGATCGTCGAGCAAGGGCTACAAATACTGAGAAATCTCGATCATCGCGGTGCAGTAGGCGCTGACGCTCTGATGGGCGACGGTGCCGGCATCTTGATTCAGATTCCCGATGCCTATTTGCGTGAAGAAATGGCAAAACAAGGCGTCACGTTACCGCCGTTTGGTGACTATGGTGTCGGCATGTTGTTTCTGCCTCAAGAATCCGCATCACGCTTGGCCTGCCAAGAAGAAATCGAGCGCGCAGTACGTGCCGAAAAACAAATCGTGCTTGGCTGGCGTGATGTCCCGGTTAATCGAGCTCTGCCGATGTCGCCGACGGTACGCGCCAAAGAACCGGTGATTCGTCAAATTTTCATCGGGCGAGGCGCTGACGTAATGGTCACCGACGCGCTCGAACGCAAGCTTTACGTCATTCGTCGTCGCGCCGCCAACGCGATTAGAGCGCTCGGCCTGAAACACGGCCAGGCCTTCTATCAGCCCTCAATGTCAGCACGCACCATCGTCTATAAAGGCTTATTACTGGCTGATCAGGTGGGCGAGTATTTCACCGACCTGCAAGATCCGCGCTGTATTTCTGCACTCGCACTGGTGCATCAACGCTTCTCAACCAATACATTCCCGACCTGGCATTTGGCTCACCCCTTCCGCATGATCGCGCACAACGGGGAAATCAACACCCTGCGCGGAAATTACAACTGGATGCGCGCACGCGAAAAAGGCACCTCATCCCCCCTGCTCGGCGCCGATCTAGAAAAATTGTGGCCGCTCATCTACCCGAACCAGTCCGACTCCGCCTCGTTTGACAACGCGCTCGAACTGCTCGTCATGGGCGGTTACTCGTTGGCGCACGCCATGATGATGCTCATCCCTGAAGCATGGGAATCCCACACATTGATGGACGAAAAGCGCCGCGCTTTTTACGAATACCACGCCGCCATGATGGAGCCTTGGGACGGTCCGGCAGCCGTCGCGTTTACAGATGGTAGACAAATCGGTGCAACGCTCGACCGCAACGGCCTACGCCCAGCCCGCTACATTGTGACCGACGACGATCTCGTCGTAATGGCCTCGGAATCCGGCGTATTACCGATCCCCGACGCACGCATCGTGCAGAAATGGCGCTTACAGCCCGGCAAGATGTTCTTAATCGATCTCGACCAAGGTCGAATCATTGACGATCTTGAACTCAAAGACACCTTATCGCGGCAAAAGCCCTACCAAGAGTGGCTCAAACGCATCAACATTAAGCTCGATGACCTGCGCCTACCGGAAACCGTCAGTAGCGCGAATACTGTTGAGGAAGGTGCTGCTAGCCTGTTGGATCGTCAGCAATCTTTTGGCTATACGCAAGAAGACATCAAATTCATCTTGGAACCGATGGCCACCTCCGGCGAGGAGGCGACCGGCTCCATGGGTAACGACTCACCGCTGGCCGTTTTATCAAATAAAAACAAGTCGTTGTTCAACTACTTCCGCCAATTATTCGCGCAAGTAACCAACCCGCCGATCGACCCGATCCGCGAGCAATTGGTCATGTCTTTAGTCTCTTTCATCGGACCGAAGCCCAATTTGCTAGGTATCGACGATATGAATCCGCCGTATCGACTCGAGGTAACACAGCCTGTGCTTGATTACCCCGATATGGCCAAATTGCGCAATATCGCGGCCTACACCAGTCGCAAATTCCAATCAGCAGAGCTTGATATTTGCTATCCGCTAGCCTGGGGCAAAGAGGGCGTTGAGGCTCGCCTAGCTTCGCTCTGTGCCGAAGCCGAAGACGCCGTACACAAAGGGTGCAGCATTCTGATCGTATCCGACCGTAAATTAAACGCAGAATACGTCGCGATCCCGGCGCTGCTCGCCACTTCAGCAGTACATCAACACCTCGTCGCCAAAGGTTTGCGCACCCGGGTTGGCCTCGTTGTCGAGACCGGTGCAGCACGAGAAACGCACCATTTTGCCCTACTCGCAGGCTATGGCGCCGAAGCGGTTCACCCCTACTTGGCGCTAGAAACATTGCAAAAAATGGCGAATGGCGATCTCGCTCAGTACGAAAAATCTGTCAAACACTTTGTCAAGGGAATCGGTAAAGGACTGCTCAAAGTGATGTCCAAGATGGGCATCTCGACCTATATGTCCTACACCGGGGCACAGATTTTTGAAGCCATTGGCCTGCAAAAAGCACTCGTCGACAAATACTTCACCGGCACCTCAACGCAAATCGAAGGCATTGGCCTGTTTGAAGTCATGGACGAGGCGATTCGCTTGCACCAACTGGCCTTCAGCAACGATCCAGTATTAAGCAACATGCTCGATGCGGGTGGCGAATACGCATTCCGTGTGCGTGGCGAAGAGCATATGTGGACACCTGACGCGATCGCCAAGCTGCAACACGCAACGCGCTCGGGTCAATACGACACCTACAAGGAATACGCCCAGCTCATCAACGATCAAAGTCAAAGACACATGACTCTGCGTGGCCTGTTTGAACTCAAATCGACGAACAACGCAGTTCCGCTGGATGAAGTAGAAGCCGCAGAAAACATCGTCAAGCGCTTCGCTACGGGCGCCATGTCCCTAGGTTCGATTTCGACCGAAGCGCACAGCACGCTAGCAATCGCCATGAACCGTATCGGCGGCAAATCAAATACCGGCGAAGGCGGCGAAGACCCGGCACGTTTTAAAACCCTAGTAGGGGGAGAAAAATTATCCGAAGTCATCGGCAGTAACCGAATCGAACGCGATTTAACCCTGCTGCCAGGCGACAGCCTACGTTCGGCCATCAAGCAAGTAGCCTCTGGTCGTTTTGGTGTCACGGTGAACTATCTAGTCAACGCGGATCAAATTCAGATCAAAATGGCGCAAGGGGCGAAACCAGGCGAAGGTGGCCAACTACCCGGCCACAAGGTGTCCGAATACATAGGTTTTCTGCGTCACTCCGTCCCTGGGGTTGGCCTCGTCTCGCCACCGCCGCATCACGATATTTACTCGATCGAGGATTTGGCACAACTGATCCACGATCTCAAAAACGCCAATCCGCGTGCCTCAATCAGCGTCAAACTAGTTTCGGAAGTCGGTGTTGGCACCGTGTCTGCCGGCGTCGCCAAGGCTAAAGCGGATCATCTCGTGATCGCAGGCCACGACGGCGGTACCGGTGCCAGCCCCCTTTCCTCGATCAAATACGCCGGATCGCCCTGGGAATTAGGCCTAGCCGAAACGCAACAAACCTTGGTGCTCAACGGCCTGCGCACGCGCGTACGTGTTCAAGTGGATGGGCAAATGAAAACCGGGCGCGATGTCCTCATCGGCGCTTTGCTCGGCGCCGATGAATTTGGCTTCGCCACAGCGCCCCTGGTCGTCGAAGGCTGCATCATGATGCGCAAATGCCATCTCAACACCTGCCCTGTAGGCGTTGCGACGCAAGACCCAGTACTGCGCCGTAAGTTCTCGGGTCAACCCGAACACGTGGTCAATTATTTCTTCTTCGTCGCGAACGAAGTACGCGAGCTCATGGCGCAGTTAGGTATTCGCAAATTCGACGACTTAATCGGACGTGTCGACCTGCTTGATATGAAGAAAGGTCTGGCGCACTGGAAAACGCAAGGACTGGACTACAGCCGGATTTTCTATCGTCCGCAAGTGGCGCAAAACACGCCAGTACACCACTGCGCAAGCCAAGACCATGGTCTCGTCAAAGCACTGGACAATCAACTAATTACACTCGCTCAAGCGGCACTTGAACGGGGCGAAAAAGTACGGATCGAACTGCCGGTACGTAACGTCAACCGCACTGTTGGCACCATGCTCTCCGGGCAAGTGGCGCAAAAATACGGCCACGCGGGTCTGCCCGATGACACCATTCATATCCAACTCAACGGCACAGCCGGGCAAAGTTTTGCCGCACTGCTTGCCTCAGGCATCACGATTGACCTCGTTGGCGAAGGCAACGACTACGTTGGCAAAAGCTTATCCGGGGGTCGCATCATCGTTCGCCCCAATCCTGCGTTTCGCGGCGCTACACCCAACAACATCATCGTTGGCAATACCGTGCTTTACGGCGCAACAGCGGGAGAACTTTTTTTGCTGGGGTAGCCGGTGAACGCTTTGCCGTCCGTAACTCAGGCGTAACGACGGTCGTTGAAGGTGTAGGCGACCACGGCTGCGAATACATGACGGGCGGCACCGTGGTTGTGCTCGGCGCGACGGGACGAAATTTTGCCGCAGGGATGTCCGGCGGCGTTGCCTACGTTCTGGACGTCGATCAAAACTTCGCAGCACGCTGCAACATGACGCAAGTTGCGCTTGAACCCGTAGAAGAAGCGTTCATCGCACGTCAAGGTAGCGAGTCTGGTGACGAGCTCGAAACACAAGGAAAAGTAAACGTGCTCCATCTTGGATTAGAAGACGAAACCTTACTCAAAGGCCTGATAGAACGACACGGACAATACACGGGCAGCCTGCGTGCGACAGAAATTCTCGCTGATTGGACAAACTATCGTGCCCGTTTCGTCAAAGTTATGCCCAATGAATATCGTCGCGCCTTGAGCGAAATCGCTGCACGCAAAAATGCCAGCACGCAACTGGAGGCCGCATAAATGGGAAAACCCACTGGATTCCTCGAATATCAACGTCAATCTGAACAATACGAGCCAGTCACCACACGACGGCAGCACTACCGTGAATTTGTTCTGACCTTGAGCGACCAAGAAGCAAACGTACAAGGCGCGCGCTGCATGGATTGCGGCATTCCCTTTTGCAGCAGCGGGTGTCCCGTGAACAACATCATTCCCGACTGGAACGATCTTGTTTACCGAAATCAATGGCAACAAGCGCTCAACGTGCTGCATTCGACCAATAATTTCCCTGACTTCACAGGGCGCATCTGTCCAGCACCCTGCGAAGCAGCCTGTACGCTCAATATCAATAATGACCCTGTTGGTATTAAGTCAATCGAGCATGCAATTGTCGATAAAGGTTGGGCGATGGGTTGGATTACGCCTCAACCAGCACCCTACAAAACAGGAAAACGGATCGCCATCGTCGGTTCCGGCCCCGCTGGTATGGCTGCTGCGCAACAATTAGCACGCGTTGGCCACAGCGTCGTGGTCTTTGAAAAAAACGATCGCATCGGCGGCTTAATGCGCTACGGAATTCCTGACTTCAAGTTCGAAAAAACCCCGATTGATCGTCGTGTTGAACAAATGGAAGCAGAAGGTGTCGAATTTAGAGTCAACCAATCCATCGGCGGTAGTGCAAATTCAGCACAAAAACATCTCAAAGTGACCCCAGTTGCAGAACTAATCGCCGAATTTGACGCAGTCATTTTAGCCGGGGGTGCAGAGTTACCTCGCGATTTACCCGTGCCCGGTCGTGAACTACAAGGGGTTCACTACGCGATGGAATTTTTACCCCAACAAAATCGCATCAATGCCGGGGACAAGCTCAGCGAACAAATTACAGCGACTGGGAAACACGTAGTCGTCATCGGCGGCGGCGATACCGGCTCAGATTGCGTCGGCACCAGCAACCGTCAAGGCGCGTTATCAGTCACTCAATTTGAATTGATGGCACAGCCCCCTGAAAGCGAAAACAAAGCGCTCAGCTGGCCATACTGGCCACTCAAGATGCGCACCTCTTCTTCTCACGAAGAAGGCTGCGCGCGCGATTTTGCAGTGACCACTAAGGCACTAGTCGGTGGCAGTGGAGAAAACAGCAGGCAGGTCACTGCACTACAAGCCGCTCATGTCGAATGGCAAAACGGAAAAATGCAAGAAGTGCCTAACAGCGCGTTTGAAATTAAAGCCGACCTCGTTCTTTTGGCAATGGGTTTTGTTGCCCCAGTAAAACAAGGTATGCTCGAACAGCTGAGTGCCCTGGGCCTAAAATTCGATACACGCAACAACGTTAAAGCGGATAGCGAAGGCGACAACAGCTACGCTACTAGCGTCAACAAAGTCTTTGCGGCAGGTGATATGCGTCGTGGCCAGTCACTCGTTGTGTGGGCAATTCGCGAAGGTCGGCAGTGTGCACGCGCTGTAGACCTGTTTCTTATGGGCACTTCAAATCTACCGCGCTAAACGACTCTTAGGTAAGAGCTACTTTACGCGCACAGTTAGTTAGAACTAGATAATCTACTTCTGCTTATCTAGTTCTATTTTCAATGAATTCTGGCTTTTATTTCTTAGCCTGAATACCTAGCCATCATCTTAAAAAATAGAAGCAAAAAATTTAAGTTAATCAGGAAAAACCAAATTTTAAAAAGTTATCCCAAAAAAATTTATATTTAGGATTTCGATGATGAAATCAGATTTTTAGTTAGTTCTTCGTACAGATCACACCTCCGACAATATGAATGATTTTTGGACATCCTGTTTAAACCAGTTCGAGCAAGAACTACCACAGCAACAATTTAACACCTGGATCAGACCGCTCTGTTTAGAAAGCAAAGAAAAAACTGGCTCGGAACTATGTTTAACAGCACCCAATAGTTTTATTCTGAAATGGGTAAAAGAACGCTACCTAGAACGCATTGAACAACTCGCTAGCGCCTATTTCTTAGAGCCTATTACTATTACACTCAAAATCAATGCACAGAAGATTCAAGCCAATGCAGAGGCAATAAAACCGGCTGCACAGATTACTCAGGCTAGCGAAAAAAAACCCGCACCTGAAGAAAAAAACACTTTCTCGGCTAATCCAAAAAAAAGCTCCTCGAACTACGAAAAAACTCGACTCATTCCGGGCTTTACCTTTGACAATCTAATTGTCGGAAAAGCAAATGATCTAGCCAGGGCAGCAGCAACACAAGTGTCAATAAATCCTGGTGGATCTGCCTATAACCCTCTTTTTATCTATGGTGCGGCGGGACTGGGAAAGACACACTTAATCCATTCAATCGGCAACCATATCTCAGAAGAAAATCCATCAAAAATAATACGTTACGTACATGCAGAGGATTACTATTCAGACGTAGTACGAGCTTATCAACAAAAATCATTTGATGTTTTCAAAAGATATTACCGCTCTCTTGATGTCTTATTACTCGACGATGTACAGTTTTTTAATGGAAAAAATCGCACTCAAGAAGAGTTTTTCTATGTTTTTAATGCCTTAATTGAAGCAAAAAAACAAATAGTGATCAGTTGCGACACCTACCCGAAGGACATATCGGGTCTAGAGGATCGCCTGATTACTCGCTTCGATTGGGGATTAACAGTTCAAATCGAACCACCAGAAATTGAAATGCGCGTTGCTATAGTCAAGAAAAAAGCTGAGGCTGAATCAGTGCACCTAGACGATGAAGTCGCTTTCTACATTGCAAAACACTTGCGCTCTAACGTTCGTGAATTGGAAGGCGCGCTTAAAAAAGTACTTGCTTACTCATCGTTTCACGGCAGAAAGATAGCAATTGATTTAGCCAAAGAGGCTCTTAAAGATTTAATAGGGGTAGCTAATCGGCAAATTACTATCGAAAATATACAAAAAACGGTTGCTGATTACTTTAAAATCAAAGTAGCCGACATGTTCTCTAAGAAAAGAACCCGCGTTATTGTTAGGCCGCGTCAGATCGCTATGTGGCTAACAAAAAACTTAAGCTCGCAAAGCTATCCCTCAATTGGGGAAGCATTCGGTGGTCGTGACCACACAACGGTGCTACATGCTATACGTACGATTGACAGCTTACGCACTAAAGATAGTGAGTTAAACCACGATTTGCACGTGCTACTACAAGTGCTCAAAGGTTGATGTATAAGTAACGAATAAGCTGTGGATCAATTGTTAATAAGTTGTAAATTTTAAGGTTTTAAGAACTTATTAAAATTAGTCCACAGCTCAATACAGACTGTTTTAAGTCTTATTTTTTATCTTAAACCCATGAATTTTTTATCTTAAAAAAGATATACACAAAGTTGTTGTTGATATTGTCTTTATAGGATTTATATATATGTTTCTTATTAAAACAAAACGAGACGATCTTCTTGTTCCACTGCAATGGGTTTTAGGCGTTGTAGAAAGACGTCAAACCCAAGCCATCCTATCTAACGTTCTACTAGAAAAAATCGGGGACAGATTGAATCTGTTAGCGACAGATAACGAAATACAAATCAGAACATCTTGCCCTGTTTCTGGAGAAGGCGATGGTGCTTTAACTGTTTCGGCTAGGAAGTTGCAGGACATACTGCGTGCTCTGCCTGATGCGCTTGAAATTAGTCTGTCTTTGAACGAAAAGCGTTTGCAAATTCGTTCTGGTAAGAGCCGTTTCAGTTTACAAACCTTACCGCCAGATGACTTTCCAAGAATGCGCTTAAGCACCGAATTGCCTAAAAAATTTACATTAAGCCAAAAAAACTTCCGCCAGCTTCTAGCCAAAACTCAATTTTCTATGGCAACGCAAGATGTGCGTTATTTCTTAAATGGTTTGTTAATCCTGATCGAAAACGCTCATCTTTCAGCTGTTGCAACAGACGGGCATCGTCTAGCTTATGCAGGAATTCCTTTAGATTCAGACAATGATTCTGCACGACAAGAATTGATTTTGCCGCGAAAAACGGTTTCTGAACTTCATCGTTTGCTAGCAGATAATGATGATCCTCTGGCAATTGAAATCACAGCAAATCAAGTTCGTTTTGAATTTGGCAACATCCTTTTGGTTTCTAAGCTCATTGACGGTAAGTTTCCAGATTATGAACGGGTAATTCCATCAGAATTAAAGAACACTATTTCTTTGAATAAAAACGATTTTCTACAGTCTGTGATTCGTGCAGCGATATTAACGAGTGACAAATTTAGAGGTGTTCGTCTTTTACTCTCAGAAAATACGCTGAAAATCATCACAACCAATACTGACCAAGAAGATGCACAGGAAGAAATTGAACTCAGCTACGAGGGGCCTTTTTGGGATGTTGGTTTTAACGTTAGTTATCTATTGGACATTCTCAACTACACCACTTCGGAAACAGTGAATCTGTCTTTTAATGATGGAAATTCGAGCGTGTTGCTGACGATTCCCGATGATGCGCATTTCAAATATGTTGTTATGCCGATGCGAGTTTAAGCAATACAGTCGTTTTTAGATGTTTCACATGAATCAGAAATTGAGCTCAACATGATTAAGCAAGACGATTCCCCAGTTTATGACGAATCCAGTATCCAACAATTAGAAGGCTTGGAAGCCGTGCGTAAACGGCCTGGTATGTATATCGGTGATACCTCTGATGGAACTGGTTTGCATCACATGGTTTTTGA
The DNA here is from genome assembly GCA_040386295.1 of Pseudomonadota bacterium. GTDB lineage: Bacteria > Pseudomonadota > Gammaproteobacteria > Burkholderiales > Rhodocyclaceae > JAZKFR01. The sequence goes on along the minus strand of JAZKFR010000065.1, from coordinate 36,010 downwards.
GGTTGTTGACAATGCGATCGATGAAGCTCTGGCTGGCCATTGCGACGATATTGTTATTACCATTCATGCAGATAACTCAATTTCGGTCACTGACAACGGGAGAGGGATACCGACAGGGATTAAATACGATGATAAACACGAGCCCAAACGTTCCGCTGCTGAAATTGTTATGTGCGTACTACATGCTGGTGGCAAATTTAATCAAAACTCATACAAGGTTTCTGGTGGATTGCACGGCGTAGGGGTTTCTTGCGTTAACGCTTTATCTAAATGGTTGCGTTTAACTATTCGCCGAGATGGAAAGAAATATGGTCTTGAATTTAAAAGGGGTGCGCTTTTAGAACGTTTAATTGAGAAGCACAATGGCGTTGAAATATCGCCCTTAAAAGTACTTGGAACTACGGAAAAACGTGGGACTGAAGTCCATTTCATGGCAGATGAAGAAATTTTTGAAAATGTTGAGTTTCACTACGAAATTATCGCTAAACGTCTGCGCGAACTTTCTTTTCTCAACAATGGCGTCAAAATTCGTTTGCTGGATCAACGTACAGGCAAGGAAGAAAATTTTGCTTTTCTGGGGGGTGTAAAAGGCTTTGTTGAGTACATCAATCGTAGCAAAACGGTTCTTCACCCTAATATTTTCGTTTCTAGTGGCGAATCTCTTACTCCTAATGGGGTAATTAGCGTTGAAGTTGCCATGCAGTGGAATGATTCCTACGCTGAGCAAGTTTTATGTTTTACCAATAATATTCCTCAATCAGACGGCGGCACGCACATGACGGGTTTGCGTGCGGCGATGACCCGTGTCATCAATAAGTATATTGATGAACACGAAATTGCTAAGAAAGCTAAGGTTGAGGTTACTGGTGACGATATGCGCGAAGGGCTTGCTTGCGTTTTGTCAGTCAAAATGCCGGATCCGAAATTTTCCTCGCAAACCAAAATGAAATTGGTTTCATCTGAGGCTCGCCCAGTCGTTGAAGAAGTCGTTGCCGCAAAATTAACGGAATTTTTGCTTGAGAAACCTGCAGATGCGAAGTTAATCATTGCTAAGGTAATTGATGCGGCCAGGGCTAGAGATGCCGCACGGAAAGCACGTGAAATGACTCGTCGTAAGGGCTTGCTAGACGGTATTGGCTTGCCCGGTAAGCTGGCTGATTGCCAAGAAAAAGATCCTGCGCTGTGTGAAATCTACTTGGTTGAGGGAGACTCGGCTGGAGGCTCTGCGAAGCAGGGGCGTGATAGGAAATTTCAGGCGATTCTTCCGCTTAAAGGGAAAATTCTCAACGTAGAAAAAGCACGTTTTGATAAATTAATCTCTTCTCAGGAAATTGTTACCCTTATTACTGCATTAGGCACTGGAATTGGTAAAGAGGAGTACAAACCGGAAAAATTGCGCTATCACCGAATTATCATCATGACCGATGCCGATGTGGATGGCGCACATATTCGTACTTTGTTATTGACCTTTTTCTATCGACAAATGCCAGAGCTTGTAGAACGCGGACATATTTACATTGCACAACCGCCTTTATACAAAGTGAAGCACGGAAAAACAGAGCGTTACATAAAAGATGACCAGGCGTTGAACCAGTTTTTGCTAAGTCTCGCTCTCGAACAGGCAGTTCTAGTTCCCCATATCGGCGCTGCGGAAATTTCCGGTGCGGTACTTGAAGAGCTTGCGCGGGAATACTTGTTGGCGGAAGCGGTGATAGACCGTCTCTCGCACTTAATTAACCCACAGGTTTTACATGCGTTGATTGAATCAAATCTGAGCATCGATTTAAGCAACGAACCTGCTGCACACGCTACTGCTGAAAAGTTAAAAACGGCTGTCGGTAGCAAATTGGGGCTGAATATCGTCGCACGTTATGATGAATCGCAAGAGCGTTGGCAGTTGCGTTTGGAGAAGATTCACCACGGTAATCTTAAGGTAAGTGTCATTGATGAAGATTTGCTCTTGAGTGGTGACTACGTTCAATTGAGAAAGACGGCTGAAATATTGGCTGATCTTTTTGGTAACGGTGCTTTTATTGCACGAGGCGATAAGAAACAATCTGTTAGTAGTTTCTCAGAAACAATCCACTGGTTGCTTTCTGAGGTTGAGAAGGGGGTTACTAAACAACGCTATAAAGGCTTAGGCGAGATGAATCCAGAGCAATTGTGGGAGACCACGATGGATCCTACGGTGCGTCGTTTGCTTAAAGTACAGATTGAAGATGCGATTGGTGCTGATGAAATTTTTACGACTTTAATGGGGGAACTGGTTGAGCCGCGTCGGAATTTTATCGAGTCCAACGCCTTGGCTGCCCGCAATATCGATGTTTAGTGCGTATTCATTTAATTTGATACTTCTTCATTAGATACGGTTCTTGGTTTGCGCGAACGTCTGCTGCGTGCAGGCGTTTTTTTTGCCACTGTGCTATCTAACTCTGGATTGGGTAGTGAGTTCTCTGTAGAGAGCTGTAACGCGCTTTCTACAGCAGAATTTATTTCTGTTTCGTTAGCTGTTGTTGTTTCGGCTGGTTTCCTGCTACGTCTTGCTCTGCGTGGTTTTGTTGCTATCGATTTAGTTTCATCTGTTTTGAGCGTTGTTGTTTCTAGTCCAGGCGGTGTAGTTGTTTCTTCTTCTATGCGGGCACTCGCTGCTGAAGCAATAGGGGAGGTGTTATCTTCTAGAGCCGCGATTTTGCTTGCAGCTGCATTGCTTCGATAAACGTAGGCACCTGATTTTTCATCGCGCCCAAACTCTAATAGACCCCGTGTTTGCGCCTCTTCAAGTAAATTTCCGAACGCACGAAAGCCGTAATACGACTCGTTAAAATCAGGTTTACGCCGCTTAATGGCTTCTTTTAGCATTGATGCCCAAATTTTTCCGCTGTCCCCTCTTTCAGCGACGAGTGCGTCAAATGTTTCGACTGCTAGCTCAATGGCTTTAGATTTGCGCGCTTCTAATTCTTCTTTAGGTGATTTTTCGTCTCCAGAAGGTCGTTTTGCACTGCTTTGTGCGCTACGTCGAGCGACGACTGCCTGTTGTTGACGTTCGCGTACTAAATCATCGTAAAAAATAAATTCATCGCAGTTGGCAATCAGTAAATCTGAGGTTGATTGTTTTACACCGACGCCAATAACGTGTTTTGCGTTCTCGCGCAGTTTGGAAACCAAAGGCGAGAAATCGGAATCGCCGCTGATGATGACAAATGTATCAACGTGCGATTTGGTGTAGCAAAGATCGAGGGCATCGACGACTAGGCGGATGTCTGCTGAATTCTTGCCTGACTGGCGCACATGTGGAATTTCGATGAGTTCAAAATTTGCTTCGTGCATGGGGGCTTTAAAAGCTTTATAGCGATCCCAATCACAGTAGGCTTTTTTTACGACGATGCTGCCTTTGAGTAAAAGTCGTTCAAGTACGGGCTTAATATCAAATTTCTCGTATTTTGCGTCGCGTACGCCGAGTGCGACGTTCTCGAAATCACAAAATAAGGCCATGCTGACGGTATCAGGAGGAGCAGACATATAGATCTCCAGTTTATTCTTTAGTTATTTTTAAGACTTTACAGCCTTAAAAATAGGGGATTATTCTTCAAGACGACGGCCAAGATTGAGCCCAAGTTGTTTCAATTTACGATAGAGGTGTGTTCTCTCAAGCCCGGTTCTGTCTGCAACGCGCGTCATGTTGCCGCCTTCTTGTCGCAGGTGATGTTCAAAATACAGGCGTTCAAATGCTTCTCTAGCTTCTCGTAGTGGTTGTTCAAATTGGGGTAGTTCGGGCAAGGTCGTCGTCGATTTTCCAGCATCACGTTGCAGAATGCTGAGTAAATCATCGGCAGATATTTCGTCTTCTAGTGCGGATAGGGCGAGGTTTTTTACTGCGGTGATCAATTCTGTCCACTCACCTTCCCAACGGTGCATGCGTAGTCCGTTGAGTGCGCCGACTGAGAACTGTCGTAGTGGTACTTCCCCTCTTTCGACCAGTTGGCTTAGTAAGAGCGTGGCAATTTCTGGCACATCGTCAGCATGACTTGATAATTGCGGCAAGCTAATCCAGACGTCACCTAAACGCGCTATTAAAGCGGAATCCCAGCCCGCTTCGCTTAAAGCGGAGAGTGGTCGGGTTGATCCGGCAATTAACTGCAAGTTGTATTTTTCAAGGCGTTCGAGTGCGAAGGCAAGGTTCATTTGTTGTAATTTGCCTAGCATAATCAGTTCGCTCACGAAGAGTGTGCCCCCACTCGCTTTTTGTAGCATTTCTTGCGTTAAGGGGCCACTGGAGGCGGATAAATCAAGCCAAATGGTTTGCGCGGTATGAATAGTGCGTGCGCAAATTTCAACGATACCGCCCGAAACGCTTTTTAAAAGAAGAACCTGGGTTCTGGCTGCAGCCTGTTCTAGCCGTTTTTTTAGGTCTTTTAGCAGAGGAATACGCGTAAAAGCGCTGAGGGTAAGCGGTGGTTTTTGCACCACAGTTTCGTGCTTCAACGCCTTTTTGACTGTGGACAGGAGTTTTTGTAAGGCGATTGGTTTTTCTAAAAAATCGGTCGCGCCTATGCGTGTGGCTTCAACGGCGGTGTCGATTGTGCCATGGCCAGACATCATGACGACCGGCATGGTCAGCAGTCCACTGGCTGACCATTCTTTGAGTAAAGAGATGCCATCAGTATCGGGCATCCAGATGTCGAGGAGAACGAGATCAGGGCGTTTTTCGTTGCGGATTTGCCTGGCAGCTGTAGCGTTCTCACCTAACCAAACGGTATGCCCTTCGTCGGTCAAAATTTCAGAGAGTAGTTCACGAATGCCGATTTCGTCATCGACGACCAATATTTGGGCCATGATCAGGTCTCATGTGAAACGTTAGTTAGGGTGAGGACAGAGTTGTGCAAGTTCGTCATAGCCGATCTTTGTTAGGGTTCTTCTTTGAGGACGGGGGCTAAAGGTAAAAGAATATGGACGGCAGCGCCAACAGGGATGCGGTTGGTAATGTGTATTTGCCCGTGGTGCTCATCGATTATTTTTTTGACGATAGCTAAGCCGAGGCCAGTACCTCGTGTTTTGGTGGTGACGTAAGGTTCAAAAACTCGTGACATCATTTCACCAGGAAAGCCCGAGCCATCGTCGCTGATGATTAAAGCGGCCATTCCTTCTGCGCTTGCTGCGTGATCATAGTGTGTATTGATCGTAATTCTGGGCTTATCAACGTTTTCTTGGGCGTCTTCGGCGTTGCGTAGTAGGTTGTGAATGATTTGGCGTATTTGCGTTGCATCACCCCAAAGCATGGGTAGCTTAGGGTCGAGATCGCGTTCAATTTTTGCGCGCGATGTTTCATACAGCCCAAGCACTTCCCGAATCAGCGAGTTTAGGTCAAGCGCAGCCAGTTGCGGCGCCGGCATACGCGCGTAATCAGAGAATTCGTCCACCATTCCTTTCATTGCTTGTACTTGATTGATGATCGTTTGTGTCGACCGTCCTAGTATTTCTGCGTCTACGTTTGTGAGTTTGTCAGCCAGCTTCATTTGTAAACGTTCTGCCGAGAGCTGTATTGGGGTCAATGGGTTTTTAATTTCGTGCGCTAAGCGTCTGGCCACTTCGCCCCAGGCGGCGCTGCGTTGTGCGGCGATCAGGCGGGTTACATCGTCGAAGACGACGGCATAGCCTCGGCCTGTGCCTTCTGGCAGTTGTGTGCCGCGCAGCAATAAAATCTGGGGGGGGCCGCCAGTACGCTCTAGTTCAATCTGTTGTTGCCATTCTTGTCGTCCGTGCTCGGCAAAGGCGTCACGAATGGCACGCCCTAAAGCACGGTGCGTTGGCCAGTCCTCGACCAGAAGTCCAGTGAAGTTGTTGCCTAGAATCGTCAATGCGCCTGCGTTTGCGGTACGTAGCAAGAAGCGGCGGTCAAAGACTAGAACGCCTGCCGATAAGTTGGCCAGAATCGATTCTAGGTAAGCGCGTGCCGACTCGACCTCGCTGCGGTGGCGCTCTGTTTCACGGTGTGCTTCATCAAGTTGACGCGTCATTTGACTGAAAGATTGGGTCAGCACGCTGAGTTCGTCCCCGCTATAGATTGCTTGGCGTGGGGTAAAGTCACCTGCGGCTACGGCCTCGGTTCCTTCAGCAAGAATCGAGAGTGGTGCCGATAAGCGACGAGCCAGAACAAAGGAAACCGCAAAAGCCGTGAATAGGGCAAGCAATACGGTCAGGGTTAAGGTGAGCGCGTAAATGCGCGTTAGGCCGTCTCGGCCAAGGGATAGCGCTTGATAGTCACGATAGACCGTTTGTACGCTCTCGGCGTTACGTGCCAGGTTGTTGGGCACAGCTTGTGTCAGCTGAAGGATGCGAATGTCGCTGTTGAAGCCTAGTGAATCAACCGGAAGCAGAACCCTCAGACGTAAAATTTCTCCAGACTCACTTTCTATAACGCCATAGCCGCGCTCAATTCTGGCACGACGTAGTTGGCTCGGGGAGGGGAAGGAGGGGAGTGATGAGCTTAAGTCTGTTGTTGAGCTGGTGAGTAATTGCCCACTCATGCTGAATAGCGCTGCTGTCTGCACGCCAGTTTGTTCGCGTAGGCGATTGAGTAGTCCACGGTATTGGGGTTCGGCGTGATTACTTAATTCAAGCGCCATCGAGCGCCCTTTTTTGTCTAGATCGTTAAGCAGGTAATCCAGGGCGCTACGTCCTAGGTCTAGTCCTGACTCCAAGGCCGTTTCGACGCGTACATCGAACCAAGTTTCGATGCTTTTGGTGACGAATTGAACTGAAACGGCGTAAACCAGAGCGCCTGGTAGTACGGCCATCAGGCCAAACATGAGCATGAGACGTAGTTTGAGGCGTGAGCCGAATACTTTGGCGCGGTAATCCCGCCAAAGTGCGCGTAATTGCCAGCCAACCAGACAGAGTAATGCGCAAGCGACAATGGCATTGAGTGCTAATAACCAGGGATAGTGACTGGCAAAGAGCGCCGTGTTGGCACTGGCCGAGGCAAGGAGAAAGAGCAGAATGGAGCCGAGTGCGGCGGCGACAATAACGAGATATTTCATTTTGCTTCGTCGATGATCATTTTGCCGTCACTGACGATGAAGCTCCAGCGCACCCATTCAGAACTAATGTCCCAATCTTTGTTGGCGAGCGCCGTTACCTGGAATGTTTTTGGCATCGCGGTTAAATCTAACCGTAGGCGTAAACTGGCTGAGTAGCTGGTTTCGTTTTTGATTGTTGTTTTGTCAAAGACGACCCAATTACGCAGCCGCGACAGGATATGGAGCGCCTCACCGAGCGTATCGAAATTTTGATGCAGTCCCCCGGTTGATAGGCGGTACTGACGGGTTAGGGCGTGGTACGAGAGTCTGAAGGTTTGGTTGCGGCTCAGTACTTGTTCGTCTAGCCAGTACCAGCGAGGTCGGTTTAGTTCAAAATCAGCGGTGAAGTACAGCATGACGCCTTTTTCTATCGCCTCTTCTAGCCTTGGGTTCAGTTCTATATTGAAATCCGCAAAAACGGCGTAGCTATCGTCAGTGAGTACTAACTGTGTTTTATAGGCGTTGATCTCAGAGGCTTGCGCAGAGGGCATGGCGCAAATTAAGAAAAGCGCTAGCAAGCTAAACAACACACTGCGCAGGCGTCTCTTAGAGTGGCCCCAGAGCAAGCAATGTGAGCGATTACTACTGTTCTTTGCCCAGTAGCGCATAGTAGAAGCCGTCATGTTCCGCTTTGGGTAGTAGTTGAACTTCTCTTAATCGTTCGACCTTGCTGTGGCGAACCAAGAAGGCGTCGATTTGCGCTTTGTTTTCTTCAGGAAAAACGGAGCAGGTGGCGTACAGTAGCCGGCCACCGGGCATCAACAGAGGCCATAGTGCGTCGAGAATGTCTGCTTGTATGCGCACAAAATTTTGGATATCGCTTTGTCGACGTAAGTATTTAATGTCTGGGTGACGGCGTACGACGCCGGAGGCAGAGCAAGGTACGTCGGCCAGAATAGCGTCAAAATGATTACCATCCCACCAGGTATCCGTAGCTCGACAGTCGGCCGTCTTTACCTGTGCGCATAAGCCCAGGCGGTTTAAATTTTGCCCGATACGGTGCACGCGCATCGGGTCTATATCGAGCGCTAACAAATCGATGTCGGACTGCTCAAGTAAATGTGCTGTTTTACCCCCTGGTGCAGCGCAAGCGTCTAACACTCGTGCGCCGATTTTAGGCGCTAGCCATTCGGCAGCCATCTGAGCGCCAATATCTTGTACTGAAACGAGACCCTCAGCAAAACCGGGCAGAACACTGACGGGCACGGGGCTGGCTAGCTTTAATCCTTGGGCACCATGGGCTTGAGCCAATAGGCCGACGCTTTTCAGGCGTTCCAGATAGTCAGTTTGTGTTGTTCGACGCTGATTGACGCGTAGGCTCATCGGGGGATGCGCGTTGCCTGTGGCGACAATCGTTTGCCAATCTTCTGCTTGCTCTGTTTGGGATGGGTAGGCGCGACGCAGTCGGGCTAACCACCAAGCGGGATGTTGGTACTGTGCTTCGTCGTTGCTCTTTAATTTGACCAGCAGCGCGTCACGTTGACGCAGATAGCTGCGCAGCACCCCGTTGACTAGCCCCTTAAAAACACCACCAGCTAATTCGCTCGAGGCGAGCACGGCTTGATCGACAACCGTATGTGCTGCGTCGGGACGTGTTTCAAGGCGATAAAGCGCTGCCAATAAAAGCGCGTGTGTTGGTAAATGCGAGAGCGCCTTGCTGAGTAATTGCCCGAGTATGAACTCTCCCCAAGCGTAACGGCGCAGGACACCGTACGCTATGTCCTGTGCTGCAGCATGTGCAACAGAAGGCTCTTTGGCCAGTGGGATGAGTGCTTCTGTCAGGCTTTTGCCTGCCCGTACTGCCGCAATGATTTGTGCGGACAAGACCAGGCTGTTGGCCAATGAATCGACCGGCAGTCCTAGTGACTTGTTTTGCGTCGGTGCGCTTTCAGCAACTTTCCGTATCCTGGCGAAACGGGCGGCAGAGGGTGTTTTTGAGGAAGGCAAGATAAGGTATTTGTAATTGTTTGACCCCTGAGTTTAGCTTAGAAATAGGCAAATCTTTTACGCCTGAAGCATTTTGCGAGAATTTGCACCCGGAATGAATAAATTCGATTCTTTCCAATGAATTGAGCGTGTTTTTCGCTGCAAGGTATGCCTTCTAATAGGCGGTAGTTCAGCCCTGATGTAGCTGCTTTTACTTTGCCCCGCAATCCATTCTTTGTTGCGGGCTGAACGCATTCTTTTAGTAGCGCTGTTTGTTTAAATTTATAGCGCTTTATCTATGCTTTTAGCTTGCCATTTATCGAAGAAGAAATGGAATAGAATGCGCTGCGCTGGCAATAGCCAGCTGTGCGGGCGCTTATTTAACGCGCCAAATTTTTATTTGATCTACCGGCCCATAACAGGACACAAGATGATTTCCAGCAGTATCCGACCTTATGCTTGGCTATCGATTGCTACCGCCTTGGTAACGATTGCGCTGAAAACCATCGCCTGGTGGCTGACTGATTCAGTTGGGCTTCTTTCGGATGCGCTCGAATCCCTGGTTAATCTTGCTAGTGCTTTGATGGCGTTGGTTATGCTGAGTATCGCGGCGCGTCCTGAGGACGAGCAGCATGCCTATGGCCATGGCAAAGCGGAATATTTTTCTAGTGGGTTTGAGGGGCTTTTGATTTGTTTTGCTGCGCTGGCGATTAGCGTGGCTGCGATTGAACGCTTGCTGCACCCTCAAGAAATCAATCAATTAGGCATTGGAATCCTTATTTCAATGGTGGCTTCCGTGATTAATTTTGCGACTGCACGCGTACTGATCAGAGGGGCTAGGATTTATCGCTCGATTACTTTGGAGGCGAGCGCAAAGCATCTCATTACTGATGTTTGGACGACCTTGGGCGTGATCGTCGCGATTGCCGTTTTTTATGTGACGGGATGGCTTTGGGTTGATCCCGTTATTGCTTTGATTATTGCCGGTAATATTTTTTGGGCGGGGTTCTTGCTGATGCGCCGTTCAGCCGATGGCCTCATGGATTGCGCTTTACCGCCTAAGCAGCACCGTGCGGCTGTTGATGTGTTAGAGCGGTACCGGCAGCAGGGGATTGATTACCACGCCTTACGCACACGGCAGTCAGGCGCGCGAAGTTTCGTTGATGTCCATGTGCTGGTTCCGGGCGCTTGGACCGTGCAATGTGGTCATGATCTGTTAGAGCGTTTAGAAGCCGATATTCGTGCCGTGCTGCCTAACGTGACTGTTCTAACGCATCTTGAGCCCATAGAGGATCCCGTTGCGCAGGCTGATATTTATCTTGATCGTTAAATCTAATGAGTTTAGTGAGCCTAACTAGAGGGCTATTTTTCCGCGCCCTGCTTGTTCTGCTGTCATTCTGCTGCGTGCTTCCGAATGCGCTTGCATGGAATGCCGCCGGACATCGTTTAAGCGCCTACATTGCTTGGCAACAGCTAGATCCGCAGACGCGACAGATTGTCACGTACCTGCTCAAACAGCACCCTGATTACCCGTCTTGGCTCAGAGAACATCGAGAATCCGCGTCTCTTCCTTTGCTTGTGTTTACCGAGGCGGCTAATTGGGCGGATGCGATTAAAGGGGATAGGCGTTTTTATGACCTTAATGAAGCGTCGCCCACGCCCCTACTCGCAGGCTTTCCCGATATGGAACGGCATCGTGAGTGGCACTACGTAGACCGCTCGGCGTGTTTGAATGAGCGCGATGCTTTGCTTAAACAGCCTGGAGTGCAGGCGGGCAGTTTAGACCAGCAGATTAGTGCGCTTGCCTATATTCTCGTCAGGCGAGACGCTAGCGAGACACAACGCGCCTATGCCCTGGTGTGGTTAATTCACCTGCTTGCTGATGCGCATCAACCCTTGCATGCGTTCAGTCGCTATGACGAGGCGGGAAATAGCGATGAAGGCGGCAATTTGTTCCGTGTGCACAATCCGTTCCGACCCCGTTCTCCATCAATGAGTCTGCATGCATATTGGGATGACTTGCCTGGGCCGCCTTGGTTACGTGCTGGCGCTTTGGCAAAAAAAGCAGCGAAAGTGATTCGTGCTTACCCGCCGTCGCTTGCTGTTTTTGGTGGGGTTTGCCAGTGGTTGTCTGAAAGCGCTGCGATGGCTCGCGCAATCGCCTACCCGCTGCCGCCTTCGGCGCTTGCGGAGCATTCTGCCCCTGTGATTACGTCTGCCTTTCACCAACGCAGTCTGGCGGCCTCAGAAAAAAGAATTGCGCAATCGGCTTATCGCCTTGCTAGGCTGCTCAAGCAGCTACTTGAGCAGCCGCAGCCAAAGCATAGCTAATTTTGACGCTCTGTTTCACGTGAAACAGAGCGTGGCAGTTTTGTTGACAAACGAGCGATGGCTGGGGACACTCTGACCCTGATTTATCTTGCTTGTGTCGTTCATGGCCTCGGTCGGCAGACCTTACGGTAAGACTGCGTCTGCCTTGGAATTTAGGATGTTCAGTGTTTTTTGTTAAACGAGCCGGTGTTACTGTCTTCCGGCGTCTTTATTTTTGGAGCCAGCTTATGTCATTTCCTCGTACATCTCTTCTGCTCTCTATGCTTGTTTCGGCAGCCACGCTGGTGGCTTGTAGTCAGAAAGACTCGCCGCCACCACCTGCGCCAAAGGCTACTGAACCGACCGCTTCAGTCGTCGAGAAAAGGATGGTGACGGTTAAGCTCGGGCATGTCGCTCCATTGACGGGGCCGCAAGCACACTTGGGCAAAGATAATGAGTACGGTGCGCGCATGGCGGTTGCTGAGCTTAATGCAGCCGGAATTGAGATCGGCGGAGCTAAGGTCAAATTCGATTTGCTCTCCGAAGATGATCAAGCAGATCCAAAGCAAGGAACTATCGTCGCGCAAAAATTAGTTGATACCGGTGTGAATGGGGTCATTGGCCACCTTAATTCAGGGACTACGATCCCTGCATCACAAATTTATGCCCAAGCAAACATTCCGCAAATTTCAGGTTCGGCGACCAATCCAAAATATACCCAACAGGGATTTAAGACAGCGTTTCGCGTCATGGCCAATGATGTCCAGCAGGGACATACTTTGGGCGCGTACGCAGCCAAGCAATTGGCGGTGAAAACGGTGGCGATCATTGATGATCGCTCTGCTTATGGCCAAGGCCTGGCTGATGAATTTAAGAAGGCGGTTGAGGCGGCGGGAATTAAAGTGGTTGCTAATGAATTTACCAACGATAAAGCCACTGATTTTTCAGCGATTTTGACTAAAGTTAAATCTAAGAAGCCACAGCTTGTTTTCTACGGTGGTATGGATGCTCAAGGCGGCCCGTTGTCTAGGCAGATGAAACGTCTGGGTTTAAATAGTCAGTTCTTGACCGGCGATGGCGGCTGTACGCCCGAGTTTATTAAATTAGGGGGCGCTGCTACAGAGGGTCAGTACTGTTCCTTGCCTGGGGTGCCGCTTGATCAGATGCCAGGCGGTAAGGCTTTTGCCGAAAAATTTGCTGCTCAATACGGTCAGATACAGCTATACGCGCCTTATGTTTATGACGCCGTGATGGTGATGGCGGATGCTATGAAGCGGGCTGATTCGGTTGATCCGCTTAAGTTTCTGCCCAAGATTAGTCAAACGGCTTATCAAGGGGTCACCTCAAAAATCATGTTTGATGATCGCGGTGATTTGATGAACGGCTCGGTTTCGATTTATCAGGTGAAGAATGGGCAGTGGGTTTATCTAGAAACTTTAGGCGGCGAGTCTGCCGAAAGTGCTGCGCCGTCGGCGCGTTAGAAATAGCGCCCGGCGTTGCGCATCATTGTGTGTGAGCTGCTGACATTGACTGGGCGATTGCCCAGTCAATGTGTTCACGGACTAAAGGTGAAGCAAGGGCGTGTCGATTCTTGAGTGCCTTGAGTATGGGGCGGCTATCGGTGTCTGTGCTGCGTAAAGCATTGCCTAGCCCGACTGCAATATTGCGTAACCACTGTTCGTGCCCGATGCGGCGAATCGGGCTACCCGCCAAACGTTGCAGGAACTCTTCTTCAGTCCAGAGAAACAGGTCGATCAGGCTTGCCTGCTCAAGTCCGTTGCGATTTGCAAAATCTGGATCCCCTTGCTGTGCGAAGCGATTCCATGGGCAATATAGCTGGCAGTCGTCGCAGCCGTAGATTCGATTGCCGATCAGTGGGCGTAGCTCTAGCGGGATCGAGCCTTTTAGTTCAATCGTTAGATAAGAGATACAGCGTCTAGCGTCGAGCTGGTAGGGCGCAACGATGGCTTGTGTTGGGCATACTTCGATGCAGCGCTGACAGTCGCCGCAGTGTGCGCTGATCACCTCGTCTGCGGGTAGGGGGAGGTTGGTATAAATCTCGCCTAAGAAATGCCAAGAGCCTTGCCGTGTCAGTGCTAAAGTGTGCTTCCCCGTCCACGCGATGCCAGATTGACGAGCCAGCTCGACTTCCATGACGGGCGCCGAGTCGGTAAATACTCGGTAGGAAAAAAGGCTTGCTCTGGCTTCGTCGTCTAGTTCGTCTGCCGCATAATCGCTTAGGCTTGCCTGTATTTTTTCAGCTAGGTTTTGTAGGCGTTTACGTAAGCGTTTGTGATAGTCACGGCCTAAAGCGTAGCGCGAAATATAAGCGCGCGAGGGGGTGGCGAGTACTGCTTCTGCTAGCGCCTGAGCGTTTTGGCCGCCGTCTTTGTTCTCTGGCCAGTACGGGAGACGCACGGAGATCACCGAGACTGTGCCTGGCACCAGTTGTTCTGGCGCGGCGCGGAGATGGGCGTGTCGGCTCATATAACCCATTTCGCCGTGTCGTCCGAGTGCTAACCAACGCATCAATGCGGGACTAGCGTTTGAGACGTCGGCTTTGCTAATTCCCAGTTCGGCAAATCCGAGGGCTCGTCCCCATTCCTTGATTTGCTTCGCGAGTTCGGAGAAGTCTATGTTTAGGCCTGATTTGAGCGTCATTTTGTCTGGAGTTGTGTGTGCCTAATTCGCATCATAAGCGCTTAGCTGAGTTGCAGAATGAGCAGCAGCCTGATCAGCCTGGGCAAGCGCTTTCCGCTGCTGCGCCGTGTACCTCCTCAGCATTGCCGAAAACGCTCGGTTTTTGCTTACCCGATGAGGCAAGTAGCTGTGTGTTAGGGGGGGAGATGGCCGCTTTACTCAAGCCCGGAATGGTTGTCTGGTTCGACGGGGATTTGGGTGCAGGGAAAACAACTTTAGTCCGTGCAATTTTGCGTGCTCTCGGGCATAAAGGCGCTGTCAAAAGTCCAACTTATTCCTTGGTTGAAGTTTACGCTCTTTCTAGTATAAACTTCCATCATTTTGATTTCTATAGATTTAATCGGCCAGAAGAATTTGAGGAGGCAGGTCTTAGTGAGTATTTCCGTGCAGATGCTGTGTGCCTGCTTGAATGGCCTGAGAAAGCCTTGGGCTACGTGCCGCCGGCTGATCTCAGATGTGTTTTGCACACACATGGGGACGGGCGTCGACTCGAGCTGTTTGCTGACCGTGCGGAGGGCGTGCGATGTCTGAGTTATTTACACCAATCTCCGGCACTCCTGGCACGACTGATCCCGACGATCATGAACGCAGAAGGCTGCTGAAATTTGCTGCCGGCACACTGTTATTGCTGTCGGTACAAGCAAGCGGTGCCAGCGTAGCGAGTAAAAATCCGACGATTTTGGCGGTACGTGTGTGGCCCGCTGAGGACTACACGCGGGTGACGATTGAATGTGATGCGCCAGTCAAATACAGCCAATTCTCGGTGAAGAATCCCGAGCGCTTGGTTGTCGATTTAGAGGGCATCGAGCTGAACAGCGTGTTGTCCAGCTTGGGCGATAAGATCACCTCGGATGACCCTAATATCCGGCTCTTGCGTGCTGGACGGTATAAACCTGGGGTCGTCCGTTTGGTTATGGAGTTGAAGAATGAGGTAAGGACGCAGGTCTTTGTTTTACAACCCATCGCTGGCTATGGCCATCGCCTGGTTTTGGACGTGTATCCGCTGAACCCGCCAGATCCTTTGCTCGCACTATTGCAACAAAAAACAGTGCCGTCGGCGCCGCTTGATCGTGCCGTGAGTGAGCCAGCCGGTAAAGCAAGCAATGCGGGCAATGCAAAAGCACAGGATAAAAACCAAACCGAGCGGATGCTGATTATCACCTTAGACCCGGGTCATGGCGGAGAAGATCCTGGAGCGGTGGGGCGTGCGGGTAGTTATGAGAAGCATGTCACTTTGTCCGTGGCAAAGCGCCTGAAGGAAAAAATAGATGCTCAGCAGAATATGCGTGCAGTGCTGACGCGTGATGCCGACTTTTTTGTACCGCTGCATGTGCGTGTGCAGAAAGCACGGCGTATTCAGTCCGATCTTTTTATTTCGATCCACGCGGATGCTTTTGTTAAGCCGGATGCGAGTGGTTCTTCCGTTTTCGTCTTGTCCGAGCGCGGTGCCTCAAGCTCGGCTGCGCGTTATTTAGCGCAGAAGGAGAACGAAGCTGATTTAATTGGTGGGGTGAATATCAACGTGCGTGACCCGGTGCTGGCGCGTACTTTGCTGGATTTGTCGCAGGCGGCGACGATCAGCGACAGCCTGAAGTTGGGGCGATCCGTACTCAATGAATTAGGCAATATCAACCGTCTGCATAAAGCGATTGTCGAACAGGCTGGCTTTGCGGTGCTTAAAGCGCCCGACATCCCGTCTATTTTGATCGAAACCGCGTTTATTTCTAATCCGGTTGAGGAGCAGCGTTTGAACGACGAGGCTTACCAAGACAAAATGGCCGAAGCGATTCTGTCCGGCTTGAAGAAGTACTTCGCACAAAATCCACCTTTGTCTAAATCGACCTTGGCGCGCGTCGACTGATCGCGCTTAGTGGCTTAGTGCATGCGTTTGACGCAAGCGCCTAATTTGCTGAGCTTCTCCTCGATTCGTTCGTAGCCACGATCTAGGTGATAAATCCGTTCGATCAGCGTTTCGCCTTGAGCAACTAGCCCGGCAATGACCAAGCTTGCCGAAGCGCGCAAGTCGGTGGCCATCACGGTTGCGCCTTCAAGCTTGGCGACGCCGCTGACAACCGCGTTATTGGCGTCAATTTTGATTTCGGCGCCAAGACGTATCAACTCCACCGCGTGCATGAAACGGTTTTCAAAGATGGTTTCTCGAATTACTGCGGCGCCGTCGGCAACACAGTTAATCGCCATGAACTGTGCCTGCATATCGGTTGGAAAGGCCGGGTAGGGTGCCGTACGCAGGCCAACTGCCTTGAGTCTAGACGGCGCTTTGAGGGTGATCACATCGTATCGATCGTCACTTGCCTGCGTGCTGATCTGGCAGCCGGCTTCGATTAATTTGTCGATCACGGCGTCGAGATAACAGGCCTTGGTTTTGCTTAAGCGGACATGGCCAGCTGTGGCGGCTGCGGCGCAAAGATAGGTTCCTGTCTCGATTCTGTCCGGCATGATGGCGTGCTGTGCGCCATGCAAACGATCAACGCCCAGGATGCGGATCGTATCGCTGCCAGCACCAGAGATGTGTGCGCCCATAGCGATTAGGCAATTGGCTAGGTCGACGACTTCTGGTTCGCGCGCTGCGTTTTCGATAATCGTCTCACCCTCAGCCAAAACCGCTGCCATCATCAGATTCTCTGTGCCGGTGACGGTAACTAGGTCGGTGATGATGCGTGCGCCCTGAAGGCGGCGTTTGCCTGCACTAATAGTTGCGTGGATATAGCCGTGCTCGACCTGTATTTCAGCGCCCATAGCCTGCAAGCCTTTGATGTGCTGATCGACCGGTCGTGCGCCGATCGCGCATCCGCCCGGCAGTGAAACTCGCGCCTCGCCGAAGCGCGTGAGTAAGGGGCCGAGAACAAGAATCGAGGCGCGCATGGTTTTGACCAAGTCATACGGCGCTACCGGGTTGTGTAATGCGCTGCTGTCTAAACGCAAGCCATCTGCATCATCGAGGGTGACGACGACGCCCATTTGAGCGAGCAGGCGGAGCATCGTCGAGATGTCTTGCAGATGCGGCACGTTAGACAATTGCAATGGATCGGCGCTGAGCAAACCGGCGCAGATGATCGGCAACGCAGCATTTTTTGCGCCGGAGATGGCAATCTCGCCAGACAGCGAAATCCCCCCTTTAATCAATAATTTGTCCACGTTTCTAGTCCGTTGTTGAGGAGCTAGACCATTCCTCAGGGGTATGTGTTTGCATCGACAGCGCGTGTAGTTCGCCGCTATCAAAATGCTTGCGTAAAACGGCGTTAACGCACTGCTGACGCTGAACCCGGCTCTTGCCGGAGAACAGGCTGCTGACGATCAATGCTTCAAAGTGGTGACCATCACCCTGAACCTGCAGATGCGTGCAATCCAGTCCTTGGGCGATCAGTTCTTGTACTTGCTCGGGGCTCATCATCGTTTTAGTACCTCAATTTGTAACCGCTACGCAGCATGGCTAGGGTCAGGGTGGAGACGAACAGGAGGCTAAAGGTGACGACGGCTAGGCTGAGTATTGGCGACGCGTCGGAGACGCCGAAAAAGCCAAAGCGAAAGCCGTCAATCATGTAAAAAACAGGGTTGAGGTGCGAGATGCTTTGCCAGAAGGGTGGCAGCGAGTGAATCGAGTAGAAAACCCCGGAGAGCATGGTGAGCGGCATGATTAAAAAGTTCTGAAAGCCGGCCAATTGGTCAAATTTCTCTGCCCAAATCCCAGCAATTACACCAGATACCGCGAACATTCCTCCCCCCAGCATGGCAAAGAGCAAAATCCAAGCGGGGGCTACAAAGTGTAGCGGCGCGAAAAAGAAGGTGACTAATAAAACGCCAAGACCCACCATCAAACCACGTAGCAAAGCAGCGACCACATAGGCTAAAAAGAAGGTGCCGTACGAAATTGGGGGTAACAGTACGAAGACGATGCTGCCGGTAATTTTCGACTGAATCAGGCTAGACGAGCTGTTAGCAAAGGCGTTCTGCAGCAGCGCCATCATGACCAAGCCAGGGATCAGAAACGCCGTGTAGGGCACGCCATGAACCTGCGTTTGTCCGTCGAGTACATGCGAGAAAATTAACAAATAGAGTAGGGCGCTGAGCACCGGCGCGGCAACTGTTTGGAAGCTGACCTTCCAGAAACGCAGGACTTCTTTGTACAGGAGGGTGCGGAATCCGTTCATTTGCCTGCTCCGATTTGCGCTTGCTCTGCGTGAGCTGCGTTTTGCATTAAGCCGACGAAAACATCTTCAAGATCTGTTTGCGCTAGCCGCAAGTCCTCGATCGTGCAGTTTGCCTCGCGCAGGACGGCGAGTGTTTGCTCAACTTCAGCATAGCTCGCCAGCTGGAACAGCCAATTCCCGTTTGCTTGTTCACTTGCCTGAGCGCGCAGGGCTGCGGGTAGAACGCTGGCATTCGCTAGGCGCACGTTCATCGTGTGGCCAGCGAAGCGAGCCAGTAAATTGCGTGTGCTATCTAGTGCGACGACGCGCCCATTTTTGAGCATGGCGATACGCCCGCACAAAGTTTCGGCTTCTTCTAGATAGTGCGTCGTCAAAATAATGCTGTGCCCTTGGGCGTTAAGTCGTTGAATGAAATTCCAGAGCCCCTGTCTCAATTCGACATCGACGCCAGCAGTAGGCTCGTCCAGAACGATGACGGGCGGTTTGTGCACCAAGGCTTGTGCTACCAGCACACGCCGTTTCATGCCGCCAGATAAACGACGCATATTGGTATCTGCCTTGCTTGTCAGGTCAAGATTGGCCAGAATTTCGTCGATCCAGTCATCATTTTTACGCAAACCAAAATAGCCTGACTGGATGCGTAGCGTTTCGCGTACGGAGAAGAAAGGGTCGAATACCAGCTCCTGCGGCACTACGCCTAAGAGACGCCGCGCTGCGCGGTAGTCGTCGATGACAGAATGGCCGAGTACGTGCATTTGCCCCGCGTCAGGACGAACCAAGCCGGCAAGACAGGAAATCAAGGTCGTTTTTCCGGCGCCGTTGGGACCTAATAAGCCGAAAAATTCACCTTCCTCAATATCTAGCGAAATACCGTCTAGCGCTTGAAGTTGGTCAAAGCGCTTGCGGATCTGTCGAATTGAAACAGCGATGCCCATGGTGTTTAGTCATCCAGATGATGCACGCTGTGGCGCGTGATCGTGTGTGATAGGGGGTGTGGCGTAGCGGTGTTACTGGCGCGCCGCCTGTTGCGATGAGCAAACCGGTTTAGGCAAGGATTGAGGCAGTCAGCCCAGCGGTAATAGTTCGTTCACACCATAAAGCTGAGCCAAGCTGAGCAAGCTGGCGGGGGGGTGAGTGATACGTAGTTGTGCCCCGTGCGCTTGTGCCATCCGCAGCCAAGCGAAAACAAGCGCTAGGGCGGAGGAGTCAGCCTGCGTTACGGCTGATAAATCAAACACCTTTTCCCCGCTACTGCCGAGATGAGCTTGGCCTGCGGCGAGTAAGCTGCTGGCGTTCGTAATCAGCATAGGGACGGTGACACGCAGTCCGTCTGCGCCCGATTCGATCATTTTTTCCCGACTTCCAATTGTTTGTTTTTGTTGGCCAACATCTCGATCAGCCCGTCGATTCCATTGCTCCGTATTTCGCGCGAAAAGGTTTCACGGTAGTTCGTGACTAAGCTAATTCCTGAAACCAGCACGTCATAAATCTTCCAGTCATTACCCTGTTTTACGACGGCGTAGTCGAGGGGAATCGCTTTGTTACCGGGCTGGACGATTTCTGTTCTGACGACCACATCGCTCTCATCACCTTTCAGCT
The DNA here is from genome assembly GCA_040386295.1 of Pseudomonadota bacterium. GTDB lineage: Bacteria > Pseudomonadota > Gammaproteobacteria > Burkholderiales > Rhodocyclaceae > JAZKFR01. The sequence goes on along the minus strand of JAZKFR010000065.1, from coordinate 16,230 downwards.
TGGTCGGTTTGTAGACTACGGTCTGATTTTTGTAACTGGTCAGCGCGTTGGAATAGGTGCGCATGAGCAGGGTTTTGAACTCCTCGGCCAGGCGTTCTTTTTGCTGTGGCGTCGCTTTGTTCCAGTCACGCCCCATGGCTAAGGCAGTCATACGTTGAAAATTGAAGTTAGGCAGCACTTTGTTTTCAACCAGGGCGATGGCTTTTCTGGTGCTGCCGTTCTGAATTTCTTTGTCTTGCCGGACGACGCTCAGCACTTCTTCGGTCACGTTTTTGATGAAGACGTCGGGTGATGCGTCCTGTGCTAGCAGAACGCTAGAAGAGAGGAGTAAAAGTAATCCTGCGAATAGGGGCTTCACGTGCATTTTGATTGTCTCTTGAGGTGGGCGGAGCCCTTATTGGGCGCCGCTGGTATTACTGTTGTCGCTGCTATCGTCGCTAGTTGGCTGGTTTGGCCAGCTTTCGCGCGGAGGGTTGCCATCGTATATTTCGCTGCGGCGATGCTGAAGATAGGCGTCGCGAATGTAGGTGTATTTGTCAAAGGCGGCTTCTTCAACGATTTCGTCTGTCGGTAGCAAGCCGGCTCGCTTGTCGACCAGGCGTGTTCCGCTCAGGCTGTTGCGCACAGGGATGTCGTTCAAGCGTGAAACGGGGTCGGTGTAAATATCAACACCCCAGCCCACGGTGTCCCGTGCGGTACGCGGCCCGATGATCGGCCAGAAGAAGTAAGGACCATCACTAACCCCCCACTTGCCAAGCGTTTGTCCGAAGTCTTCTGAGTGTTTGGCGAGACCCATATCGCTGGCGACATCAAAAACACCGAGAATGCCGACGGTGCTATTAACGAGAACTCGACCCACGTCAGAAAAACCCTGTTCACCTTTGCCTTGCAGCAGGTTATTGAGTGCCGTCCAAACATCAAGAATGTTGCCGAAGAAGTTACCCACCGCTGTTTTGACGGGTAAGGGCGCCGCTGCATCATAGCCTTGAGCGACTGGCTTGATCACGTGATCCAAGCCTTCGTTGACGGCGAACATGGCGCGGTTAAAGCCCTCGTAAGGGTCTTTTGGGTTCTGCTCGAGACTGGAGCTGGTCGCGCAAGCACTTAGCCCGCTCAGGGCGACGACGAGCAGGAGCGCCGAGCTACGGCGGGTAAGGTGGTTAATCGTTTCTTTTAGATCGCTCACGATGCGTCTTTCTGTGTCATGTCTAGGCGAGGTCTTTTTGCTAACGTAGCTGCGCTGTGCGCAGCCTTAGCGTGTCAGATTTGCCAGGGTGATCTGGGTAAAATCTCGTCTTATTTTTTATCAGGTGTTTCTGCTGCTTTGCTAAAAAGAAATTGGCTGATCAGCTTTTCTAGCACGACGGCTGATTGCGTCATGGCAATGGCATCGCCAGACTTGAGCATTTTTTCGTCACCGCCAACCTCTAAACCGACGTACTGCTCGCCGAGCAAACCGGCGGTCAGAATCGAAGCAAAGGTATCTTTCGGGAAGTGGTAGCGCGCGTCGATATTGAGCGTGACTACGGCTTCGTAAGTGCTTGGGTCAAAACGAATTTCACCGACTCGACCGACGACTACGCCAGCGCTTTTTACGGGGCCGCGCACTTTCAGGCCGCCGATATTATCAAACTTGGCTGTGAGCGGATAAGTTTCCATAAAATTCGAGGCGGACAAATTACCCACCTTGAGCGATAAAAACAAGAGTGCGGCGAGGCCCAGCACAACAAAAAAACCGACCCACAGATCGAGTAACTTACGACTCATTAAATCCCCCTGAACATAAAAGAGGTCAGCACAAAATCTAGCGCCAAAATCGCTAGTGCCGAGTTGACCACGGTACGTGTGATGGCGCGTGAAACGCCCTCTGCTGTTGGTAGTGAATCGTATCCCTCAAAAACGGCAATGAGCGATACGGCAACACCGAAGACGAAGCTTTTGATAATCCCGTTCAAAATGTCGCTGCGAAAATCGACTGCGGCTTGCATTTGTGACCAGAAAGAGCCTTCGTCTACGCCGATAAAGACGACACCGATTAAATAGCCTCCGAGAATGCCCATGGCTGAGAACATCGCGGCCAGTAGCGGCATGGCGATGACGCCACCCCAGAAGCGTGGCGCAATGACGCGCGCAATCGGATTGACGGCCATGATGTCCATCGCCGTGATTTGCTCAGTCGCTTTCATCAGGCCAATTTCGGCAGTCATCGCCGAGCCCGCGCGCGAGGCAAAGAGCAGACCGGCGACGACGGGGCCCAGCTCGCGGGTCAGGGACAGCGCAACAAGAATGCCGAGTGCTTCTGCCGATCCATAACGCTGCAAGGTTTCGTACCCCTGCAGGCCGAGTACGAGGCCGACAAACAAGCCTGATACGAGAATGATGATGAGCGATAACACGCCTGAGAAATACACTTCGCGCAGCGTTAAATGAATGCGCCGAAAGGATTGACCGGAGTAAAGCAAGATCATCACGAAGAAGCGTGCGGCGAAGCCCAGTTTTTGCAGCGCGTTATTGCAGCTATTGCCTAGCTTGGTGAGGCCATCGATCAGTTTAGCCATGCGCGGATTCCCTCAGTAGCTCTTGCGCGAGCGGTGGCGCAGGGTAGTCAAAACGCACGGGACCATCTGCTTCAGCGTGTATGAATTGATGCACAAATGGGTCTTGCGAAGCACGAATCTCGTCGGGCGTGCCTTGTGCGACGACGGCGCCGTCGGACATGAAATACACGTAATCGACGATTTGCAACGAGACATGGATGTCGTGGGTGACCATGATCGATGTTGCACCCAGCGCATCGTTGAAACGGCGAATCAGTTGCCCGATGACGCCGAGCGAGATGGGGTCGAGCCCGGTAAAGGGTTCGTCGTACATGATCAACATGGGGTCTAAAGCAATGGCGCGCGCCAGTGCGACGCGGCGCGCCATACCGCCAGAAAGCGATCTTGGCATCAAAGCTTGCGTCCCGCGTAGACCGACTGCGTTGAGTTTGAGCAAGGTCATATCGCGAATCAGCTCTTCTGGCAGATCGGTATGTTCACGAATCGGGTAGGCGACATTTTCAAAAACGGAAAGGTCGGTAAATAGCGCGCCAAACTGAAACAGCATGCCCATGCGTCGGCGCAACGCGTACAAGGCTTGGTGCGACATTTTGGGAACGCTGACGCCGTCAACACGAACGTCGCCGTGGCTGGGCTTTAATTGGCCGCTGATCAGGCGCAGCAAAGTTGTTTTGCCGCAGCCAGAGCCACCCATGATGGCGACGACTTTTCCGCGAGGAATCGTCATATCGATTCCTTTGAGGATTTTTCTTTCGTCGTAGGCAAAGCTGAGTTTGTCGATTTCGACTAGGTTGTCGGTGGGCACTGCGTTGTCTCGGAAACAAAAAATAGCTGGTGATTATACCCGATGCCTATTGCCCTATGCCTATTGGAATATCGGAATGAAGCTTTGCTGTTGATTTTTGTCCAGAATCACGAAGAGAGCAGCTCACTAACTATGAAATAATGAGCTTCTATGTTCCTGGGGGTAAATAGAGACGTAAATTTTTTTCCCAATATTGACGATTTGCTCGGTGTCGCCGGCGCAATGTTGATTTGAGCTGAAATGAAGGCGGCGGTGACGCCTCTTACGTGTCTGTACATTTTCGTTATGGCGCATTTAAATTCACCCGAATTGCTTGCAACACCCAAGCCCTTGTTGCTGATCGTTGATGACGATCCCTTGATCACGGATACGCTCAGTTTTGCGCTTAGCCCGCATTTTGACGTGCTGACCAGTCATTCGCGCCGTCATAGCGAGCAGTTATTGCGTGAATTGCGGCGCGTGCCGCAGCTGGCTTTGGTTGATCTTGGTCTTCCCCCGTCGCCGCATCAGCCTGACGAGGGCTTTGCTTTGATCCTTGCTTTGCTGAACATTGCGCCAGAGGTACGCATTGTTGTTTTGTCTGGGCAAAACGATGAGAGCAATGCGCGCCACGCGCGTACTTTGGGCGCTGTGGATTTTTTGCCCAAGCCGTGTGATCTTGGCGCGTTGCGTGTGGTGCTTGAGCGTGCGCTGACTTTTCGTCGGGTTGATCTTGAACAGCAAAGCACGCCCTCCACCTCGCCCTTGATCGGCCATAGTCCGCCTATTCAAAAGCTACGTTTGCAGCTTGAGCAGTACGCTGATTCGCCCTTTCCTGTGTTGATCGAGGGGGAGTCGGGTAGTGGTAAGGAAATTATCGCTAGCTATTGTTTGCATACCGGTACGCAACGTCGGCATAAACCGTTCCTCGCGCTCAACTGCGCTGCGCTTTCCGCTAACTTGGTCGAGGCCACGCTGTTTGGCTACAGTAAAGGCGCCTTTACGGGGGCGACCAGCGCCAAGTCAGGATGCTTTGAAGACGCTGCCGATGGCACTTTGTTTCTCGACGAAATTGGCGAGTTAGCGCTTGATTTGCAAGCCAAGCTATTGCGTGTTTTGGAAAATGGCGAGTACCAACGCCTTGGCGCAAGCGAAACACGCATCAGTCGAGCCCGTATCGTTGCCGCGACCAATCGTGATTTGCGCAAAGAGGTGCGCGCCGGGAATTTTCGCGCTGATTTGTACCATCGTCTTTCTGTTTTCTCGATCAGTGTGCCCCCGCTGCGTGATATGGGCGAAGATAAGCTGCTGTTGCTTGAGCATTTTCGCTTGCTTTACGCCACGCAGACTAAGAATGCGTCCTTCTCCTTAAGCGACGAAGCGCGCGCTGCTTGGTTGCACTACAGCTTTCCGGGCAATGTACGCGAGCTGCGCAACGTGGTTATTCGTTTGAGCGCCAAATACGCCGGACGTGTCGTCTCTTTGCCCGAGTTGGAGGCTGAGTTTGATTTGCAGGACAGTGTTTTTGTTCAGTCCAGCTTGCCTTCGTCCCAAGAGGGTGCGGCCGCTACGCCCGAGGATGAGGCTTTTGTGCAGACGGCCAGTCGACGTTTGCAATCGCGAACAGCTTTCAGCTTGGATCAACTGCTGGCCGCAACCGAACGCGCTTATATCGAGGCCGCGCTCAAGCTGACTCAGGGTAATGTTAGCCAAGCGGCGCGTCTGCTTGGACTTAATCGCACTACCCTATACAACCGCATTGAGTCATTAGCTAAGGGCTTCTGATGTACCTCGACCATTTTGGCTTAAGAGAGATTCCCTTTCGGATTACCCCGCACACAGACTTTTTTTTCACCGGCGCAAAGCGAGGCGCCACGCTGGAGGCCTTGATTTACGCGATTACGCACGACGAAGGAATCGTCAAGGTCGGGGGTGAAGTCGGCAGCGGCAAGACGATGTTGTGCCGGATGCTGCTAGAAAACCTGCCGTCGCAGGTTGAGACCGTTTATTTGGCCAATCCTTCGCTCTCACGTGACGAAATTCTCTACGCGATTGCCAACGAACTGAAAATGCCGTTCGCTGAACAACATACGCATCTGCTGTTGCGCATGCTGCAAGCGCGTTTGCTCGAACTTTATGCGGCGGGACGGCAGGTGGTGATTTTGATTGATGAAGCCCATGCCATGCCGAGTGAGACGCTGGAAGAAGTGCGTCTGCTTTCCAATTTGGAGTCGAACCGGCATAAATTGTTGCAAATCGTTCTATTTGGTCAGCCAGAGCTTGATACCCGTCTGAACGAGGTTGGAATGCGCCAGCTCAAAGAGCGCATTACGCACAATTTTGATTTGCTCGCACTGCGTCGCGATGACGTCGGGAGCTATCTGATGTTCCGTATGCGTGCTGCCGGGTATCACGGCCCGGACTTGTTTAGCGCGACGGCGATCCAGATGATTTGGCAAGCCTCTGAGGGCTTAACCCGGCGCATCAATATCCTGGCGACCAAGGCTTTGCTTGCTGCTTTTGCCGAAAATAAACACCAAATTGGTCGCCTCCAGGTTAAAGCGGCGATTCGCGACGCGCGCATTACGCCCATACCGCAAGCGTTTGCTAGGAGAGTCCCGTGGCTTGTGGTTCTGCTCGTTACCGTTTCATCTCTGCTGGTCGTTGGCTATCTAGTGCTTGCGGGGCGCGCTACCTTGCCCTTTTTGCAAGAAACCGCCTCACCCAATGCTTTGCTGGCGCGCGCGTTGATGCCCCCTATGCCTAGCGCTACTGCGTCGAAGCCGGTTGTTGAAGCGTTCTCTAGCGCCGATCTTGGTGAGCGTATGGCCAGCACGGCCGAGTGGCTGATGAGCGCGCCGGATACGCATTACTTTGTCCATTTACTCAGTGTCGACGCGGCTGATCCGCAGGCGCTGCAAGAGGCGAAACACTGGCTTCAGTCCAACCGTAGTTTTCTCAAACTTGAGCAGGTGCGCACGTATCGTTTTGAGCTAGCAGGCCGCAATCTACTGGGCTTTATTTACGGCGACTACCCTGATTATGTGCTCGCCGAGGCGGCGCTATCCTCCTGGCCGGAGACGGTTCGCTATCAGCAAAATCCGCCCTATATCCGTCAGCTTGTGCAGTTACGCTCTGAATTGCCGCGTCGTTCAGCACCCGACTGACTCGCTTTACTGAGGCTGGCGCGGCAGATTTGCCAGCGGTTCAGCATGCTACTATCCATCACCCCATTTGACAGAAAAACGGTATGCGCCTACGAATTTTTCCTGTTCTCTTGACCTTGTTTTTGTTGAGCGCTTGTGTTCCTGCGCCGACCGTAAAAACACCCTCTTCGGCGCATCTGATCGATAGCACTGCGCCCAATGCGAGAAGCGATGAGCTCGCGCCACGCGCGCAA
>JAZKFR010000065.1:0-9478 GCA_040386295.1 Pseudomonadota bacterium | reverse complement strand
CAAAATGTGACGCTACCTAAACCGAAAGCAGGCGCTAAGAGCGAAACCTACAGCGTCGTAGTGAATAACGTCAAAGCCGATGATCTGCTGTTCGCCTTGGCGCGTGACGCCAAATTAAACGTCGATATTCATCCGGGCATTACGGGGCTTATCTCGCTGAACGCAATTGATCAGACCTTGCCGCAATTGCTCAGCCGGATTGCCAAGCAGGCGGATATCCGTTTTGAGCTTGAGGGCGGTAACTTGGTGGTCATGCCCGATACGCCCTATTTACATAACTACGTTGTCGACTACCTCAATATGGAGCGAGATACCAGCGGTAGCGTGGCGATTACCACGCAGGTTGCTTCGGGTGCGCCGAGTAGTGGTACGAGTAGCGCTGGTGGAGGGAGCACGGGCGGTTCTGGCGCAAATAACTCGCTGACCCGCATCGACAACAAATCGCAAAACCATTTCTGGGCCAAGCTGGAACAAAACATCAAAGATCTGTTGCGCGAAACAGATAAGGTTCTGCCTGACGGAAGTAGCGAAACGGTAGTCGAACAAGCCAATACGCAGAGCACGACGGGCACCGGGGCTAATCCGGCAAACAATGCGCGCGGTGGGCAGAATGCAGCGAGTTTGGCCAGCAGTCCCAATCCTGCTTCGTTACAAAACTCGGGCAGTACGGTTGTGCGGCGAACGACTTTCCGTGAAGCTGCTTCGGTCATTGTGAATGCTGAAGCGGGCGTTATTTCTATCCGCGCGACGGGTCGTCAGCATGAAAAAATCCAACAGTTTCTTGATCAGATCATGCTTACCATCAAGCGCCAGGTATTGATCGAGGCGACGGTTGCCGAGGTAAGCCTGAGTGATGAGTTTCAACAAGGCGTCGACTGGAGCGTGATTCCCTTGGGCAAAGCTGGGTTTACGATCAAGCAAACGGCGGCTGTTGATGCTAATGCGCCGGCCACCTTGCTGTCGCTGGGCTATAAAAACACCGCTTCTGGAAACTTCACCTCAGAGATTAAGCTGTTAGAAGCTTTTGGCACGGTGAAGATTCTGTCTAGTCCGAAGCTCTCGGTCATGAATAACCAAACTGCTGTGCTCAAGGTTGTTGATAACAAAGTGTTCTTTACCGTCAAGGCCGACACTACGGCGACGGCGAATACCTCGACGACAACCTTTACGACCACCTTGCAGTCTGTCCCGGTCGGTTTTGTCATGAATGTAACGCCGCAAATTAACGAGGCCGATACCGTCATGTTGAACATTCGCCCGAGCATTTCCAGCATCGTAGACTTTGTCAGTGACCCCAATCCTTCTTTGAAGAATCCCTGCGGTTTTGGCGTTAGCAGCTGCAGTATTCAACCGATTGATAGCAAAATTCCAGTAGTGCGCACGCGTGAAATGGAGTCTGTCATCCGTGTCGAGAACGGCAATATCGCTGTGATGGGGGGCTTGATCGAGGAACGTATCGAATCACAAGACAACGGGGTGCCCGGTGTTTCGGGGATCCCGCTGTTCGGTAATCTGTTCAAACAGCGTCGTGAGCAAAGCAGAAAAACGGAACTAGTCGTTTTCTTGCGCCCGATTGTGCTCAAAGACGCCAGTCTGGACGGGGACTTTCGTTCTCTGCGCTCGCTGGTGCCCAAGTCAGATTTCCTAAGTAACAAGGTTGACCGAACGCAGCGCTCTCTCACCGGGTTCTCTGGCGCGGGCAGTGAGAAAGCTGGGAAATCGAACGAGGTGGGGAGCGTGATGCCATGAGCCTGTTGCTCGATGCACTCAAAAGAGCTGAAGCCGCTAAGCGCTCAGCTACTGAGCGTAGCGAGCCTGTTCAGGGCGATGTACGCAGCCAGCCTCAGCACCCGATACCGGCAGAGGGCAGCAAGAGCGCGCTAGCCCTTGAGGATGACACGCTGACGCTGCCGGTGCAGGGCGCGGCGGCAGCCCCGGATAATAGCCAAACTTTGCGCTTGGATTTGCCTTTTGATGCGCAGCTCAAAAAGCCCTTACACGATGCGGCCAGGCTCGAACTTGACTGGGGAATCAGTCCGGCGAAAGACAAAGCGAAAGACAAGGCTTTAGAAACGCCGTTTCCGCGCGCACAAGCAGATACGACAACGCACATCAGCTTGAATTCGTCCCCTTCATTTGCCTCAAGTGAGACCGCAGCGCTTGCGCAGCAAGACGAGCAAGACCGTCAGCTCGTGCGCAATGCCTTTATTGTGAAGCAAGGTTTTAACGCCAAGGCCAACATGCTCTGGGCGTTGCCCCTCGCGCTCCTGCTTTTGGCGGCGCTGGCGTTTGCTTGGTTACGCTGGCAGCCGGTTGCCCCCCCCGCCTTACCGGCACCTCAAGTCATGACCGGATTATCAGAGCCTGGGCTATCGACAGATAGTTCTGCCAGGACAAACAACAGCGTCAACAGTGTGCCACCGTCGTCTGCCGATTTAGCCATTCCGCCTTTGATTCTGAGTACCAGTTTGCGCTCATTGGCGAGTGCGCAAGACAAACCAGCCACGTCGCTAGATCAGAATAATCAGGCAGTGACGCCCGACAGATCGTCGCCTCCTCCTCTTACTTCGTCGGCTAAAACAGCGCCTGCCATTCGGCTGACGGTGAATACGCCCCGCCCAAATCTGCTACTCAATCGCGCTTACGAGTTTTTTCAGGGCGGTCAATTAGACGCGGCCTTCAAAGACTACACCCAGGTATTGCGTGCCGATGCGAACAACATCGATGCTTTGCTCGGTTTGGCGGCAGTTGCTTTGCGTCAGAACCAGTTGGAACGTGCGGCTGAGCTTTACCTGCGCGTGCTTGAAGCCGATCCGAGCGAAGTGAATGCGCAAGCCGGTCTGCTCAACCTCAATGCTTATGGCGATCCAGCGCAGACGGAGAGTCGGCTTAAAACTTTATTGACGAATCAACCTGATGCGCCCGCCTTGAACTTTGCCCTGGGCAATTTGTACGCGCATCAACGTCGTTGGAGTGACGCGCAACAAGCCTACTTTCACGCCTATTCGGCTGAGCCTAATAACGCGGACTATTTACTGAATCTGGCCATTAGTTTGGATCAGCTGCATCAAAGCAAGCTGGCCGCGACCTACTACAGTGCGGCATTGAGTGCTGCCGACACGCAAAGCGCGCGTTTCGCCGATCATTTTGATCGTCAGATCGTCGAGAAGCGTTTGGCCGAGTTACGGCAGTTTTGATCATTAGGTGCCCAATATGACTGCCGAGAATCAGCCACACCGTCAGCCGCTGGGTCAGGTTCTGATCAACAAAGGGATTCTCAGCGAGGATCAGCTGCGCATCGCTTTGCTAGAGCAGATGAAGTCCAATCAACCCGTCGGCAAGCTGTTGGTTGCGCTCGGGTTTGTCACAGAAACCACCCTGCGCGAAGCGCTGTCGGAAAGTCTGGGCAAGCCCAGTGTGGATCTCAAAAACGCCGTTGTTGATCCGGCTGCGCTGAAATTGGTGCCGCGTGATTTTGCTAAACGCCATCATTTATTGCCGCTGGATTATGACCAGCAGAGCGCCTGTCTGACCGTCGCTATTTCGGACATCAACGACATCGTCGCGCTCGATAAAATTCGCTCGCTGAACAACGATACCTTTGAGATTGACACGCTGTTGGCAGGCGAGGCGGAAATTGCCCGGGCGATTGATCAGTATTACGGGTACGAGTTGTCGATCGACGGCATCCTGCACGAAATTGAAACGGGTGAAATCGATTTCCGTGGACTACAGGCTTCTTCCGACGAGTACAGCCAGCCGGTTGTGCGACTGATCGATTCAATTTTGACCGACGCCGTTAAGCGCGACGCGTCCGATATTCACTTTGAGCCGGAGAGCAGTTTTTTGCGTATCCGCTACCGCATCGACGGTATCTTGCGTCAGATTCGCGCTTTGCATCAATCCTATTGGTCGGCCATGGTGGTACGCATTAAGGTGCTGAGCGGGATGAATATTGCCGAAACGCGTGCGCCGCAGGATGGGCGCATTTCGCTCAATATGCGCGGTCGTCAAGTTGATTTCCGGGTGGCGTCACAGCCGACGATTCACGGTGAGAACATCGTTTTGCGTATTCTGGATCGGCAAAAAGGCATCGTTCCGCTTGAAGGCTTGGGGCTTGACGACGATCAACTGGATCAGCTCAAACTGATGATCGCTCGCCCGGAAGGCATCATTTTGATGACCGGGCCGACCGGGAGCGGCAAAACCACCACCTTGTACTCTGTGCTTAACCACATCAGCAACGAGGGCTTGAACATCATGACCCTCGAAGATCCGGTTGAGTATCCGATGGCTTTGGTACGCCAGACCTCGGTCTCTGAAGCGACCAAGCTCGATTTTGCTAATGGCATTCGTTCCATGATGCGGCAAGATCCCGACATTATTCTCGTCGGCGAAATTCGCGATGCCGACACCGCCGAAATGGCGTTGCGTGCTGCCATGACCGGGCACCAAGTGTTCTCGACTTTACACACCAATTCAGCGATGGGCGCGATTCCACGCTTGCTCGATATTGGCATCCTGCCGGACGTTATGGCGGGCAATATCATTGGCATTATTGCCCAACGTTTGGTGCGTCACCTGTGTCCGCATTGCAAAACCTCGTACCAAGCCGAGCCGCATGAAATACGCTTGTTCAGAGCGCTGGGGGGGAGTGAGCCGCCTTTGATTTATCGTCCTTGTGGTTGCGAACGTTGCGAGTTTCAGGGGTATCGCGGACGTTTGGCGATCATGGAGTTATTACGCATCAACGCGGACATGGATGAGTTGATCGCGCAGCGTAAAACGCTACGGGAGATGCGTACCTTGGCTGCCGCACAAGGGTTTCGTACCCTGGCCGATGACGGATTGCGTCGTGTTTTAGACGGTTCGACCTCAATCGAAGAGCTGGGTCGCGTCGTCGATCTGACGGATCGGATGTAGGCTTATGCCGCTCTATACCTACAAGGCGGTGAATCCAGACGGACGCATGATGTCAGGAAAAATGGATGCCTTTAACCTGACTGATCTCGACATGCGTTTGCAGCGTATGGAGCTTGATCTGGTGCAGGGTGAGTTGCTCAATCAGCGTGGTGCCTTTAAGTCAGGCGGGGTGCCGCGCCGCGAGTTAATTCATTTTTGTTTTCATCTTGAGCAATTAGCGCGTGCCGGCGTGCCTTTGGTTGAAGGCCTGGCCGATTTGCGCGACAGTTTGGAACATTTGCGTTTTCGTGAGGTGGTGGCCGGCTTAATCGAGTCAATTGAGGGGGGACAAACGCTTTCGCAAGCGATGGAAGGGCAGCGCACGGTCTTTAATAATGTGTTTATTAGCTTGATTCGTGCAGGTGAAACCAGTGGCCGCTTGGCTGAGGTGTTGCAGAATCTTAGCGAATCGCTCAAGTGGGAAGATGAGCTGGCGTCGCAAACTAAAAAAGTGGTGATGTACCCAGCTTTTGTCGGCTTTATCGTGCTGGCAGCGACTTTCTTTTTGATGATTTATTTAGTGCCGCAGCTGAAACAGTTTGTCAAAAATATGGGTCAGGTTTTGCCGTTGCAAACGCAGATTCTGTTTTTTATTTCCGATCAGATGGTTGAGTACTGGTACCTTTTCCTCCTTACGCCCGCTGCCTTGATCGGTGTTTTTATGTTGCTGCTGTATAGCAATCCGCTGCTGCGTTTGAAATTTGATCAGCTCAAACTTCAGTTGCCTTTGCTTGGCAACATTCTGCGCAAGATTGTTTTGTCGCGCTTTGCCAATACTTTTGCCCTACTTTATGCCTCGGGTATTCCCATTTTGGAGTCGATTCGTATCACCCAACATGTGGTGGGCAATCGCTTGATACGACAAGGCTTGGAGCGTGTTGAGCAGTTGATCGGCGAAGGACAAAACGTTACTGCTGCGTTTAAAAGCGTCGCCTTATTTCCGCCTTTAGTCATCCGCATGTTGCGTGTTGGCGAAAGTACGGGTGCCTTGGACGATGCCTTGATGAATGTGAGCTATTTTTATAACCGTGATGTCAAAGAATCGGTGGAAAAAATACAGCAACTGATCGAGCCGATGTTGACCGTGCTGCTCGGTAGTTTGCTGGGCTGGATCATGCTCTCTGTCTTGGGGCCGATCTACGATGTCATTAGCAAAATGAAGACCTGATGCGATGAAGATTCGTCGTCTGCTCTATCTCAGCTCGCATCAAATGACTGTTTTTCATTGGGAGTCTGGTGTTTTGCACCGAGACGGCCAGTTTGAATTTAGCAGCGAAGGGCAGCAAAAATTTGCTGCCTACTTAAGCCAAACCCCGCGTTCTATCTTCACGCTTCTGGTGAATGTCCCCGAAGAGGGTTTTCAGATTGAGAGCATCCCGTTTTTGCGTGGTGCTAATCGACAAATGCTCATCAAGCGGCGCTTTGGGCAATTGTTTTTTAGCGCCACGCTGACCTCTGCGCGCTCGCTTGGCTATGAAAAAACGCGCCGTAAAAATGAGCGTGTGTTGTTTTCGGCTTTAACCAATAATCTTTTTTTCGAGCCTTGGTTAAAGGCGATCAGCAACGCCCGCGTCATTTTCTCCGGTATTTATTCCTTGCCTTTGCTCGGCTCTGCCTTGCTTAAAAAAATAGGGATAGACGAGGCGCGCTGTTTGTTGCTTACCGTGCAAGATCAAAGCATTCGCCAAAGCTATTTTGAACATGGGGAATTGTGCTTTAGCCGTTTAACTCCCTTGCATCACAGTAGCATTGCCGGGGTTGCGCAAGCGTTGGCGGCGGAAGCCCTTAAGTTGCAACAATACCTATCGAGTCAGCGCATGATTGGGCGGAATCATCCGATTAACGCCTACGTTCTAGCGCAGCCGAGTGCGCTCAACACCGTGCTGGCGAGCTGCGTCAGCACCGATACGCTGCATTTTAAAGTGTTGAGCTTAGACGTTTGCACACGCAAAATCGGCCTGAAAACGCAGTTACAAGATTTGCTCTGTGAGCCGCTATTTTTACATCTGCTGGCGACTACGCCGTCTTTGCCCCAGTTTGCTAACGAAAGTCAGCGGCACGAATACCATCTCTGGCAGGTGCGCAGTGGCCTCTATCGAGCCAGCGTGCTGGGCTTGATCGCGAGCCTGGCTTTTTCCGCCTATCAGCTGTACGAAACTGATCGCATCAAGCAAGCGACCGAGCTGCTTAAAATCGACGCGCGCACGGCTAAGCAGCGTTACGAAGAAATTGCTAAAACCTTCCCGCCGATTCAAACAGACAACGAGACTTTGCGCCGGGTGATGAATCGTTACGCTGAATTGGAACGCAACAACGTCGTACCCGATGATCTCTACCAAGCCATTAGCCGAGCCTTACAAAGCTCGCCTTCTGTTGAGTTAGAGGAGATCGATTGGCAGCTTGGTGCTGCCGTCAGCGAATTGCCGAGTAACGCTCAGACGCGCCCACTCTTGCTGCGGGAAGCGCCAGCCATGCTTGAGAGCGCTGTCATTTCTGGCATGCTGAAGCTGCCTGAGAGTAAGCCTAGTAAGCCTGCTAAAAGCACACCGCGCCAAATTTTGACTGCTTTTCAACAGTTTATCGATGCTCTGGAAGAGCGTGCGCAAGCGCCCGTCGTGGTATTGCAAAGGCCTTTTGACGTCGAGTCTGGCAAATCACTTAAGGCGACTGACACCGCGCTAGACGAAGGCAAGCCGAGAAGCTTCAGCGTGCGCATCAGTCGCAAAATTGCTCAGAAAGACGCGTCATGAAGCTGAGTAGAGCCGATCTTTCAAGTATGCGCCTGAGTTTTTTTGGCTTTTTTGCTGTGCTGCTCTTTGGCCTAGTTTCTAGTTTCTTTTTGTTTGGACAGAAAAACATCGCGCTCAGTCTAGAGCAGGCTGCTGCCAGTGAACGCAGCGAGCAGGTAGGTAGGCTTAAGCAGGTGCGCGACGAAGAAAAAGAAATAAAGCAGAAATCTGCCGCCTTCGGTACCTTAGTGCAACGCGGTGTGGTGGGGGAAGAGCAGCGTTTAGAGTGGGTCGAGTTGCTCAAAGAGATTCGTGATCAGCGACGTTTGATCGATCTGCAATACGAGTTTTTGCCGCAACGCGTGCTGGATGTCGGCGTAGAAAACAAAATTCTTTTTTACGCCAGCACCATGAACTTAAAAGTGCAGCTTCTGCATGAAGAAGATTTAACGCGTTTATTAGCCGATTTACGTGCTCGGGCGCAGGCCCTGATCCAAATAAAACAATGTAATATCAGTCGCTTGAACGCCACCGACGCAGAGCGCGCCAGCCACGCTGCCCAGCTTCAGGCGAGCTGCCAAATTGATTGGATTACCTTGCGCGAGGTGAAGAAATGAAGCCAAGATCAAGGCTAGAACCCATTTTCTACCGGAGCCAGCGTGTGTTCTGGGCGCTGTTTCTATCGCTAGGGTCGTTGTTGTCGCCTAGCCCAGTAGCAGCAGAAGAGCCCCTCGGGCGCTTGTTTTTTACCCCAGAGCGTCGCCAATCACTCGATTACCAACGACAAAGCAATACGGGTAATAAACTCGGCATCATCGAAGATGCAAAAATCACAATCAATGGTGTGGTCGTGCGCAGCAGCGGCAAAAGAACGACTTGGCTCAATGGCGTTGCGCAAAACGAGCACGAATCGCCTAGCGGTGTCTCGGTGAGTACTAGTAACGTCAAGCCCGGCGAGATTTTTATTCAAACCAGCGAGCTAGCGAAGAGTGGGGTGCGTGTGGGCGAGACGGTAAACCGTAATAGTGGGGCGTCGCGCGATCTGCTTGAGGGCGGGAAGATCGTGATCCATACGAAAGCTGGCCGCGATGAAGCACGGCGCTAATTTACCTGGCCGACCGGCGCAACAGGGTTTGGCCTTGTTGGTTTTGCTCGGGATTATGCTGCTTGGCTTTAGCTATGTTTTTTTGTCTGATTTGAACAGCAATAATCGTACTCGTACTGATCGAGATAAGCTGACAGCGCAGGCGCTGGCAGAAGCGAAAACGGCGTTGATTGCTTACGCTTTGACTTTTCCTGAGAAGGACTTGCCCACTCCACCGACGCCACCGGATCCACCGACTGCGCAAACGAAGTTTTTTGTGCCCGGGCATTTGCCTTGCCCCGATATTGGTGACATGGGTCGCGAAGGGCAGGAAAGGCCTAGTTGTGGGACGCAAGAGGTTTCTGCGATCGGACAACTGCCTTGGTTTTCTTTGAAATTGCCCCCGCTAATGGACGGTAGCGGTAATTGCCTGTGGTACGCCGTTTCGGGGAGTTACAAAAATAATCCTAAGGCCGACCTACTTAACCGCGACACGATTGGTCAGTTTCGTATTCTGGCTGAGGATGGGGTTACGGTTCTGGCAGGCGATACGCCCGGTAGCCAAGTTGTTGCGGTCATTTTTGCACCGGGCGCACCCTTGCCTGGCCAGCAGAGAAGTCGGAATGCGGCAAGTCAGTGCGGCCAAGATTACAACCCTAGTCACTTCCTAGATTCGGCTGGTGGCGTCAATAATGCGGTCGTT
>JAZKFR010000064.1:12998-19710 GCA_040386295.1 Pseudomonadota bacterium | reverse complement strand
AGGTACGCTACGCCGCAGGTTAAAGTCCTTGAAACTGTAGAAACGGATATTGCTCACCATGGTGATTCCGGCAAAAAGAACGAGAAAGCAGGTCTGCCAACGCACCTCGCTACCGACCACATCGCTGTCGATCATGACCCAGACAAAACCACCGACCAAGGCGGCCGCAGCGGGACTGGGCAGTCCTTGAAAATAGCGTTTGTCGGTTACTTCTGCGGTGGTATTAAAGCGTGCTAAGCGCAATGCCGCACCGGCGCAGTAGATGAACGCAGTAATCCAGCCAATACGTCCCATACCTTGTAATGCCCAGGTGTAAGCAACCAGCGCTGGGGCAACGCCAAACGAAACCATGTCGGACAGGGAATCGTATTCAGCGCCGAAAGCGCTTTGTGTGCGGGTTAAACGTGCGACACGTCCGTCTAGACCGTCTAGGATCATGGCGACAAAAATGGCCATTGCCGCTTGTTCAAAACGCCCTTGCATGGCTTGAATGATGGCAAAAAATCCGCAAAACAGCGCCGCCGTGGTGAACAAATTAGGCAGCACATAAATGCCGCGCCGCCGTAATTCGGGATTAAACAGCGTTTTGCGTGGTGTTTTTCTGTTTGGCAGCATGTCAGGCTGGATCGGCTACGGTGATTGGGAGTTCGGCCAGCAGGGTGCTCGCAGCGTAGACTTTTTCGCCGATGGCGACTTTGATCTGCGCGTTTAAAGGCAGGTACACATCAACGCGTGAGCCAAAACGAATGAAACCATAGCGCTGTCCCCGGCTGAGTGAAGCGCCACGATCCACATAGCTCAAGATGCGACGTGCGATGAGTCCGGCGATTTGTACGCAGGTAATGTCTTGTCCAGAGCGCGTTTGCAGATGTAAAGCGCAGCGCTCGTTCTCGAGCGAGGCTTTGTCGAGCGCAGCGTTGAAGAAGCCTCCTGGGTTGTACCAACGTTGTAAGACATTGGCATCTACGGGTGAGCGATTCGAGTGCACATTGAAAACGTTCATGAATACGCTGATTTTCAGGGCGCGGCGCGCTAGATAAGGGTCGTCCGTTTCTTCAACGACGACGACCCGGCCGTCGGCTGGTGAAACGACGCTGTGTTCATCGCCGACGATGAGGCGCGGCGGGTCACGGAAGAACTGTAAGCAAAAAACGAACAGCAACCAAAAAGGCAAAGACCAAAAGCCAAAAATGGAAGTTAGAACGGCAGCCAAAAAAGTGCCCGCGATGAACGGCCAGCCTTCTTTGGCAAAAATGGGGTGCGGGTAATTCATATCAACCTTTGTTTGAGCGGGGCGTCAAGCGCCAACGAGGCTTTGCTTGTTCGCTTCCCGGGCGTATCGAGCCGGGTATTTCTGTGCCGAGATCGTGTACTGAAACAGTATGCCGCAGCCACGAACGCAGCCTGGCTGCGCGCTATCGTTTGATCGATGCGCGCAGCGGTGTGGTGAAAGTGCGTGTTAGCAAGCGCCTAGTTTTTGCTTTGATCAACCAATTTATTTTTGCTGATCCACGGCATCATGGCGCGCAGCTTGGCGCCGACTGTCTCGATTGGGTGTTCAGCTGTTAAGCGGCGACGTGCTGTCATCGTTGGGTAATTGGTTTTGCCTTCGAGGATGAACATTTTGGCGTACTCCCCGCTCTGAATGCGCTTGAGCGCGGCGCGCATGGCAGCACGAGAGCTTTCATTAACGACTTCGCTGCCAGTGACGTACTCGCCGAATTCTGCGTTATTCGAGATCGAGTAATTCATCGTGTTGATGCCGCCTTCGTACATCAAGTCGACGATCAGTTTGAGCTCATGCAAGCATTCGAAATACGCCATTTCGGGTGCGTAGCCGGCTTCGACCAAGGTTTCAAAACCCATTTTTGCTAGCTCTACCACGCCGCCGCAGAGAACGGTTTGTTCGCCAAACAGATCGGTTTCAGTTTCTTCACGGAAATTGGTTTCAATGACGCCGCCTTTGGTGCCACCATTCGCAGCGGCGTAGGACAGGGCGAGGTCTTTGGCTTTGCCTGAGGTGTCTTGGAAAACAGCGATGAGCGAGGGAACGCCGCCGCCTCTGAGATATTCAGAGCGCACAGTGTGTCCCGGGCCTTTTGGTGCAACCATGATGACGTCGAGGTCGGCACGCGGAATCACTTGGTTGTAATGGATGTTAAAGCCATGAGCAAAAGCCAGAGCTGCGCCTTTCTTCATGTTCGGTGCTATGTCTTCGTTATAAACCTGGGGGATGTTTTCGTCAGGCAATAAAATCATCACGACATCGGCGTGTTGTACTGCTTGCGCGACTTCTTGTACTTTTAGACCGGCAGCTTCTGCTTTGGCCCATGAGGCTCCGCCTTTGCGTAAACCGACAATAACCTGCACTCCAGAGTCATGCAGGTTTTGCGCGTGCGCGTGACCCTGCGAGCCGTAGCCGACGATAGTGACCTGTTTGCCTTTGATCAGTGAGAGGTCGGCGTCTTTGTCGTAATAAACTTTCATGTGTGCTCCTTTTGCTGTTGTGGTTTGTGCTGTTGTGGTTGTGCGGGTTTTAATCGTTTTGTTTGTTGTTGCTGGCGTCGCTGCCTTGATTAAGCACGGTGCATCCCTGCTGTTGCGGTGTTTTGCAACGAGTGCTTGCTAAGGGCGCGCTGCGGGGTGCAAATAGATGGGATAGGTAGGGCAGCCGCTGAGCTCGTTTTGCCGTGCAAGCTGGCAAGCAGACTCAAACTTTCAGAATGCGATCCCCTCGGCCAATGCCACAGCTTCCCGTACGCACTGTTTCGAGGATCAGGCTCGCGTCGATCGCTTGGATAAAAGCGTCGAGTTTAGCCCCGGTGCCCGTCAGTTCGATCACGTAGGTCGACTCGGTCACATCGATGATGCGCCCACGGAAAATATCCGCCATGCGCTTCACCTCCTCGCGGTCTTTGCCAGAGGCGCGGACCTTGATCAACATCAGCTCACGTTCGATATGCGCGGCTTCAGAAAGATCGACAACTTTAATCACGTCGATTAGTTTGTTCAGTTGTTTGGTGATTTGCTCCAAAACTTCGTCTGAACCGCGCGTGACGATCGTCATGCGCGATAGCGAGGCGTCTTCAGTCGGCGCCACGGTGAGCGTTTCAATGTTGTAGCCGCGCGCTGAAAACAGCCCAGCGACACGCGATAGCGCGCCCGCTTCGTTTTCTAGCAGGACGGAAATGATATGTCGCATCAGTTACTCCTTACAGGTCTTCGGCCAGAATCATATCGGCCAGACCCTTGCCTGCCGCCACCATGGGGAAGACGTTGGCTGTTTGATCGGTGATGAAGTCAATGAATACCAGCTCATCTTTGTGATCAACGAAGGCTTTCTTCAGTGCGCCTTCGACGTCTTCAGGTCGTTCGACGCGCAAGCCGACGTGGCCGTAAGCCTCGGCAAGTTTGACGAAATCGGGCAGAGAATCCATGTAAGACTCGGCGTAGCGGCTGCCGTAAAACATTTCTTGCCATTGGCGCACCATGCCCAGGCAGCGATTGTTTAAGTTGATAATTTTGATCGGCAAGTGAAATTGCTTGGCCGTCGATAGCTCTTGGATACACATCTGAATCGAGGCTTCGCCGGTGACGCAAGCGATTTGCATTTCTGGGTGCGCAAAGGCTGCTCCCATCGCGTAGGGCAAACCAACCCCCATTGTTCCCAGTCCGCCAGAATTGAGCCAGCGACGCGGTTTGTCGAAACGGTAATACTGCGCAGCCCACATTTGGTGTTGACCGACGTCAGAGGTGACGATGGCGTTGCCTGAGGTGATTTCGTGTAGCTTTTCGATCACGTATTGCGGCATGATGACGCCCGGTTTTTTCACGTAGTCCATACATTGCTTGGCGCGCCAGGTGCTGATTTCTTGCCACCATTCACTCAATTCGCTCTGTTCTGGTTTGGCTTTTTCTGTATCCAGCAATTTGAGCATTTCCGCGATGACGTCCGGGATATTGCCCACAATCGGTATGTCGACTTTGACACGCTTGGAAATGGAGGAGGGATCAATGTCAATGTGGATGATTTTGCGGGGACGCGAGCAGAAATTTTCTGGGTCGCCAATCACGCGATCATCGAAACGAGCGCCAATCGCCAGGAGAACATCGCTGTTTTGCATCGCCATATTGGCTTCAACGGTGCCGTGCATGCCCGGCATGCCCAGGTATTGGCGGTCGCTCGCCGGATAGGCGCCTAGACCCATAAGCGTGGTCGTGACCGGGAAGCCAAGGCGGCGCACCAATGCAGTTAAGGCTTCGGCGGCGTCAGAAAGAATCACGCCGCCACCGCTGTAAACCATCGGTCTTTTGGCTTCAAGCAGGAGCTGAACTGCTTTTTTGATCTGACCCAGATGCCCCTTGAGAACAGGGTTGTAGGAGCGCATCTGGATGGTTTTTGGGTAATGAAATTCGCAACGGTTGGCCGTGACATCTTTCGGGATGTCAACGACGACCGGGCCGGGTCGACCGCTTTTGGCGATGTAAAAAGCCTTTTTGATCGTCAGCGCTAAGTCGTGTACGTCTTTGACCAGAAAATTGTGCTTGACGCATGGGCGGGTGATGCCGATTGTGTCGCACTCTTGAAAAGCATCTTGGCCAATGTATGCGGTTGGTACTTGACCGGAGATCACAACCATCGGAATCGAATCCATGTAGGCAGTGGCAATCCCTGTTACAGCGTTGGTTGCGCCGGGCCCTGAGGTCACTAAAGCGACGCCGACTTGATCAGAGGAGCGAGCGAAACCGTCAGCAGCATGCACTGCTGCTTGTTCGTGTCGTACCAAAATATGTTTGATTTTTTTTTGCTTGAACAGCTCGTCGTAGATGTGTAACACCGCGCCGCCAGGGTAGCCGAAGACGTAGTCGACCTTTTCTTCCTGCAAACACCTGATTACAATCTCCGCACCCGTCATCATCATTTCGTTGCCTTAACTTCTCGCTCTACGCGTTGATTGCTTGAAAAAGCCCCTAAAGTTAAAGCTTAGCGCTAGATTGGTCAAGGGCGTTGCTTTCCTGCTTGTTCGTCCGGGCACTACCCCAAACCGTTTTTACGCTGTAAACAGCAAAGGATCCTTGCTCTGGCTAGTCAACGCGAATTATCCGACTTTCTGATTGCTGTCGAACGGCGCGCCTTTAAGCAAGCGATGTTTGCCGTGCGCAACGAAGAGTGTGCGCTCGATTTGGTGCAAGACGCCATGTTGAAACTTGCCGAAAAATATGGGGATCGTCCGCCTGAGGAGTTCCCCATGCTTTTTCAGCGGATTTTGCAAAACATCATCCGCGATTACTATCGACGCAGCAAAGTTCGCTCGCTGTGGAGTACGCTGCTGTCGGCACTATCGCCTGAAGGTGAAGAAGATTTTGATTTACTTGATGTTCTGGTTGTTGAGGCAAATGCTGGTACCCCACATGCGCCAGATGAACGTTTGCAGCAGGTGCAAGTACTAACTCTAATTGAACAGGCAATAAAAGACTTGCCGCCGCGTCAACGTGAAGCCTTCCTCATGCGTTACTGGGAAGAGATGGATGTTGCCGAAACGGCGGCGTCAATGGGTTGTTCAGAAGGCAGCGTCAAAACGCATTGTTCGCGCGCCACGCATACGCTAGCCGCAGTATTGAAAGCACAAGGAGTGACCTTATGAACGAGCAATATTTTGTTCGCAAACTAAAGCATCACCTTAATGTGGGTGTGCACGAACTGCCGCCCACGACCTTACATGCTTTGCAAACGGCTAGGCGCCGTGCTTTGGCGTGCCAGAAACAAGCAGCACCGCAATCTGTTTTAGCGGTTGTCGGAGGGCTTGTGCAACATCCCTTTGAACAGCTGCAATTGAGACAAGTGCTGATTGCCTTACTGCTGCTGTGTAGTGTCGTTACTTTTTGCTATTGGCACGCAGATCAAAACATAACCGAACTTGAAGAGATCGATAGTGCTTTGCTTGCCGATGATTTTCCGATTGGCGCTTTGACCGACAGAGGTTTTGATGTATGGCTAGAAAGTACTCAAAGTACCGAGAGCAGTCCGCTTCAGCCCTAGCAATATGCGCTGCCGTGATGGCGTTCGTGCTGGGTGGCCTAGTCAGCACACCGCTCTGCGCCGCGATGCAGACGCCGACGCTAGTGGCAATACCGCCGCAACCGAACTGGGGTGCTTTAACGGCGCAGCAGCGCTTGATTCTTGCACCGCTTGCTTCTGACTGGGATTCCCTGCCAGCTTATAGTCGAAAAAAATGGATTGGGATCGCGCGACGTTTTTCTAGCATGGCGCCACAAGAGCAAGCCCGTGTGCGGGCACAAATGCATGCCTGGGCCGCACTTACGCCGGAACAGAGGCAACGGGCGCGGAAAAAATACCAGACAGTGAATCAACTGCCGCAGCAAGAAAAACAAATGCTGAGGCAACGGTGGATTGAATACGCCAATTTGCCTGAGCTGGAAAAAGAAAAGCACGCACAAAAAGCGCAAAGCCACCCCGTACCCAAGCCGGGGCGCCATCCTCTCGCCCCAGGGCTGGAACCCCCCCCGATCGTAGTTCAGGCTGGCGGAGTTAAGCCTGTTTTGTCAGCACAAGAACCTGTTTTGCCCACGGCTCAAAGTACGCCCAGTGTTGAAGCACAAACTGCGACTGTGGAAAGCAATCGTCCGTAATGTCTTTCGCGCGTTCTCGTGTCAGCAGTAATCAAGCTAGTCTGCCGCGACGTCTGGCCAG
>JAZKFR010000064.1:7226-12988 GCA_040386295.1 Pseudomonadota bacterium | reverse complement strand
CTGCCACTATTCCTCTTCCGCTTTTCGCATTCTTCCAGTTGATGTTTGCGATCATTACTCCGGGTCTTGTAGTTGGAGCTGTAGCTGAACGTATCCGTTTCAGCTCTTACACCCTTTTCATCGTGTTGTTTGGTGTGCTTGTTTTCGCCTTCTTGATTCCGCATGTTCTGCTCGGTGCTTTTACGCACCGAGTGGCGTCCGGCTTGGTTCTTGGCGCGCATCTTTTTTTGTTATTGCTGCTCTATTGTTTGTGGTTCTGGGTGCGTGCGGCAGGCACTTTGGCGATGCAAACTTGGCATATTGCTTTGCGTACCCGGGATGGGCAGATTGTGCGGCCACGACAAGCTTTGCTCCGCTACCTTTTGTGTTGGCCTAGCATCGCATTGGGGGGTGTCGGATTGGTGTGGGCCTTGATTGATCGTGACGGCTTGTTCCTGCACGACAGAATTGCAGGAACCTGTCTGCTAAAAAAGGAAGTTGCTCCTTAGCGTGATTTAGTTGGTAATGGTTTCTCTGCCTAGCGTCGTTCAACCCACCACAGCATGGCGATTGCCGCCAGCAAAAACAACACAGAGGGCGCGATTGCGCTTGGCAAGGGCGGCCAGTTATTGATGATGCCTAGGCTAGAGAATAGGCCGTTGAGCATATAAAAGAGAATGCCTAGCATTACCCCAGAGAAGATTTTGAGGCTGACGCTAGACATACGGTTTTGCGTATAAGCGAACGGCAGCGCGAGGGCAACCATGACCAAGGTTGCGAAAGGGTAGGTCAGCTTTTTCCATAACGCGGTTTCGTAGCGTTGCGTTTTCTGATGGTTCTCTGACAGATGGTTTATATAGCTGACTAAATTGAGCAAAGACATGCGCTCCGGCACGACCAGCAAGACCGAGAGAATGTCTGGATTGAGCGCTGAGTGCCACAGCATTTCGCTTTTTCGCTCGATCTCCGCGTGTTCGCCGTGCAGCACCGTTTGCACCACTTGGCTTAAGCGCCAACTAGCCGGGGGGACGTATTCGCCCTCAGCCGCCTCACTGACCGAACGTAGTTGTGCTTTGTCGTCAAACTCGTAAATTCTTACGCCACGTAATCGATTGTCCGCAGAGACCTCGCGCACATTGATGAAGCTGCGCTCATCTTTTACCCACAAGCCTGAACGAAAATCTTGCGCCAGTACGCTACTCAATGCTTTAAGGCGTAGTTGAGCCGCTGCCCGCTCGGCGGGGGGGGCGACGAATTCGCCAAACAGAAAGGTGATCGCCGCGAAAATACTGGCGACCTGAAACAAGGTTTTAAGCAGTTGTTGTGGCGACAGTCCCGAAGTGCGCAGCACGGTTATTTCCGAGTGCCGTGCCAAGGTAGAGAGCGCGTACAGGGTGCCGATTAAAACGGCTACGGGCATTAACTCATAAATTCTTCCGGGCAAGCGCAATAAGACATAGGCCAGAGCGTGGTGCAATTCGTAGCCTTTTTGGCCGACGTCTTTTAATTCGCCAATCAGGTCAAAAAAGCCAAATAACCCAAGAAATGCCAGCAATACCAGGACAATTGCGACGGCCGTCTCACGCAGTAAATAGCGACGATAAAGATTCATCGCAAAATCCGCGCGAATGAAAAGACCGAAATTCGTTGATAGAACAACAAAGGGAGCAAGAGCAGCATCAACGCGTGAATAGAGGTTAAGCCGAGCAGAAAAGAGCATTTTTCTTGTGCTACCCAGGCTTGGCTGATCGACAGCATATTGCTGTAGAGCATGTATACAAAAAGCGCCAATAACAGGTTGGCAGAGCGTCCGGCTCGAGGGTTGACAAAAGAGAGTGGGATTGCCAGCAGCGCCAAGACGATCGCCGAGAGCGGTAAACCTAGGCGCCACAGCAACTCGGCGCGTGACGCAGGGTCTGTGCTTTGTATTAAATCCCAGCTGGCTGTATTTCTCGGTGTGCGCTCAAGCTCTTGCGTTTCTCGTGTTTCGATACGTACTGCGTAGCGGACAAATTCCAGAATGCGGAAGCTTAATGAACCCGGCGTGACTTCGTAGCGGCGTCCGTTCTCCAGGACGATGAAGCGATCACCGTTGGCTGCGGATTCTAAGTGTCCCGTTGCTGCCATCGTGACCCCTAGTTGCTGGTTCTGTAGTGAGCTGACAAAAATGTTACGAGCGTGGCTGGCGTCCTCGGTGACTGTTTCGACAAAAATAACGCGATCAGCGGAAGCGGCCTCCTGAAATACGCCAGGGGAAACCTGGCCAGCATCGTTGCGTGCGCTCATTTTTTGTCGAAATTCGACACTTTTGGAGACGGCCCATGGCGCGAGAAAAAGGGAGAGCACTGCGATGGCTATAACGAGGGGTGCGGCAAAGCTTAATACAGGGCGTACCCATGCCGTTAGCGGTAAGCCTGACGAAAACCAGACGACCATTTCGGCGTCACGGTAGCTGCGCGAAAGGCTTAGTAAAACCGCAATAAATAACGATAAAGAGAGAAGAACGGGTAAATAATTGAGTGCCGCAAAACCAAGTAAGGCGGCAACTGCTTCGGGCGCAACCTTGCCGCCCGCAGCTTCGGTCAAGAGGCGAATTAGTTGGGTGGTCAGCAAAATTGAGAAAAGTGCGACAAACACCCCCGCTGTTGCTTGCGTAAATTCACGCTGGGCAGCGCGCTGAAAGATCATTTTTTGACTTTAATTAAAAACTACGGTGATAATCAGGGTTTTTAACCAAGAAAAATCGATAGGAGTGTGGCGCGTGGAATTTAGCATAAAAAGCGGCAACCCGGAAAAGCAACGTACTGCCTGTGTTGTAGTGGGGGTGTTTGAGCCACGCAAGCTTTGTCTGCCTGGCGAACTCTTGGATAACGCAGTGCGTGGTTATCTGTCCGATATTATTCGCCGTGGCGATATGGACGGAAAAGCAGAAACAAGCTTGTTGCTACACAATGTTCCGGGCACTTTATGTGATCGGGTATTGTTGGTTGGCTTGGGCAAAGAGAAGGAATTCCGCGAAGGCGCCTATGGTCGCGCAATCCGCACGGCAGTGCGCACCTTGAATGAGACGGGCTCTTTTGATGCGACCATTTTTTTGACCGAAGTGCCCGTCAAAAAACGTAACGTCGAGTGGCGCATTCGGCAGGCAGTGATTGCGGCACAAGAGGCGGTTTATCGTTTCGACCAGTTTAAAAGCAAAAAAGACGAAATTCGTCGGCCTTTACGTAAATTGACTTTGACGGTTGAGCGGCGCACTGAATTAGCCGAGGCTGAAGAGGCTTTAGGGCAAGGTTTGGCGATTGCCGAGGGTATGAATTTGGCAAAAAATCTTGGCAATTTGCCGGGTAACGTTTGTACGCCAACTTATCTTGCCGAAACCGCGCTGAAGATGGCGCAAGAGAACGGTATCGAATGCCAGATTCTCGAACGTGCCGACATGGAGGCGTTGGGCATGAACGCCCTGTTGTCTGTGGCTAAGGGTTCGCATCAGCCACCCAAACTGATTGTTTTGCACTATCCAGGCGCGGCGCAAAATGCCAACGATGCGCCGCTGGTCTTGATCGGTAAGGGCGTGACCTTTGATACGGGCGGCATCTCACTGAAGCCGCCAAGCGACATGGATGAAATGAAATACGACATGTGCGGTGCGGCGACCGTGCTGGGCACGCTCTTGGCCACTGCGCAAATGAAGCTGCCGATTAAATTGAGCGTGATCATCCCGGCAACCGAGAATATGCCAGGGGGCAGTGCGAGTCGTCCGGGCGATATCGTCACTTCGATGTCTGGACAGACCGTTGAAATTCTCAATACCGATGCCGAAGGACGGCTCATTCTGTGTGATGCGCTGACCTATGCTGAACGTTTTGAGCCGACACAAATCATCGACGTGGCGACTTTGACGGGAGCCTGTGTTGTGGCGCTAGGACATGTCAGCGCCGGTTTGTTCTCGAATGACGATGGTTTGGCGCGAGATTTGATGCATGCTGGCGAGTCGGCGCATGATCGCGCTTGGCAAATGCCTTTGTGGGAAGACTACCAAGAGTTGCTTAAAAGCCCTTTCGCCGATATGGCGAATATTGGCGGACGTTGGGGGGGCAGCATCACAGCGGCTTGTTTCTTATCGCGCTTCGTTAAAAAAATCGAATGGGCGCATCTCGACGTAGCGGGGGTGGCTTGGAAGTCTGGCGCAGATAAAGGGGCGACGGCGCGGCCCGTTCCGCTGCTCATGTATTACCTGCTGAAACGTGCTGGCAAGTTGAATTGACGCGGATTTTTTGCTATCACAATGCGCGCGACCGGATCGCCACGACGGTGGCGCTGGTTGCTAAAGCTTTCGCGCAAAACAAAAACTCATTGATTTACGTGCCCGATAGTGCGCTGGCCGAGGCGCTGGATCGACAGTTGTGGTTGCGTCCGCCTACCGGGTTCATTCCGCATGTGCGGATCGATTCGCCGTTAGCGGCTGAAACGCCGGTGCTGATTGCGCCAGAGTTGGCGCTGCTTGACAGCTTGCCGTATCTGCAATCGGCCGAACGGCGTGAGCGTTTGTTTAATGTTGCGCACGATGTGCCGCCGGGGTTTGCTCGCTTTGCTTCGGTGATTGAGGTGATTGGTGCCGCGCAGGACGAGAAAGAAGCGGCGCGTCAGCGCATCAAACGGTACAAAAATGAAGCGTGTGAGATTCAGTATATCGACCTTGCTAAGGGGAATTGATGGACGAGCCACGCATTCTCCAAGAGCCGAGTTTGGCTTCGGGTTTGGCCGCGAATTTGACTGACCCGCCCAATGTGCGATCCAGTCAAAGTGACAGCGCGGTGCAGCGCGCTGATTCATTGATGATGCGGCGTCACTCGGCAGTCGCTTCTCCTCCGGCGCTGACGGCTGCTTTGGCGGCCAGTGCTGATCTGCGCGTACAGTCAGTGCCGTCTGCTGAAGAAGAAATTCCGCTGTTAACCGAACGGGTTGAGGCAGATCTTATCGAGCCGCTTTTGACTGCCGAGCAGTCTGCGTTTGGCTTGCACTTTCCTGGGCAATCCCCCGAGCTTGCGCTTGCTGCGCTACATCTTTTTGAACGCGATATCGAACAGCGACTCAATGTTGTTCTTGAGCAGAATCTGCTGCGTCTGCGCCAAGAGACGCAGCTTGCCTTGCACCTGGCTCGGGAGCAGGCTGTGCGCTCTTTTCAACAGCTTGCGCGCGCTGCCAAAGAGCTTGATGAGACTTGAGATTTAGCCTGCGCTAGCGTTTATTCCCGTTTGCATTAAAAGTGAGTTTGGGTCTTATTGTTGCTGCGCCTTGCTTGGCTAGAGCAGGGCTGTGGCGTGTTTTGCGTTTCGTTTTTGCTGTGAATGAGTACAAGGAAGGGGTGGATGGCGATGCGTCAGTTCTTTGCTGCGCTGATTCGGCAGTTGCTTGCCTCAGCACGTCATTGCTTCATGTTGCTGTTTTGTGCCGCTGCGCTGGCTGGCGTTGTTTTTGCTGCGGGGGATGATTTGCCTGATCTGGGTGAGTCTGCGCGGACTGATTTATCACCCCAGCTAGAGCGCAAAATTGGCCAGCGCATCATGAACGATATTCGCTTGCGCGAGCCAAGCTATATTGATGACGCTGACATCAGCGATTATTTGAACACTTTAGGCAAACGTTTGGCGCTTGCGGCAATACGCGTCGAGACGTCTAACCAGCTCAGTTCTTTGAACCGTTTCAATAGCCCGAACGCGGTTGAAACGGTTCGTGCAGGACGTGACGTAGGCGACGAGTTTGTCTTTTTTGCCCTGCGTGAC
>JAZKFR010000064.1:0-7216 GCA_040386295.1 Pseudomonadota bacterium | reverse complement strand
GACAGCACGATCAATGCGTTTGCTATGTTCGGTGGTTTTGTCGGAGTGAACACGGGCACCTTGATGACAGCACAATCGGAGTCAGAGTTGGCGGGTGTTTTAGCGCACGAAATAGCGCACGTGACACAAAACCATTTGGCACGGCAGGTGGCAAAAGAAAAGCAGAACTCTTTGGCCAGTATGTTGGCGTTGGCGGTGGGTGTCTTAGCAGCGCGTTCTAATTCGCAGGTAGCAAGCGCGGCGATTTTTTCGGCGCAAGCCGGGTCGATTCAGGCGCAATTGGCGTATAGCCGAGATTTTGAGCGTGAGGCGGATCGTGTCGGTTATCAGACCCTTGAGCGGGCTGGGTTTGATCCGCACGGCATGGCTGGTTTTTTTAGCCGCTTAGAGAAGGCTGGGCATATTTATGAGCGTAATGCGCCGGTTTATATGCGCTCGCATCCGCTGACCTTGGAGCGTATTAGCGATATGCAGAATCGCGCGCAATCTACGCCTTACCGACAGGTCGTCGATAGTTTGGATTTTCATCTGGTACGCGCCAAGTTACGCGCACAAATGGGCTTGCCGAGCGAAGCGCTTGCCTACTATGAAACGCTGCTGCGTGAGAAGAAATATAGCAATGAAGCGGCAGCGCGTTATGGCCTGATTTACGCGTTGTTGCGCGCTAAGTCTTTCGTTGCCGCGCAGCGTGAGCTGCCTGCCTTACAACGCTTAAAACCTGTCTCACCGATGATTCCAGGTTTGCTCGCTGAGCTTAGTGTGGCTATGGGTGATTTGCCCTCAGCGCAGGCGATTTATCGTGACGCAATGCAGCGTTATCCACAGTCGAAGTCGCTGCGTTATGGCTACGCTGAAGCGCTTTATACGGGGCGACAAATCGATCAGGCGCTACGTTTTTTTGAGCAGCAGCAACAGAGCTACGCCATGGACGACCGTTTATACGCCTTGCAGGCTAAGTGCTATGCGGCAGCGGGGCAGCGTTTGTTGCAATATCGCGCACAGGCCGAGTCTTATGCCTTGCAAGGTCGTTTGGCTGAAGCGGTTGAACAATTGCAGCTGGCTCAGCGCGCAGCGGATGCGAATTTTTACGAACAGTCAGCGGTTGACGCGCGCTTAGGAATGTTGCGGCGAGAATTGGCAGAACAGGCGAAAGAACAAGGCGGCGCTTATGGCGATTAACTGTCTATTTCTGGCGCTGTTTAAGGCTCACTCTGCTGTGGCTTGTTTGCGCTTTGGCCGCTCGCGCTGTGTTCTGCAGCAGTGTTATTCCGGGTCTGGCTGGCGCGCGGCTCAACTAATCTGCTGCGTCCGTGGAACTCAAATCTTAGGAGGATGTTGATGAAAGCAGGGGGGGGCGTGCGTTTGCTCCAACGTTTGGACGCGTATGAGAAATTGATGCGTTTAGACAAGCCGATTGGAATTTTGCTGTTGTTGTGGCCGACTTTATGGGGCGTGTGGTTTGCCGCTGGCGGCTGTCCGGCTTGGCTGGTGTTGTTTGTTTTTGTCCTGGGTACGGTATTGATGCGCTCTGCTGGTTGTGTCATCAACGACTGGGCAGACCAGCAATTTGATCGTTACGTGACGCGTACGCGCGCCCGGCCTTTGGTTCTAGGCACCGTGTCCAACACAGAAGCGATCGTGCTCTTTGTACTCTTAGTGGCGTCTGCCCTGACTTTATTGCTGCTGATTGCGACTCCTTTGCTGCTGCTGCTGTCCTCTGTGGCTTTATTGTTGGCCATCAGCTATCCCTTTACTAAACGCTGCTTAGCTCTGCCACAGGCTTATTTGGGTCTGGCCTTCGGCTTCGGTATTCCGATGGCCTATGCGGCGCAGCTAGGCCATGTTCCGGCGACCGCTTGGTGGCTATTGCTGGCAAATCTATTTTGGGTTGTTGCCTACGATACGGAGTACGCGATGGTTGATCGGCAAGACGATTTAAAGATCGGCATTAGAACTTCGGCGATCACCTTTGGTGCTTACGATGTATTGGCGGTGGCGATTTGTTATGCCGGTGCTTTAGCGATCTTGGCTTGGGTCGGGCATGGCCTTGCTATGGGGACTTTTTTTTACCTTGGACTACTGCTGGCGGCGTTGTTGGCGAGTTACCACGTTTATATGATTCGTCAGCGCGAACCAGCAGCTTGCTTTAAGGCGTTTTTGCACAATAACTGGTTGGGCGCCGCTATTTTTGCCGGGATTGTCTGCGACTTTGCGCAGCGCTTCGGAACGAGCTGTTTTTTGGGATATTACTAAGCGATGCAATACCACGATCTGCGAGACTTTATCGCGCAATTGGAGCGCCTCGGCTGTTTGAAGAGGATCAGCGTTGAGGTCGATACTCGCCTTGAGATGACTGAAATCTGCGACCGCGTTTTGCGTGCGGCGGGACCCGCGCTGTTGTTTGAAAAGCCCAAAAATCACACGATGCCGGTGCTCGCGAATTTGTTTGGTACGCCGGAGCGAGTGGCCTTGGGAATGGGGCAAACCTCGATTAGCGCGCTGCGTGAGGTCGGCAAATTGTTGGCTTATCTCAAGGAGCCTGAGCCACCCAAAGGCTTTCGCGATGCTTGGGAGAAGTGGCCGATTCTCAAGCAGGTGCTGAATATGTCGCCCAAAGTGCTGAGCTCAGCGCCTTGTCAGGAAGTGGTTTGGGAAGGGCAGGATGTTGATCTGGCACGTTTACCGATTCAACTTTGCTGGCCAGAAGATGTGGCGCCTTTGATCACGTGGGGGCTGACGGTGACGCGTGGACCGAACAAGACGCGGCAGAATCTGGGGATTTATCGCCAGCAGCTGCTGGCGCCGAACAAACTCATCATGCGTTGGTTGGCGCATCGCGGCGGCGCGCTCGATTTTCGTGATCATTGTTTGCACAATCCTGGGCAGAGGTTTCCGCTTGCAGTGGCTTTGGGGGCTGATCCGGCAACGATTCTGGGTGCCGTGACCCCGGTGCCCGATAGTCTTTCCGAATATCAATTTGCAGGCTTGTTGCGTGGCGCTAAAACCGAGCTGGTGCAATGTTTAGGCTCTACTTTGCAAGTGCCCGCTTCGTCGGAGATTGTTTTAGAAGGCTACATTGACCCCGCCGAAACGGCGCTGGAGGGGCCTTATGGCGACCATACTGGTTACTACAACGAACAGGCTGTATTCCCCGTGTTCACCGTTGAACGCATAACGCTACGGCGTGATCCGATTTACCACAGTACCTACACCGGAAAACCGCCTGACGAGCCCGCGATGCTGGGGGTGGCGCTGAACGAGGTGTTTGTTCCTCTGTTGCAAAAACAGTTTCCTGAGATTGTCGATTTTTATTTGCCGCCAGAAGGCTGCTCTTATCGATTGGCTAGCGTGAGCATCAAGAAACAGTACCCCGGCCATGCTAAGCGCATCATGTTTGGTATTTGGAGCTTTCTGCGCCAGTTTATGTACACCAAGTTCATCATCGTGCTCGATGATGATGTGGATATTCGCCAGTGGAAAGAAGTGATTTGGGCCTTGACGACGCGCGTCGATCCGACGCGCGATACCCTACTCGTTGACAATACGCCGATTGATTATTTGGACTTCGCTAGCCCCGTTTCTGGTCTGGGTAGCAAAATGGGGATTGACGCGACGCACAAGTGGCCGGGTGAAACCGCGCGTGAATGGGGGCGTCCGATTGTGATGGATGAGGCAGTCAAGAAACGGGTCGATGATTTATGGGGCAGCCTGGGGCTGTAGTTTCTTGCACTCGTGCTTGCCCTTGCTCGCACGAATTTAGAGCAGCGCCCTGATTTCGTCGGGGTGGGCAACCACATAATCAGCACCCCAATGCTCGATAGGGGTGCTGGCCGGATCTTCGCTCAGATACCCATAGCGCACCGCGACGGTCTTCATGCCTGCCGCTTGGCCTGCTTCTATATCGCGCCGATCGTCCCCTACGTAGAGCGTGCGCTCTGCTTGGCAAGCGAGCAAGGCGCATGCCAGCCACATCGGCTGCGGCGATGGTTTGGCGTGCGTCGCCGAGTCGCCACTGACGATGCACGCGGCACGTTTTGCGTAGCCGAGCTGGGTGAGCAGTGGTAAAGCGAAGCGTTGCGCCTTGTTGGTGACGATTCCCCAATCGATACGGCGTGCTTCGAGCTCGTTGATCAGCGCTTCAATCCCAGGAAACAGCGTGGTATGCACGCAAATGGCGCTGCTGTAGTAGCGCAAATAGCGTTCGGAAAAATCACGATAAACAGGCTCACCTGGCTGCAGGTTAAATCCAGCGCGGAGCATGCCGCGTACGCCTTGTGAGGTGTGCGGACGTAGCAACTCAAGCGCTAGGGAAGGCAGGCCGAGTTCAGTGCGCAGACGGTTGAGTGCCGCCGCTAAATCCGGGGCGGTATCAGCAAAAGTGCCGTCTAAATCGAATAAAACCGTTTGGATTGTTGGCCGCATAGGGTTTTGGCGCTCGTGCGTTTTTGCATCCATCGGTTGATGCGCATCAGGGGCAGTGTGTCATTTTCAGGGAAGGGCGATAAGCGCGGACATGAGCGGCTTCGGGAGTGAGCCGGGCAGCCCGAGCTGTTGTGCGAATTGGGATGGGCGGAAGAAATCCATTTGAGGCCATGACTCATGACTAAGTCATCCTTCCCTTCTTGGGCTCGTGGCGTGACGCAGCGGCTTACACCTTGTCACTTGTTTTTTTGGCAAGATCGACGCGAAAGCACGATTAAATACTAGGGGTTTTTCACGCTGTGTAACAAGTAATTGACTTCGGTGTTTGAGCCCAGGCGGTAGCGTTTTGTCAAAGGGTTGTAGTGCAGCCCTGTGAGTGAGTCTGGGTTGAGCTGCGCAGACTTTGCCCAGCGTGTGAGTTCAGAGGGTTTGATGAATTTGGCGTAGTCGTGTGTGCCTTTGGGTAGTAGGCGCAGTAGGTATTCGGCGCCGATGACGGCGAAGAGATAGGCTTTGAGATTGCGGTTAATCGTTGAGAAAAAAACATGGCCGCCGGGTTTTACTAAGGCTGCACAAGCAGCAACCGTGCTCGCCGGATCGGGTACGTGTTCGAGCATTTCCATGCAGGTCACGATGTCGTAGTGCGCTGTTTGTTCAGTTGCCAGCGCTTCGGCTGAAATAGCGCGGTAATCGACCTGGCGACCGCTCTCGAGTAAGTGCAAGCGGGCAACGCTCAAGGCCGTTTCGGATAAATCGATTCCGACGACGCTGGCGCCACGTTCTGCCATGGCTTCGGCGAGTAGCCCGCCGCCACAGCCGACGTCTAAAATTTTCTGCCCAGCCAGGGGTGCCTGCGTTTCTATCCAATTTAAACGGAGCGGATTGATCTCATGCAATGGCTTGAATTCGCTCTGTGGATCCCACCAGCGGTGCGCGAGTTGGCTAAATTTTTCTATTTCAACAGGGTCGGCGTTTGTATCGTGATTCATGGCGTTAGCGTTTCGTGCTGAATGGTGCTGAATTATTTTGCATTGTTTTGAATTGAAGCTTGAATAAAAAAGCCCTGCACTGGCAGGGCTTTTTTGGGTGCTGAGTGGCTTATTTTGTGCCGATTATTTCAATTTCGACGCGGCGATCAGCTTGCAAGCAGGCAATGACTTTTTTGCTCTTCTTGCCTTTGCATTCACCTGGCTTGGTGACAGGTTGTTGTTCGCCTTTGCCTTCGGTGTGTACGTAAGCGGCATCAATACCCTTGCTGACTAGGTAGGCCTTGACGCTGGCTGCACGTTTTTCCGAAAGCTTTTGGTTGTACGCGGCGCTGCCGAGACGGTCAGCGTAGCCGACAGCAATAATGACCTCAAGCTTGATGTCTTTGATGCCGGTCATTAGTTCGTCGAGCTTGCTCATGCCTTCTTTGCGCAAAGTGGCTTTGTCGAAATCAAACAGGGTATCGGCTGCGAGCGAGATTTTTTGCGCTGCAGGCTTGCTGTAAGGTGTGGCGACAGGCTCTGGTTTGCTCACGGGCGTGGCTTTGGGCTCGCACTGTTCTTTCGGCATTAGGTCTTTGTCGCAGGCGCAGGCGGCTGCGTCATTGGCGGCAGCGGCAGGCGTCCAGTAGCCGGTGCGCCAGCACAGATTAGCGCCGCTTTTCAGTACTTCGCCACGACTATCAGTGACATACACACGGGTAGGGTTGGTTTGTGCGCAAGCGAGCGATGCACTTAAACCAATAACGGCAGCGAGCATGGTCATAACGGAGTGCTGAGTAAAATTTTTCATGGATAGTTCCTTTTTGACATTAAAGTTCGCGCAAAAATCGAGACAAAACAAGTGGCAAAACAGTGAGTAATTGCGACGAATGACCCGATGAATGGCGCCGCTTAGAGCGCAGCGAGCGGGTTCTGCGTGTAAATGCACACAGAGGTAGGCGCATTGTGCCACAAGGTGGTGACCTTGATCAATGAACGCTTAGGTCAAAAGCGCTTTGCTCAACTGTTGTGCCGCTATTGTTTGCCGACGTTGATGAAGGGAATGCCACCCGAGGTTACGGTTGGTAGCTTGCCATCCCATTTTTCGATTGCTTTTCGTTGGTTCTCGATTTCACGCAAACGGACCAGCTCTGCGGTGACTTCTTGCTTTTGCAAGCGTAACGATTCTGCTTCGGCGCGCGCGCTGGCAATCTTTTGCTCTGCTTCGACCCGAATACGGGTCAGATCACGATCTGCTTTAAGTTTTAATTGTTCGGCGGTTGTTTTGGCCTCAATCGCTTCGTTAAAGGATCGGGAAAAGGCAAAATTGGTGATGCTGAAATCGTCGACCAGCACGCCAAAGCGCATGAGTCGTTCGGACAATAAGGAGCGGATGCGCTCTTTGACTTCGGGTCGCTTTGAAATTAATTCTTCAGCTGTGTATTGCGCTGTCGCGGCTTTAACGGCTTCTTGTACAGCGGGCACGATGATGCGATCGCCAATGTGGCTGCCCAGCGTTTGGAAGACATTTGCCGCTTCTTTCGGGTCGACGTGGTAGTTGAGCGCGACCGAGGTGTGTACGGTTTGCAAATCGCGGCTGGCGGCATCGCCTCTACCTTCGCCATTTTGGATGCGCACGTCGACTAAATTAACGGTTTGAGCGATCGGCCAACGAAAATGGATGCCCTCGTCTAGAACATCGCCTGAGACTTTGCCAAAGGTGGTGATTACCCCGCGATGGCCAGCATTGACCACCGCAAACGGTGCCATGACCCAAAGTATTAGAAGTGCGATCAGAGCCAAGGTGGCTTTACGTGCTAAGGGGT
>JAZKFR010000063.1:0-6453 GCA_040386295.1 Pseudomonadota bacterium | reverse complement strand
TTACCAAAAACAACGTAGGTGCGACCTAATTTTCCGCCATTGCTGTTGTAAAACTCGGCGCCGATAAGAAAGTCTGCCAAGCCGTCGTGATTCATATCGCCGGCGGCTGAGACGACATATCCAGTGTCGTCGAAACTGCATTCGCCATTGATCACGAAGCCGCCCGTAGCATTATTAGCCAAGGCATTTAGGTCAATCTGCGCACCATCGGTTTTGCCGAATACAAGATAACTGTGACCAAACTCTCTGCCTTGGTTTGAGTAGTCAAACAAACCCCCAAGCAGGAAGTCGTCTAGCCCGTCTTGATTAACGTCACCGACGGCTGAAACGCTGTTTTCATCCCAATAAGCAGATTGCGTCTTGCGCAGGACAAAGCCACCTCGGCCTTCTGCGACGGCTGATAAATCAATAGCCCGAGTGTCTTGTTTGCCAAAAACGATGTAGGTGCGGCCAGCCTCTTCACCCGCTGTCACACCGCGCCCATTGCTAATCATCAAATCGGCCAGCCCATCGCCGTTAACATCGCCCGCGCTGGAAACAGCATTGCCACTCCAACCGTAGGCGATTTCGCCGTTAAGGGCAAAACCGCCTTGGCCTGCTGCAATCGCCGACAAATTAACGGCATTGCTATCTGTTTTGCCGAACACTACGTAGCCACGCCCAGCATCGGCTCCCGACAGTTGGATGAGATGTCCACCTGCCACATAGGTGCTGCCAGCGGGGGTGAGCTTGTCGTTGTCGTGTTGTGGCGCGCCAATTAAAAAGTCATCGAGGCCATCCCCATTCACATCGCCCGCACTGGAAACCGCCCAGCCGCTACCGTCTTCAGCACATTCGCCATTGATGACAAACCCCCCTCGGCCGAGGGCAATCGCAGACAACCAAACGCTTGGTTCACTGGCAACGACGAATGAAACTTGGGTGCTAACAAAAGCGCCCGACAAGTCCGTTGCCGTGATCGCCAGCGTCAAATCGCCCACGTTGTAATGCGAGGGTGTACCGCTAAAAGTACCGGTGCTGGCGTCAAAGTGCAGCCAACTCGGCAGCGCGTTGCCATTCGCTTGATGCGCGCGGTAAGTCAACCTGTCGCCGAAGGGGATATCTGCATCGCTGAAGGTGTCGGCAGGCAGGGTGAAAGAATAGGCCAAGCCTGCGCGCAAGTTTTGGGTGTCCAGGGGATGCGTCAGCACGGGGGCGTTCAGGTAGCCATCTGGGTTGTTCACCTGGATGCCTGCTGCGACGATCAATTGCGCACGCGCATTGCTGTCGCTACTCAGCTGGTTGTTATAAACCTGGTAGGCGCGCTCGCCGTAGTAAACCTGCCCCATCTCGTACCAACGCCCGGCGGGAAAGCCAGCGCTATCACTCGGCGTCAAAGTCAGGGTATTGCCCGCAGCACCGTCGATGACCAGTTGGTGCTGAGTAGCAAATTGGCTGCCCAGGCTATAGCTGCCACTTTGCCAGCCGCTCTGATTAGTGACCCGTACATTACTCAGGGCAAGCACGTCGGCGACGCTCAGTTGCAGACTGGCGTTGTCGCTACCGCTGAGCTCGATGCGCTCTATCGACTCTAGACGTGCGAGGCTTTGCGGATTGATATTGATTGGGCTGTTGTCATTGTTGCTAAGGATCAAGGTGTCGATTCCACTACCCCCGTCGATGCGGGCGTGGCGTAGGCTATCTGGCGCGTCGGCTGCGCTGAGAGTCCTGAAGTTATCTGCGTCGAGGACAAAGCGATCGTTACCCGCCCCCCCGTACAGCACGTCAGCGCCGCCCGCAGCAAAGATGAAATCGTCACCGGCACCGCCAACTAGGGTTTCGCTAGCGCTAGTGCCCAACAGAACGTCGTTGCCCGCACCGCCGAGTTGGTCAATCGCCGTTTGCGCAAAAGCACCGTCGCTGGCGCCGAAGATGAGATAGGCGTTGCTTGAATTCACGGCATCAACAGCCATCACCAGCAAATCGGCCAAGCCATCGCCATTCACGTCGCCTGCGGCGGAAATCGATCTGCCGCTCCA
Source organism: Pseudomonadota bacterium (assembly GCA_040386295.1). Lineage (GTDB taxonomy): Bacteria > Pseudomonadota > Gammaproteobacteria > Burkholderiales > Rhodocyclaceae > JAZKFR01. The sequence goes on along the minus strand of JAZKFR010000063.1, from coordinate 4,435 downwards.
AGCGTAAGGTTCACTGGTCTCAATCACAAAACCACCGTGACCCGCGTCAATATCGCTCAAATGAAGCTCTGTGTTGCCGCGCTGGCCGTAAACGAGGTAGGTGCGGCCACTGTGATCGAGCTGCGGATTAGGCTGAGTTTGCTGATTGTATATAGGCACACCTGAATTACTGGCCGCCGGCAAACTAATGAGGAAGTCAGCCAATCCATCGCCATTCACGTCGCCTGCACTAGAAATTTGATTGACAAAACCGTGGTTGCCATCGCTGCTGGCACGATCAAAATTAACGAGAAAACCCCCTTCGCCCTGAGCGACATTCTCCAGGTTGACGGTAGCGAGCTCTGATTTGCCAAAAACAACGTAGCTGCGGCTATCGCCATCTCGAATCATGGCATCGGCAAAACCATCGCCATTCACATCACCTAAGCCGACCACGGCATCGAACGTCAAATCATTACTGAAATTTCCGTTGATGACAAAACCGCCACTGCCCAAAGCGTCCAGCTTGATCGTCGTTGTATCCGTTTTGCCGAAAACAACGTAACTACGGCCTACGGCAAACACAGGGGTTGGATTATCAACCGAGAATTCGCCAACGCTACCAGCCAAAGGCGCGGTGACGATCACGTCGGCCAGGCCGTCGCCGTTCATATCGCCCACACCCGCAACACTCACACCGCTGAAAGATTGACTCTCGCCGTCGATGGCAAACCCGCCCACGCCTTGCGCTTTGAGCACGCCCAAATCGATTGCCGTACCGTCTGTTTTGCCGAAGACAACATAGCTACGGCCACTAAACGCATCCCCATCCGCATGACTGCCCGGCGCACTGATCAGCAAATCGGCAAAGCCGTCCCCGTTCGCGTCGCCGACGGAGGAAACAACGTAGCCAGTAATGTCGTTCGCGCTTTCGCCGTTGATGGCAAAGCCTCCCTCGCCTTGCGTAACCCGTTCAAGGTTCAGCGCCGCAGTATCCGTTTTGCCAAATACGACGTAGCTACGGCCTGTGTATTCACCCCGCGCTTGGTTATACGGAGTACCGATAATCAAATCGGCCAAACCATCGCCATTGACATCACCCACACCCGACACAGCGTCGCCGCGCGCCTCGTCGGCCGTCTCGCTATAAATCATAAAACCGCCGGTGCCCGCTGCCAGCGCACTAACATTGATTGGGCTCGTATCTGTCTTGCCGAAGACCACATAAGCGCGTGCAGATTGGCCTTCAATAACGTGGCTTTCGTCAGCACCCGGGCCATAAACACGAGCACTGAGCGCGCTTAAAACGAAGTCGTCCAAGCCATCGCCGTTCAAGTCGCCAACGCTAGACATAGCAGACCCGCTGTTATTTGTTTGCAATGCCCCGGTGACGACGAAGCCACCGTGACCAGCTGCGATGTTGTCTAGCCAGACACCCGATTGTTCTAAGACTGTCATTGAAAATCCAATACTCGAATACTCGTTTTGGCGCCTGAGCGATCAGTTGCCGTGATAATAAGGTCCAAGGTACCCACGTCTTGCGCGCTGGGTGTGCCATGAAAGTCGTTGGCACCCGGACGAAAAACCAGCCAATCTGGCAGGGGTGCCCCATTGCTTAATGTGGCTGAAGAAACAAAAAAATCACCCACGTCAATCCCGTCATTATGTCAGGGGAGCACGCGTATTTCTATGACGCTCTTCTTATTAGTGGTTTTTCTCAGCAAAAAGTTCCCGATTTTTTTCATTTATTTTTCACGCCTTTTTCACGCGCGCTTAAAGCCCTTCTTAACTCAAGCCGCAACGCACTGTGTGCGCTTTGCGTTATCCTCCTGCGACCCAGTGTTTTGCGCGTTGCGCTAGGCGTGTCTACCCGACGCGCTGCACATTAACCCCACAAGGAGTGATCACGAGATGAACTACCCGAACCTCAATTTTGCGCATGGCGAAACGATTGATTTGTTGCGCGAGAGTATTCGGCAATTTGCCGCTAAGGAGATTGCGCCGCGCGCTGAGGCGATTGATCGAGACAACCTTTTTCCGGCTGATTTATGGCGAAAAATGGGCGACATGGGCTTGCTTGGGATGACGGCAGAAGAGGCTTATGGCGGCACTGGGTTGGGTTATTTGGCGCACATTGTGGCGATGGAAGAGTTATCGCGCGCCTCGGCCAGCGTGGCGCTGTCTTACGGCGCGCATTCCAATCTTTGCGTTAATCAGTTGTCGCGGCACGGCAACGCAGCGCAAAAAGAGCAATATCTGCCCAAACTCATTTCGGGCGAACACGTTGGCGCGCTGGCGATGTCTGAGCCGAACGCCGGGTCGGACGTCGTCAGCATGAAGTTACGCGCCGACAAGCAGGGCGATCATTACGTTTTGAACGGCGCCAAAATGTGGATCACCAACGGCGGCGACGCCGATACGCTGGTTGTCTACGCAAAAACTGACGTCGATGCGGGCGCTAAAGGCATCACTGCGTTTATCGTCGAAAAAGGCATGGCCGGCTTTTCTTGCGGCAGCAAACTCGACAAATTAGGCATGCGTGGCTCGAACACCTATCCCTTGTTTTTTGATCAATGCGCGGTCCCGGCGGCGAACGTCTTAGGTGCTGTTGGGGGCGGCGTGCGCGTTTTGATGAGCGGGCTGGATTACGAACGCGCGGTGCTGGCCGGCGGGCCACTCGGCATTATGGCGGCGGTGATGGACGCCGTATTGCCTTATGTACACGACCGCCAGCAGTTTGGCCAAGCGATTGGCACCTTTCAGCTGATGCAAGGCAAGCTGGCCGATATGTACACCACCTTCAACGTTTGCCGCGCCTACGTCTACGCTGTCGGGCAGGCCTGCGACCGGGGCGAAACCACGCGTAAAGATGCCGCCGGGGCAATTCTTTACGCAGCAGAAAAAGCAACTTGGATGGCGGGCGAGGCGATTCAAATTCTCGGCGGCAACGGCTACGTTAACGAATACCCGGTAGGCCGTTTGTGGCGCGACGCCAAGCTTTACGAGATTGGTGCGGGCACCAGCGAGATTCGGCGCATGCTGATTGGCCGCGAGTTGTTTGCAGAAACGGCGTAATACGGCCTAACACCCTCGCGCTCAGCCAAACTCACACACGTTCACACTGCGCCTCTTTGTACATCAACCCCGTTTAGGAGATTCATCATGTCTGATGCAAACAGCTTCAACGCCAACCAGTCCGACCCGATTGTCATCGTTTCACTAGCACGCACGCCGATGGGCGCTTTTCAGGGGGACTTCCTCAACGTCAGCGCACCGCAGCTTGGCGCGGTCGCCGTGCGCGCTGTTGTTGAGCGCGCCAAAATCAAAGCAGAACAGGTGGACGAGCTCATTTTCGGCAATGTTTTGCAAGCCGGGGTCGGCCAAGCGCCGGCGCGCCAAGCCGCGCTCGGCGGTGGCTTAACGGCAGCGACGGGCTGCACCACCGTGCATAAAGTTTGCGGCTCGGCGATGAAGGCGACCATGCTGGCGCACGATTTGCTGCTCGCGGGCAGCAACCAGGTGATGATCGCCGGCGGCATGGAATCGATGAGTAATGCCCCCTATCTCTTGCCGAAAGCGCGGGGCGGCTACCGTTTAGGCCATGGTCAAATGCTCGACCATATGTTCTTTGACGGCTTAGAAGACGCTTACCAAAAAGGTCGCTTGATGGGCACTTTTGCCGAGGAATGTGCCGAAAGCTACGGCTTTACGCGCGAGCAACAGGATGATTTTGCGATCCGCTCAACCCAGCGTGCGCAAGAGGCGATCAAAAGCGGGCGCTTCGCCTGGGAAATCGCAGCAGTCAGCGTGTCTTCGCGCAAAGGCGAGGTGTTGATCGAGCAGGACGAGCAACCTTTGAAAGCGCAGATCGACAAAATCGCCGGTCTAAAACCCGCGTTTAAGAAAGACGGGACGGTCACTGCGGCTAATTCATCTTCTATTTCGGACGGCGCGGCAGCCCTTTTATTGATGCGCGCCTCGCACGCCAAACAGCTGGGGGTAACGCCGATCGCCAAAATTCTCGGGCACGCCACGCACGCCCAGGCACCGAATTTATTTACCACCGCCCCCGTATTTGCCATGCAAAAACTGCTCGCACGTATCGGCTGGAGCGCCGAATCGGTAGACCTCTACGAGATCAACGAGGCTTTTGCCGTCGTCACGATGGCGGCGATGCGCGAGCTCAATTTGCCCGCTGAGAAGGTGAACATTCATGGCGGCGCCTGCGCGCTTGGGCATCCGATTGGCGCTTCGGGCGCGCGCATCATCGCCACCCTGTTAGGCGCGCTACGGCACTACGGGAAGAAACGCGGCGTCGCCAGTCTGTGCATAGGCGGCGGCGAAGCCACCGCGATGGCTTTTGAGATGCTTTGAGCGCACACGCAGCAGACAAAGCAAACGGAGCCGCCGCCAGAATGATTCTGGCGGCGGCTCCGTTTTAGGTTTTAGGTTTTAG
>JAZKFR010000062.1:0-7677 GCA_040386295.1 Pseudomonadota bacterium | reverse complement strand
TATTGCGGTTGATGCCGAGTATTTCTGCAGCAACGCTTTGGTTGCCGCCAGCTTGTTTGAGCACGGCCTCGAACATTGGACGTTCGACGCTTTTGATCACCATGGCGTATACGGTCGCCGGTTTTTCACCGTCTAAAGTATGAAAATAGGCTTCTAGGGCACCTTGCACACAGGCAGCAATATCATTGCTATTAGTGCTGCTGTGGCTATTTTTTTTCAATGTCATGCGGCAATTTCCTTGTCAGCTTTTTGTTGATTATCTTCAGGGACGTAAGTTAAATGCTCATCGTGCTCGGCGAGTGTTTGAAAAAAATCGTCAATCGCTTGCTCTTGCTCGTTAATAGTCGGTAATTGATTCATGCGGTAACGAAAGGCCGAGGAGCCAACTAAGCCTTTGGTGTACCAAGAGATGTGTTTGCGCGCGACGCAAACACCGGTTTCTGCGCCATAGAAAGTGTAGAGATCTTGCAAATGCGCTTGTAGTACTTGATGGATTTCGCTCACTTTGGGCGGCGGCAGGTGGCGGCCTGTTTCTAGAAAATGTTCTATTTCGCGAAACAGCCAAGGCCTGCCCTGCGCTGCACGACCGATCATCACGGCGTCCGCGCCGGTGCTGTCAAGGACAAATTTTGCTTGCTCTGGCGTTTTGATGTCGCCGTTGGCGGTCACCGGGATGCGCGCTACTGCCTTAACCGCCTTGATCGTTTCGTATTCGGCGTGGCCGGTGTAGGCGCAGGCACGGGTTCTACCGTGCATGGCCAATGCGCGAATGCCGGACTGCTCGGCTATTTTGAGGATGTTGAGGGCGTTGCGATTGTTTTTGTCCCAACCGGTGCGAATTTTGAGGGTCACCGGGGTTGCTGGAACGGCATCGACGACGGCGCTGAGGATGCGAGCGACTAAGGATTCGTCTTTGAGCAGTGCCGATCCAGCCATGACGTTGCAGATTTTTTTGGCTGGGCAGCCCATGTTGATGTCGATGATTTGGGCGCCGCGTTCGACGTTGTAGCGTGCGGCGTCGGCCATCATTTGTGGATCTGCGCCCGCGATTTGTACGGCGATCGGATCTACTTCACCGTCGTGGTTGGCGCGGCGTTGCGTTTTGGCGCTGCCGTAGAGCAGCGAGTTCGAGGTCACCATTTCCGACACAGCCAAACCTGCGCCCATTTTTTTGCAAAGCTGGCGGAAAGGTCTGTCCGTCACCCCTGCCATAGGCGCGAGGAATAGCTTGTTCTTGAGTTGGAAACCTATAAAATTCATTGTGTTATATATTTTCTGGGCGCGTGCGAAAGGGGCGAATTCTACTCGGTTTTTGCTCAGAAAACAGTCAATTTTTTATTTGATCTGCGTTTTGATCTGCGTTTTGGCTGTGTTGACTTGGCGTATTTTGGCGGTCTACAAAAAACGCAGCTGAGGCGTTTTTTGTTGTCGACTCGATTTTTTAAGCATGCGCTCAGGATGCTCGCTCAGAGTGCTTTTCCTGGCGCACCCTGATGCTGATCCTGACGCTGTTTGTGCTGCGTTGATGCTTTGAGTGTTTACTGCGCTTTTCTCAGCGCGGCGATGCGTTCTGGTAGCGGCGGATGCGTCATGAATAAGCGTTTCAGACTGCTCAAACCCCGTTCTGAATTACCGGCGATGCCAAACGCTGCCATTTTTTCTGGTAGCGCTTGCGTACTCATCAGATTGAGCCGTTCGAGTGCGGCAATCATATTTTGTCTACCGGCGAAACGAGCACCACCAAGGTCGGCGCGGAACTCGCGCTGACGCGAGAACCACATGACGATGATCGAAGCGAGGACGCCCAGAAGCAATTCGGCAACGATCATGGTGATGAAAAACGCAGGTCCTCTACCGCGTTCGGTTTTAAAAACCAGGCGATCGACTAAGGAGCCAATGATGCGCGATAGGAAGATGACAAAGGTGTTCACCACCCCTTGAATCAGTGCCAGAGTCACCATGTCGCCGTTGGCAATGTGCGCAATTTCATGGCCTAAAACAGCTTCTGCTTCGGCACGCGTCATGTCGTGCAGTAGCCCGCTTGAGACGGCGACGAGTGCACTGTTTCTACTCATACCGGTGGCGAAGGCGTTGACCTCAGGGGCTTCGTAAATACCGACTTCGGGCATTTCGATTCCGGCTTCACTGGCGTATTTGCGCACGCTTTCAAAGAGCCAAAGCTCGTTTGAGTTGGCGGGTGTTTCGATGATCCGCACGCCCATTGACGTTTTGGCCATCCATTTTGATAAGGCTAACGACAGCAAAGAACCGCCGAAGCCCATACAGGCGGCGAAAAGCAGTAGAGAACTTAAATTGAGTCCGTTTGCGTTGAGGTAAGGGGTGACGCCGAGCAGATTCATGCTGAGCGAGAGAACAAGCACAATGGCTAGGTTAGTTCCTAGGAAGAGTAGAACGCGTTTCATCTTGCAAGACTCCTGTTGTCTAAAGAGCGAAGTCTAGTCGATTTTTTAAATTTGATTTACTTAGGCGTTGATTTGCTGATGTTGCTTTGTCTGATTTTTACCCTGTGTTTGTGCCACACCCTGCGTTTTAAGCGATTGAATTTTTAAATCTATCTCTAAATTTCGCCGAACTGAGGGGAATCTCTGCGTCGCGTGCTGAGAAAACGGCTGCACTTATCGTTTCAATTTAGCAAAAGCGTTGGCCATCGCGTTGAATTGGCTGGGTGCAGGGCTGGATTCAGGCTTTGCGGGTGGTTTGCGTGGCGCTGCCTGCTGTTTGCTCGGGGCTGGTGTTCCTGTTTTGCTTGTGTCGTTTAAGCGCATGCTCAGGGCGATGCGTTGTCGCGCTAAGTCGATTTCGATAACTCTGACTTTGACGATGTCGCCAGCTTTGACGCATTCGTGCGGGTCTTTGACGAATTTGTCGGCAAGCGCAGAGACGTGGACTAGACCGTCTTGGTGTACGCCGATGTCGACAAAGGCGCCAAAATTGGCGACGTTGGTGACAACACCTTCGAGGATCATGCCTGTTTGTAGGTCTTTAAGCGTTTCGATCCCGTCTTTGAAGCTGGCTGTTTTGAATTCGGGACGTGGGTCACGCCCTGGTTTTTCTAGCTCTTTGAGAATGTCTTGCACGGTCGGTAGACCAAATTGTTCGTCAGCGTATTCGGCTGCCGATAGGCTGTTGATGAGTTGGCTGTTGCCGATAACTTGCTCGATGCTTTTACCTAGTTTGTCGAGTATGCGTTGCACTAATGGGTAGGCTTCTGGGTGTACCGATGAGGCGTCGAGTGGCTGTTCGCTAGCGCGGATGCGTAAAAAGCCAGCGGCTTGCTCAAAAGTTTTTTCACCCAGGCGGGGCACGGCTTTTAGCGCTTGGCGGTGACGAAAGCTGCCGTGCGTGTCGCGGTGCGCGACGATGTTGCTGGCGAGGCTGGCGTTCAGCCCTGAGACGCGGGTGAGCAGGGGGATTGAGGCGGTGTTGAGGTCTACACCAACGGCGTTGACGCAGTCTTCGACGACGGCGTCGAGTGCGTTAGCGAGCCGGCTTTGACTGACATCGTGCTGATACTGACCGACGCCGATGGCTTTGGGCTCGATTTTGACCAGTTCGGCGAGCGGATCTTGTAAGCGACGCGCGATTGAGACAGCGCCACGCAGACTCACGTCCAGCTCGGGGAATTCGCGCGAGGCGTATTCTGAGGCGGAGTAGACCGAGGCGCCGGCTTCTGAAACGACGATTTTGCGTAGCTTGGCCTGGGTTTGTTGCCCTGGGTTGGCGAGTTGTGGGCTTGTTGCGCTTGTTTCGTCTGGGCTGATTGTGTTGATTGATTCGCTTGCTTCGATCAATTCAGTGGCGAGGCGATCGGTTTCGCGCGAGGCCGTGCCGTTGCCGATGCTGATCAGGCGTACTTGGTGGCGCAGCACCAATTTCTTTAAAGTGTGTAAGGCGCCAGACCAGTCGCGGCGGGGCTCGTGCGGGTAGATGGTGGCGGTCTCTAGGAGTTTTCCAGTGGCGTCAACGACTGCAACTTTGACCCCGGTACGCAGACCCGGGTCTAAGCCCATGGTTGTTTGCGCACCGGCGGGTGCCGCCAGCAGCAAGTCTTTCAGATTGGTGCCGAAGACGCGAATCGCTTCAGTTTCGGCGCGTTCGCGTAATTCGCCCATCAGCTCTAGTTCGAGATGCAGGAAGATTTTGATGCGCCACGCCCAGCGCACGGTGTCGTTTAACCAAGCGTCGGCTGGGCGATTTTGCTGCGCTACGCCGAAGTGCGTAGCGATGATTTGTTCGCAGGGGTTGAGCGCTTTGGCGCCAGTTTTGCTTGCGCGCGTTGTTTGTGCGTCAGCGGCGCTCTGCTCGCTGGCCAGTTCGCTGTCGAGCTTGAGCGCGAGTTGCAAAATGCCTTCGTTACGGGCGCGGAATAAGGCCAGTGCACGGTGCGAGGGAATGTCTTTGAGCGCTTCTTGATAGTCGAAATAGTCACGAAATTTCGCGCCTTCTTGCGCTTTGCCTTCGATCAGGCTGGCTTGTACGACGCCGTGGCTGTGTAGATAGCGGCGTAGTGTGCCCAGTAAGCTTGCTGATTCGGCGAACTGTTCCATCAAAATTTGCCGTGCGCCGTCGAGTACGCTCTTGCTGTCGGCAAAGCCAGCTTCTACGTTGAGGTAGGCTTCTGCTGCGTGCTCTGGTGCGCACATCGGGTCGTTGAGCAGGCTTTCAGCCAGCGCAGCGAGGCCTGCTTCGCGGGCGATTTGCGCTTTAGTACGCCGCTTTGCTTTGTAGGGAAGATAAAGGTCTTCTAGCGCTTGCTTGGTTTCTGCTGAGTCGATTTCTGCGCGTAGGCTGGCGGATAGTTTTCCTTGTTCATCGATGCTGCTGAGAATGCTTTGCCGACGTTGCTCAAGCGCTTGCAAATAGTCGAGGCGTTCGGCCAGCGTGCGCAGCTGGATGTCGTCTAGACCGCCCGTGGCTTCTTTGCGGTAGCGCGCGATAAACGGGATGGTGGCGCCTTCGTCGAGCAGGGCGCGGGTGGCGTTCACCTGGTCTACGCGGCATGCGATCTCGGCGGCGATTTGCCGGCTGATTCTGTGTTCTGTGTTGTCGATCATAGAGTGTACGCGGTGGGCCTTAGAGCAAGGCTTCTATCTCTTGGGCAATCGCTTCTGGCGCTGTGCTTGGGGCGTAGCGCTGGGTGACTTCGCCTTGCCGGTTGACCAGGAATTTTGTGAAATTCCATTTAATCGCTTCGCTGTTGAGTACGCCGGCAGCGGCGCTTTTGAGGTGGGTGTAGAGCGGATGTGTTGCGGCGCCGTTGACTTGAATTTTGGCAAACATAGGAAAGCTGACGGCGTACTGGGTTTGGCAAAACGTGGCGATTTCTGCGGCGTCGCCTGGCTCTTGCCCAGCGAACTGGTTGCACGGAAAGCCGAGAACCGAGAAGCCGCGCGCTTGATAAGCTTGGTAGAGGGCTTCAAGACCGGCGAACTGCGGGGTGAAGCCGCAGCGGCTGGCGGTGTTGACGATGAGGAGTACTTGGCCGGCGTAGTGGCTCAATTTGATTGTTTCGCCTGATTCGCTTTGCAGGGGGGCTACGCTAAATTCGTAAATTGTTTGGCTCATGTTGTTCTCCACCTTAGGGCTTTAGTTAGCAGCCGCGCTGCTTTTACTTGTTTTTGCTTGGTGCTTGACGGTCAAATCTCTGCTGTTGCGTCCGTGCGCACCAGGCGTTTGGGCTGTAGTTCGCCATCGTGCTGCACGCTACCGAGGCCAAGTAGATGCGGCTTGCTTGATTCGTTTTGTTGATAGACACGGTAACGCCCCGCTTGCAGCTGACCTGGTATGCGATTGCCTTGGCTGAAGCGTTTGCCGTCTACGCTGTCTAGATAAAGCGCGGGCAAACTTTGCAGCAGGCTATCGGGGGCTTGCAGTCGAGCTTGCCGCTCGTGCTCGGTCAGTGCGGCCAGTTGTTCCAGGCTAATCGCTTGCGCTACATCTAAGCTGCCTACTGCTGTGCGCCTAAGGGCGCTCAGGTGTGCGCCACAAGCGAGTTGCTCGCCGATATCTTGCGCTAGGGTACGGATATAGGTGCCTTTGCTGCAGCGTACACGCAAGCGACAACGGTTTTCTGCTGTTGAGATTAGCTCTAAGCTGTGGATGCTCACCGAGCGCGCCGCACGCTCAAGTTCAATGCCTTGCCTGGCCAGTTCATAGAGGGGTTTGCCGTCGCGCTTTAAGGCGGAGTACATAGGGGGGATTTGGCTGATAAGCCCTTTGAATTGCTCAAGAACGCGGGTCAGTTGTTCGTGTGTAAACTCGACTGGACGTTGTTGCAGTATCTTGCCTTCGGCGTCGGCGGTGTCGGTGGTGATGCCGAACAGCAGCTCGGCTTCGTAGCTTTTATCTGCGTCGAGGAGGTCAGCCGAGAACTTGGTCGCTTCACCGAAACACAGGGGAAGTAGGCCGCTGGCCAAGGGGTCTAGTGTTCCCGTGTGCCCAGCTTTGGCTGCCGAGAAAAGACGGCGTGCGCTTTGTAGTGCCGCGTTGGAACTGAGACCGAGGGGTTTGTCGAGCAGGATGACCCCGTCTACACGTTGCCAGCAGCGTTTAGTCGTCAAGATTTTGCTTGGGCGCAGCGCTAGCAGTAGGTGTTTGGCTAGGCTCTGTCGTGGATGTGGCGTCGGAAATATCGAGCGCAGCCGCGATCAGTTTTGACAATTGCGCGCCATTTTCTAAAGAGTGATCGTGCACAAAATGCAGTTGCGGCGTGCTGTGAATGCTAATGCGTTTGCCCAGTTCGCGGCGCAGAAAACCAGCGGCATGATCAAGTCCGCTCTGGACTGCTGCAAGGTCTGGCCCGCTGGCCAGGCTGCTGAAAAATATCTTGGCGTGCGCGTAGTCGGCGGTCAGCTCGACCTCGGTCAGGCTGACCATACCGATACGCGGATCTTTGAGTTCGCCGTGTATCAGCGTGGCGAGTTCGCGACGAATTTGCTCGCACACCCTGTCTTTGCGCGAAAACCCTTGGTGCGCAGACTTTTTCCTAGGCATTTACAGCGTCCGCGCGACTTCGGTGACTTCGTACACTTCAAGCTGATCGCCTTCTAAGAAGTCGTTAAAGTTTTTCAGCGATAAGCCGCACTCAAAACCGGTTTTGACTTCTTTTGCATCGTCTTTAAAGCGTTTAAGCGATTCAAACTCGCCGTCCCAGATCACCACATTGTTGCGCAGCAGGCGTGCGCGTGAGTTGCGACGAACGACGCCTTCAAGCACGTAAGAACCCGCGATGGTGCCGATTTTGGTGGCGCGGAAGACCTGTCTAATTTCAACCAGGCCGATGATTTCTTCACGTTTTTCGGGCGATAACATGCCGGAGAGTGCCGCTTTGACATCATTCACAGCGTCGTAAATGATGTTGTAGTAACGGATGTCTACGCCGAAGCTGTCTGCCGCTTTGCGTGCGCCGGCGTCGGCGCGGGTGTTGAAGCCGATGATCACAGCTTTCGACGCTTGGGCTAGGTGTACGTCGGATTCGCTGATGGCGCCGACGGCACCGTGAATGACGTTCACCTTGACTTCGGCGGTCGATAGTTTTTGTAGCGACTGAACGAGCGCTTCTTGCGAGCCTTGTACGTCTGCCTTGATGATCAAGGCCAAGGTTTTGACTTCCGCTTCGGTCATTTGATCGAGGATGTTTTCGAGATTGGCCGCTTG
>JAZKFR010000061.1:0-4231 GCA_040386295.1 Pseudomonadota bacterium | reverse complement strand
CATTGCGCTGGGCTTTGCTGTCATTTCCTACCAGACGCCCCTGGCTTTATTCAGCCTATTTCTGCTTTACTCAGCCTCAGGCTACGTTTTGGCTTTGTGGCGCTTCCTAGTGCGCCGTATGCAACGTCGCCCTCCAGAAGCATAAACTCTGCTTTACGCAAAGCCCTGCGAGCACGGCAAAAACCTGCTTGCACAAGCGCAGAAATGGCGCCCGTCAGCTCAACCCCCTAACTCATTAACCCATTTTGCACCGCCAACACCTTGTCACTACTCTCCTTAACTGCGTTACCCAATCCCGGCGAAAAGCGACAAGACGGACCCTTTATCGGCTCCGCCGACGCCTTGTCGATTGCACTCGCTGCGCGCAGTGCAGCGCACAAACGTCTGCTCGCAGTCATTACCGCCAGCGCAAAAGACGCACAACGCTTGCTGCTTGAAATTCCCTGGTTTGCGCCTGAAGTAAAAGTACAAATCCTGCCCGATTGGGAAACCCTGCCTTACGATCACTTTTCGCCACACCACGACCTCGTTTCAGAACGGCTAGCAACACTTTATGGACTGTTGCGTGGCGAATGCGATGTACTGCTGGTACCCGCATCAACCGCTGTCTACCGTTTAACGCCTCCGGCTTACCTAGCCGCCTACACCTTCTTTCTCAGCAAGGGCGAGGCGCTCAAAAGCGAGCAACTACGCGCACAACTCAGCCTGGCTGGTTATCACCACGTCACCCAGGTGATTGCGCCCGGCGAATACTCAATTCGTGGCGGCTTGCTTGACCTCTTCCCGATGGGATCCGCGCTGCCTTACCGCATCGACCTCTTCGATGAAGAAATCGAAAGCATCAAAACCTTCGACGTAGACAATCAACGCAGCCTATACCCCGTCGCGGAGATTCGCTTACTACCGGCACGTGAGTTCCCTCTAGACGACAAAGGACGGGCTCACTTTCGCCAGCGTTTCCGTGAGATTTTTGAAGGTGAACCGGCGAAGATTGCGCTCTACAAAGACATCTCGAACGGCGTGGCACCGGCTGGAATCGAATACTGGCTACCGCTGTTCTTCGACGAAACGGCGACGCTATTCTCGTATCTACCTGAGAACAGCGTGCTCTACCTGCACGGAGACGTTCCCGAAGCGATCCGCGCTTTTTGGCGCAACGCGGTCTCACGTTACGACATGCTCTCCGGCGACCAAAGCCGTCCATTACTGCCACCCGCCGAACTTTTTCTCAGCGAAGAAGCCTTCTTTGTTGCCGCCAAACCCTACGCGCGCTTAACGCTCAACGCACAAGCGAACACAACAGACGCAAACAATCTGCGCGGACTCAATGACGCGCTGCCCAAATTGGCCATCGACCGTCGTGCCGAAGACCCGTTGAGCCAGCTCAAAAGCTTTATCGCCCACTTTCCCGGCCGTATCTTGCTCATCGCCGAATCAGCTGGGCGACGCGAAACCCTGGCACAACTGCTTAGCGAATACGCAGTACAAGCTGAAAACGCCAGCAACTTTGCCGAATTTTTAAACGCCAGCACGCGCTGCGCACTGACCGTAGGCCCAATACACGAAGGATTTCAAAGCACAGAAATTAGCCCTAACGAAGCCATCGCGCTGATCAGCGAAAACGAGCTATACGCCAATAGCCCGACGCGTCGCACACGGCACAGAGAGCAACGCAAGGCCTCACTAGACAACTGGCTGCGCGACCTAACCGAGCTCAAAATCGGCGATCCGGTGGTACACGAACAACATGGTATTGCCCGTTACCAAGGATTGCTGATGCTCGATCTTGGCGAGGGGGAAATGGAATTCTTGTCGCTGCACTACGCAGGAGCAACCAAGCTCTACGTCCCGGTCGCGCAATTACACTTAATTTCACGCTACTCGGGCAGCGACCCGGACGCCGCACCCTTGCACACATTAGGCACGCCGCAATGGGAGAAAGCCAAGCGTCGCGCGGCAGAGCAAGCGCGTGACACCGCCGCCGAGCTGCTCGCACTCTACGCCCAACGCGCCGCAAGACAAGGCCACGCCTTTGAATTTACAGCGCACGATTACGACGCGTTTGCCGAAGGTTTTGGCTTTGAAGAAACACCAGATCAAGCTAGCGCCATTGCCGCTGTCATCGACGATATGAAATCGGGCAAACCGATGGATCGCCTAGTTTGCGGCGACGTAGGGTTTGGCAAAACCGAAGTCGCCCTGCGCGCCGCTTTCTGCGCAGTCGCAGGCGGCAAGCAAGTCGCCGTGCTATGTCCAACGACACTGCTATGCGAACAACATTACCAAACCTTCAGCGACCGTTTCGCGCAAATAGCACACAGCTGGCCGATCAACATCGTCGAATTATCGCGTTTCAAAACCGCCAAAGAAACCAGCCAAGCGCTGAAAGCACTGGCCGAAGGCAAGGTCGACATTGTCATCGGCACGCATAAATTATTACAAAAAGACGTGCAATTTACCCGCCTCGGCCTAGTGGTCATCGACGAAGAGCATCGCTTCGGCGTGCGCCAGAAAGAAGCGCTTAAAGCATTACGCGCCGAGGTGGACGTCCTCACACTCACCGCCACCCCGATTCCACGTACCTTAGGCATGTCGCTCGAAGGCTTGCGCGACTTTTCGATCATCGCCACCGCACCACAGAAACGCTTGGCGATCAAAACCTTCGTCTCAAATTTTTCAGACGGCATTATTCGCGAAGCCTTACTGCGCGAATTCAAACGCGGCGGACAAGTCTACTTCCTGCACAACGAAGTACACACCATCGACAATATGCGCGACAAACTCGCGCAACTCGTTCCTGACGCGCGCATCGTCATTGGTCATGGGCAAATGAACGAACGTGAGCTCGAACGCGTGATGCGTGAATTCACGCAGCAACACGCCAATTTACTGCTATGCACCACCATTATCGAAACCGGCATCGACAATCCCCATGCCAACACCATATTGATCAATCGCGCCGAAAAATTTGGCCTAGCGCAATTACACCAACTACGTGGTCGCGTTGGTCGTTCGCACCATCAAGCCTATGCCTACCTGCTCACGCACGAAGAAAGCGGACTGACCAAACAAGCCAAACAACGCCTAGAAGCCATCCAAATGATGGACGAACTCGGTGCAGGGTTTTACCTCGCCATGCACGACTTGGAAATTCGCGGTGCTGGCGAAGTGCTCGGCGACAATCAATCCGGCGAAATGCAGGAGGTCGGCTTCAACCTATTCACCGAAATGCTCAACCGCGCCGTCACCGCGCTCAAACAAGGCAAAGAGCCGGACCTATCGCAAGCGCTCGGCATCGGCACCGAAATCAACCTGCACACGCCCGCGCTATTGCCCAATGCCTACGCGCCCGATGTGCACGAGCGACTTAACCTGTACAAACGCTTGGCTAATTGCAACACGCAAGAAGATCTGAACGCCATGCAAGAAGAGCTGATCGATCGTTTCGGCGCGCTACCAACACAAGCGCAGTCGCTGCTCGAAAGCCATCGCCTGCGTCTGCTCTGCAAGCCGCTCGGCATCATCAAGCTAGACGCCAGCGGCGAAAAAATTCTTCTGCACTTTCAAGCCACGCCGCCGATTGAGCCGATGCGCATCATCAACCTGATCCAAAGTAACCGTAACTACCAACTCGCAGGACAAGACAAACTGATTTACAAATGCCATAGCGCAAGCCTTGCCGAACGCGTCTCGGCTGTTAAAGTGCTACTCCGTCAACTCGCCTAACGGGCAATATCAAACAACACGAACGACCCATACCATGAATCCATCTGATCTCGAAAACATCAACGTCACCGCCTTCGACCCCATGCCCTCGCCGGTAGAAATTCATCAGCGTCTACCCCTGCCGGAAAGCGCAGCAGACAGCATCAGGCAAGGTCGTAGCGTGCTGCGCAACATCCTTGAGCGCAAAGATCACCGCCTCTTCGTCGTACTCGGCCCTTGCTCGATTCACGACCCAGTTGCTGGCCTCGATTACGCACGCCGGCTCAAAGCACTCTCTGACGAAGTCAACGACACGCTCTATCTCGTCATGCGCGTTTATTTTGAAAAACCACGCACAACGACGGGCTGGAAAGGCTACATCAACGATCCCGATATGGACGACTCATTTCATGTCGATCAAGGCATGCACAAAGCACGGCAATTCTTACTCGACATCGCCACAATCGGCCTGCCCGCAGGAACTGAAGCGCTCGATCCTGTTTCACCACAATACCTAGGCGATCTG
>JAZKFR010000060.1:0-5542 GCA_040386295.1 Pseudomonadota bacterium | reverse complement strand
CTAAGCGCGGATCGGCAGCGCCATGCCAAATCACCGCACGCAAGATATTGGGCTGAAGCAGCGGGTCAGGGTCAGGGTCAGGATTAGATTTGGGCAAACAAAAATACGACGCCAGCGTCGCACGTAAGGGACCCGCCGGTAAAAGATGGCCATTGCCGACGCCGCGTGCACCAAACACACATAATTCAATCAAGCGACCCAAGCGACGATGCTGCAAGCCATCATCAGAAAGAATCACTGCGCATTCTGGGTAGGCCGCCAATAAAGCACGCCCAGCCGCCACGCGATCGCGCCCAACAAAAACTGGCGCCCCGCTGCGACGCGCCAAGAGCAAAGGTTCATCGCCCACCTGCGCAGGATCCGACTCGGGCAGCGCCTGGTGTAGCGCAGAGGGGTCGGCCGACTGCCCGTGCGCACCATAGCCACCATCGCCACCATAGCCACGACTCACAATCCCGACACGCCAACCGCGCGCCAATAAAGCTTCTGCAAGCCAGAGCACCAAAGGCGTTTTACCCGTTCCGCCGACGCTTAGATTACCCACCACAATCACCGGCACCGGCAGGGACTGCGTGCGACACAGGCCAACACGAAAGCATCCAGAACGCAGCGCCAGCAATAAGCAGAACAACCAGGAAAAGGGCAACAAAGGCCATAGCCAAGGGCTCAAGCTTCGGCGGTACCACAAAGCAGGCAAGCGCTGCGCCAAAAAAGCGTATGCGCAGCGCCGAACGACGCCCAAGCAATGGCGCAGCTGACTCATGCTATGCCCCACACTCCACGACCTTGCTCAGCGTCAGCCAAACCAACAGCAGCGCAAGCAGCAACACGAACACAACAAGCCTTAACGTGCCGTTTGGGTGGCAAAAGAAATATGCGGATAACCTGCAGTTTGCGCCGCCTGCATCACATCGATCACACTCTGGTGCGTCGCTTTCGCGTCCGCGTTGATCGTGATCACCGGCGATTTAGCTGCACCTGCTGCCTGCACCAAGGCGGCACTAATCGCCGTCACAGTGGCGCTAGCCAATGGCCGCTGGTTGACCAAGATTTGCCCGCTAGACGTCACCGCGACCTTGATCTCATTCGGCAGCTCAGCTTGCTGCGCCGCATCCGCCGTAGGCAGGTTAATTTCCAGACCAGAGAACTGGGTATAAGTGGTCGTCAACATCAAAAAAATAATGATCACCAACAACACGTCAATCAGAGGAATCAGATTGATTTCAGGCTCATCGCGGCGACGTTCTCGCTGAAAATTCATCGCCTTCTCCTCACTGCTTGCGCTCACCGTGCAAAAGCTCGACCAAACGCACCGCCTGCTGCTCCATGTCGATGACAAAACCATCGACCAAAGCACGGAAATGACGCCAGAAAATCATGCTCGGGATAGCAATCACCAGGCCAAAACCAGTGTTGTATAAAGCCACCGAAATACCGTGCGCCAATTGCAGTGGGTTGGTTCCCCCCGGTGCTTGCGCGCCAAAGATCTCAATCATCCCCACCACCGTACCGAACAAGCCCATCAAGGGGCTGATTGAAGCGATGGTGCCTAGCGTAGTGAGATAACGCTCTAGCGAATGGCTAACAGCACGCCCGCTTTCCTCAATCGACTCCTTCATCACCTCGCGCGAACTGTCCACGTGGCGCAAACCCGCCGCCAGGACGGAACCCAGCGGGGATTGCCCTTCAAGCTCGCGCAACAGGCTCGCGCTGGCGCCTTGGCTGCGATAGTCGGTAATCACCCGTTGTAACAAACCACTGGGAATCACATTCGCCGGGCGCAGCGCCAAAAGACGTTCGATGATCAAAGCAACAGCAGTAATAGACGCGAGCAGCAAAGGCCAGATTGGCCAGCCAGCAGCTTGAATAATGGCGAACACTTTTTTCCCTCAAGATTTTTGCAACGGGCGACTGTAGCGCGCGTTGCCCGCAGCGGCAAGCCCCAGACAAGAACAAGCGCCGAAAGGAATGATATTTGTGCACAGGCTGCGCCAAAAGCTTATCCACAAAATCTGTGGGTAACTTTGTGGATTAAGCATGCAAAGAGAGATCAAAGCTCATCTAGTCAATGACTTCCAATACCCTGCCAAAAAAATAGGCGGATCATTTTTGACCATTAAAAATCAAATAGATATCGCCACAGAGCAAGCAAAAGTCAAAAGCAAGAACAATCAGCAAAGGTAGGTTCGCCGCGAAAACTAAAGCATAATCGGGCAGTTTGGCGAAGCTCAAAGCCATCAGGTCAGCGCGACCACACTCCACAACAGCACGCACTAAGCAGAACACCAGCGGGACAAGCGCTCATGCCATTTGAACCAAACGAACCCAGCAAACCAAGCACCAGCACACCACTTCCTGTCATCCCGGTTTCTGTGCTGAATCAACTCGCGCGTGAGCGGCTTGAAACAGCCTTCCCCCTGTGCTGGGTCGCCGGAGAAGTCTCCAACCTCAGCTACGCCAGTTCGGGCCACGTTTATTTCTCGCTCAAAGATGATCGAGCGCAGGTGCGCTGCGCCCTGTTTCGCAATCGTGCACAGCTACTCGGTTGGCGCCTGGCCAATGGCCAACACATTGAAGCACGCGTTCTAGTCACCCTCTACGAAGCACGCGGCGACTTTCAACTGAGCGTCGAAACAGCCCGCCAAGCGGGTGTTGGCAATTGGTATGAGCAGTTCATTCGCTGCAAAGAAAAGCTCGAGCAAGAAGGTTTATTTGCCGCAACGCAAAAACGCGCACTGCCAAAATTCCCAAAAACAATCGGCATCATCACCTCGCTCCAGGCCGCTGCGTTACGCGATGTGCTGAGCACACTCAAACGCCGTTCGCCGCACGTCAATATCGTGCTTTACCCAAGCCCAGTACAAGGTGAAGGCGCGGCAGCACACCTCGCCGAGGCGCTGCGCCAAGCAGAACAACGCGCCGAGTGCGAAATTTTGATTCTCTGCCGAGGTGGCGGCAGTATCGAAGACCTCTGGGCTTTTAACGACGAATCCCTAGCGCGCACGATTGCCGCTTGCTCAATTCCCATCATCAGCGGTATTGGCCACGAAACAGACTTCACGATTGCCGATTTTGCCGCCGATTTGCGCGCGCCCACGCCCAGCGCCGCCGCCGAGCAAGCCGCGCCCGAAAGCAAAGCTTTAAGCACTCAGCTAATGCAGCGACAACAGGCGCTCCAACGCTTGGTCAGTCAGTGTCTTAATCAAGCAGCGCAACAACTAGACTGGTTAGCGGCGCGCCTACAGCACCCCACACAGCGCCTAGAACAACAACAAGAACAACTACGCAGGCTGCAACAACGGCTCGCCGCTCAACTCAAGCAAAGCCACTTGAACGGACAAAACGCACTCAAGCGGCTCAAACAAAGCTTGCTGCGCATCCGTCCAGATTACGCAACAGCCGCACGCACGCTAGACACGGCACAGCAACGGCTAGCGCAGTCGTGGCGCAGAAAGCATACGCAAAAAAGCATGCAGCTCACCCACCTAGGCAGCAGCCTAAGTCATCTCAACCCACTCGCGGTACTGGCGCGCGGCTACAGCATCACGCAGGACGAGCAAGGGCAAGTTGTCCGCAACAGCGCAGACCTCAGCCCTGGCACGGCAATCACCCTACGTTTTGCGCACGGACAAGCGCGCGCGCAGATCCTGCACAGCGAAGACGACACTGTCCATCAAAAGAATGTTACGAAGCGTAAGGAAATCAACGATGCACTTTGATCACGAACTCGACGTCAAAGGACTGAGCTGCCCACTGCCCATCCTGCGCACGAAAAAAGCCCTGGCCAAAATGAACAGCGGCGAAGTTATCCGCGTCTTCGCCACCGACCCCAATGTCATCAAAGATTTTCAAGCCTTTGCCCGACAAACCGGCAACGATCTGCTGTCAAGCCATGAGCAAGAGCACATCTTTGAGCTCTATCTGCGGCGCAAATAAAACCAGCCCAAAGCCCATGCAGCCCTCAGCTCCTTTTGCGCTTTTCGACCATGACAACGGCCAGTCGCTGCTGCTCACCGACTACCAAGGCGCCTACGCACTAAGCGCCGCAGCGGATGTAAAAACTTTATTCGGTGCAGTAGAAAAAGAAACGGCACAACACCATTGGGTCGTGCTCGCCGCCGATTACGCACTCGCGAGCGACTTTGAACCCGCACTAGCGCACCTGCCAACGCCTGAGCTACAGAGGCAAAAGCCACGACCTGCGCTACGCGCCTGGGTATTTGCGCAAGCGCAATGGCTGAGCGCACAACAAACAGCCGATTTTATTGCGGCCCGTCTCGACGCACTGCCCGAGCAACTGCGCACAGCCGGTATTGCCGACCTCAGATCAACGCTCAGTGCAAGCGAATACCAAGCGCGCATTGCACGTATTCAACAACTGATCCAGGCCGGTGATTGCTATCAAATCAACTTCACCTTCCCGCTCAAATTTACTGCCTACGGCCACCCATTCGCGCTGTACGCCGGCCTGCGCCGTAGGCAACCGGTCGCTTATGGCGCCTACATTTCAACCCCAGAAACAACCGCTGACGCAGCCACCGCTATCCTCTCGTTTTCGCCAGAATTGTTTTTTGCGCGCCAAGGCAAGCAAATCATCACGCGCCCGATGAAAGGCACTGCCGCACGCGACGTCGACCCAAACACTGACGAAAGCAATCGACAGGCGCTACTGGCCTCAGAAAAAGAGCGCGCCGAAAACATCATGATTGTTGATTTGCTGCGCAACGACCTCAACCGATTGGCCAAACCAGGCCAAGTCAAAGTTGACGCACTGTGCGTCAGCGAAGCCTATCCAACACTATGGCAAATGGTCTCGACCATCTCCGCCGAACTACCGGACGTCGCGCTACACACCGTATTCGCTGCGCTATTCCCCTGCGGCTCAATTACCGGCGCACCCAAAATTCAAGCCATACGTCGCATCGCAGAACTGGAAACCGAAGCGCGTGGGCTTTACACCGGCAGCCTAGGTTGGATCGCCCCGGGCGGCGATTGTCGCTTTAACGTCGCCATACGCACACTAGAGCTGGGCAACACGCCAGCACAAGCGTTTAGCCAAACGGCACAACTCGGCGTGGGCAGTGGCATCGTCATCAATGCCGACGCCGCACAGGAATACGCAGAATGCCTACTCAAAGCACAATTTCTCAGCGCGTTTGATCCGGGCTTTGTCCTGATAGAAACGCTCAGATTAGAAAAACCAGCAGGCGCAGCGGGACATTATCCGCTGCTCGATCAACACCTGGCACGCCTTGCCGCATCAGCAAAAACCCTAGGTTTCTGCTATGCCGCAGAGCAGATTCAAGCAGCGCTGGCAGCCGAAGCGAGGCACAACAAAACAGCGGGAATTTTTCGCGTCCGTCTCAGCTTGGCGCAGCAGGGCGAATGCCGAACCGAATCAAGCCCCATTACGGCAACCGAAGGCGCCTGGCACATCATCATCGCCGCTGAGCGGCTCGACCCTGACGACTACCTCTTACGCCACAAAACCAGCGCACGCAGTCGTTACGACCGCGCACTGACCAGCCTGCACACAGCCAAC
>JAZKFR010000059.1:0-4037 GCA_040386295.1 Pseudomonadota bacterium | reverse complement strand
GGCGCGGCCGCAGCCTGGACGACAAAGACAAGCCGCCGCCCCAGCAGATCACACCCGTAGCGCCCGGCTCATACACCTCCGCCGCCATCATTTTGCTAAGCGACGGCCGCCGCACCATGGGCGTCGACACACTGGAAGCCGCCAAGATGGCCGCCGACCGCGGCGTGCGCATCTACGTCATCGGCTTGGGTAGCGTGGGCGACGCCAACGCCATGCCCGAGGGCATGCCCATTTACCTGCAGCTGGACGAACCCACCCTGCGCGAAGTGGCCCGCATGACCGGCGGCGAATACCACCATGCCGGCACAGCGGAAGCGCTGCGCAGCGTTTATGAAAACCTGGGGTCGCGGGTCCAAGTGCAGACGCGGGAGACTGAGGTGAGTGGGTTGGTGGCTTTGCTATCGGCAGCGTTTGCGCTGGCGGCGGGGGTGCTGTCGCTGATCTGGTTACGCTCGTTTGCGCGTTAGGTGAAACGGCCTAGGGGTGATCAGATCGCTTCGGGCGCGCACTAGTCAGTCGAGCACCGTTCCGACTGTGCCTCACCTCGACTCGGCAGCTCAGCTCATTTCAAGCCTAAAACGGGATGTCATCATCCATGTCATCAAAT
Organism: Pseudomonadota bacterium; assembly: GCA_040386295.1. GTDB lineage: Bacteria > Pseudomonadota > Gammaproteobacteria > Burkholderiales > Rhodocyclaceae > JAZKFR01. The sequence goes on along the minus strand of JAZKFR010000059.1, from coordinate 3,430 downwards.
CCGCCCGCTTTAGGCTTTGCGTAACGCGTCAGTGAATCGAATCGGGTATGCAAATTGGCTAGTATCAAACGTTGCTTTTCAACCGACGCCCAGCTAAGAATTTCAACGAACTTTCTCAATACATCCACTGAGAAACCCATCGGCTTGAAATAATACTCGCCTAGAAAAAAGCACCTTAGTACTGACGCCCCATTTGGGATTGTCTTCTCTAAGGTGACCGTACGCAGAACTGCTTTGAGGGAAGCTTTAACGCGATCGACATCGTCGACGTATTTGGTGCTTTCTTCAATTTTCGTGACTCTTTGCGCAATCTCGTCTGCGAATAGCCGATATGCACGCTTCTCGCTGTCTGAAAACTCAATCTCGACAAAAGGATCGCTCTGCACAACTCGTTCGACAATAGAAAAGCTTTCGAAACGATCTTTCGGTTTCCGAGCGATCATTTGAGTCAGCACGTTCGCATACTTGAAATGTTGAATTTCACCTTCATCGATTATTTGTTGAAACAGCTTTCCGACGAAGTAAACCTCGGTCCTGAAATCATACTTAGCCGTTCCAAATTCTTCTGGAGGCTCGCACCAAAGATTTAAGCTAATGCTCTTATCAAAGTCTTGCGATTGTTCAATCCTTTTTCCAAAACCCAAATCGATGATTTTTGCTATTCCTAGATCGGTGACCATCAGATTCGCAGGTCGAATATCTCGATGCAAAACGCTTTTATCTTCAAGATGTTTAAACCCTTGTATCACCTGCAAAAATATCTCATTTATCTGTTCGGGGGCGTCAGTTAGATAACTGCGGACATCCGTTCCCTCTACATGCTCCATCAGGATGAATCCTGAGAATGTTTCCGGATAGAGGTAATAGTTAAAAACACGGACTACATTCAGATGATGCAGATCATGGAGAAGTTTTATTTCTCGAACAAAGTTTTGAAATAGCGCCTTGCGATCAAGTCCTTCAATAGGCGAGTATTTTTTACAAACAAAGTTTTGTTCCAACGTTTCATCTCGAAGAAGGACCGTACGCCCACACGCGCCTTGCCCCAACTCCTGAAGAAATGTGTAGTCACGACGTCTTAGGAAAGTAACAAGCTTCGGAGTGTTCATAACTGCCTTGTGTGAAACTAATCGACCGCGGCCAAAACAGCAGTACCCAGCCTTCCCGCCCCTTTCTCAATCTTCGCCCACATCCGCTATACAAACTAAGCCGGAAGGTAGATAGATCGGGACTCTCCGCATAAAACGGCACCCAAGGGCCCGCTGCAAATTTTTGCGCTAGCTGCCTTCGCTTGCGAAGATAACTGGTAGGTTCTTTACAAGCCCTAGCTCAAGCCGGTATCGAGTTCCCTCATCTCCAAAGTAACCCAGAGCTTGTACCCCGTGAAGATTTGAACCATAGGAAAAAGGTTTGAGGATGAACCGTAAACAAGCTTCAGTAAATGCATCTTGGTTGCCGGCTATCCACTCACTTAGCAGCTGCGCCTGACCGCGGTTTACTAAATTCTGCCTCTTCTGTGACACATGCAATACACGCGCCTCATTTAGGTCGACCCACAGACTCACTAAACACAGCAACGTCCCATCCAAGCTAAGGAGGTTCAGAATCAAATTTCGCCCATGCCGTGCCCGCACTTGCCAATCGGCTTGCGCGGAGATTTTGTACGACACCAATGCTGGCAAAGGAGCCTGGGAAATGAACGATTTTTGCATGCAGGCCAGGTAAATCGAACAATGCGTGACCTTGTTCGTGCAACTTCCGTAGGGTTCTAACGGAAGAGGATCCGTTAGCAAATAACTCAGTAAAAAACAGCGTGTATATCTCTGCCGGACACGGAACCTTGGAAAGCACGTTTTCAGCCGTCTTTGAAGTGATGTAGGGTGAGAAAACGCGCGGAGTAGTTGAATTCGCTTTCGCCGCCTGAAGCCCCCAGCGCTTCGCAATATTTTTTAGATATATCTCCATCACATTGCTTTCAGCGAAGGAATAAGACCTTGATTAAAGCGCTCGCCCCAAGCGCCCCACACCCTCTTCAATCTTCCCCACATCCGCCGTAGCAAAACTAAGCCGGAACGTAGAAGTATCCGGCTCACTCGCATAAAACGGCGCCCCAGGCACAAACGCCACATCCTGCTCATCGCCTTCTTGGCCAAACTAGCGACCAAACACAGCTCCAAACAACATCAGGATTACTTGCAATGCTGGTAGACCAACGACAAGAAGACCAACTGGCGCCCACGCGACCCAAACCGCGGAGCCGCGGCGTTTGGTCAACAGGAAGACCGCGGTTGAGCCATAAAGGACATAAATCACCAACAGGATAGGTAAAACGACGTTAGTAAAACGGGCGGGGTTGCCCTGGAATGCAAGTGATCCGAAAACCGTTGCGACGAATAGCATGAAGGACGATGCGATCAAGCCCGCCACCACAACGATGGTTGACGGCACAGAACTCGGCTGGAGCGGTGCGATAGCCTTCGTCCCGTCGCGGGAGCCGAACGCCAACTTCGTGCGTTGCTTGTCTAACCAATCGCCCTGCTCGCTCGGCAGCGTCTCCGTAAACACGGGCGTCTTTTCACGAGATGTCCACAACATCAGTAGCCCGGCAATAACACCCATGGGCGCGAGCGTTATCAACGGCAAAAGCAGGCTCGCCACCGCTGGCATGGGAGGCACTACCGCAATGCTTCCGAACAAAGCGGGAACAAACATCATCAACAACGACAGGTTGAACACCACCAGCACGATGTGACCCCAGCGAAAGCGCCTCTCCCGCGCTGGGTTTCGCTCACGTGGAGACAGACCATGCTTCCACCACCAATAGATCAGCACTGAGGCGATCACCGCATAGCTCAAAGGATAGGTAATTAGTTCAGCTTGCCGGTCTGGGACCACTAGCTTCGCGAGCAGTGACAGAGGGACCACGATGACAAAAATCCCCATGCTTGCGAGTCCGGCAAAGGCTGCAATGAAAACATTGAGGTCACGCCAGAACGACGGGCTCGCGCGAGTCGTCGCCTGGTCTTCCGCCTGTTGCGTCACAGCGCCTTCCCCAAGCGTCCAACCCCCTCCTCAATCTTCCCCACATCTGCCGTAGCAAAACTAAGCCGGAAGGTTGCCGTATCCGAATTGCCCGCATAAAACGGCGTCCCAGGCACAAACGCCACGCCCTGCTCAATTGCCTTCTTCGCAAACTCAGCCGCGTCTTTGGTCTTGCCGCCCGCACCGGTCAACCGGGCCCAGAAGAACAAGCCGCCCTGGGGTTGTGTGAACTCCACCGCGTCACCCAGCTCGCGCTTCAGCGCTGCGCCCATGGCCAAAGCGCGCTCGCCATACACCTTGCGCACATTGGTCAGGGTGGCGGGCATGCGACCTGCCTTGAGGTATTGCGCGGCCGTTGCCTGGGCGAAGGTGCTGGTGTGGGCGTCGC
>JAZKFR010000058.1:35388-37301 GCA_040386295.1 Pseudomonadota bacterium | reverse complement strand
AACGCAAACAGCCTGAGGAACGCTCAGGCTCTAGGGGTTAGGAAGAGAAGCAATTCCAATTTGCATTAGAAACGGAACACGAAGATGAGCTGAAAACTTTGCTGTAGCAAGGCAAGGCAGTCAGCAACTCGACCATCGACCCAGTGCCGATTTTAATGCGCATTGAAATAAGCTTAGGCAAGCCACGCCTTCCAAGCCAGAGCAACTCGCCGACGCTGGTGCTGCGGCAACTGCCATGAGTACCGAAATGAACATTGAACGTGCAGCAACTCCAACACCTAAAACAATCGACGCGATTAGTTTTGAAGAAAAAATCGCATCCCCCGAGACTTGGCTAGCGCGTGTACACGCGCTGCCCCGCCCCTTGGTGTTTACCAACGGTTGCTTCGATATTCTGCACCGTGGCCACGTCACCCTACTGGCTCAGGCAGCCGCCTTCGGTGCTTCACTAGTATTGGCGTTGAACACCGATGCTTCAGTCAAACGTCTAGGCAAAGGCGCAGACCGCCCAGTCAATAGTTTGGCTGATCGCTTGGCTGTCGCGGCTGCGCTCAGTTCGGTGAGTTTAGTTACTTGGTTCGACGAGGACACGCCGCTGACTCGTATTCTCGAGTCTCGCCCCGACGTTCTAGTCAAAGGCGGCGATTGGCCGGTAGACAAAATCGTCGGCCATAGCGAGGTGCTCGCTTGGGGGGGGCGCACCCTGTCAATCCCCTTTATCCATCAGAAATCAACGACTGCACTGCTAGAAAAAATCCGCAATTTGTAAGCCGTCAGATCACCCGCGCCCAACAGCGGCAATCTGTCGCAGAGCCGGGCGACAGCAGCACCTCAGAACATCAAGCAAACACTACAAAACCAGTTGCGTGCCCAATTCAACGACCCGATTACTCGGTATTTTGAAAAAAGCGGTAGCGCTGCTCGCGTTACGAAACATCGCAATAAACAATTTTTCTCGCCACAAAGCCATATCCGAACCGAGTTTCGGAATCAATGTTTCGCGCCCCAAGAAGAAAGAAGTTTCCATCAGCTCAAAACGGATTCCTTGCGCCGCGCACAACTCAAGCGCACGTGGAATATCAGGTTCGTCTTTAAAACCATAACGCACCAACATTTTGTAAAAGCCGCCCTCCAGCTTGTGCATCTCAACTCGCTCAAGATCCACGACGTAGGGCACGTCCAAAACCTGTACCGAAGCAATCACGACGCGTTCGTGTAGCACCTTGTTGTGCATCAAATTGTGCATCAGCGCATGGGGCACTCCGGTCGAGCTGGCGTTCATAAAGACGGCGGTGCCTTGCACACGAATCGGCATCGAAACCACTAGCGCCGCAATGAATGGCTCAAGTTCAATGCCTTCGCTGCTCAAGCGTTCAGCGACCAGTTGCCGACCCCGCTTCCATGTCGTCATCAGCACCAGGACGAGCAGACCAATGACCAGCGAGAACCAACCTCCGTCAGGAATTTTCTCGATGTTGGCCGACAAGAAACTCAGCTCAATCAAGAGAAACAGAGAAAATAGAACAACAGCACGCAACCAGCCCCAGCGCCAAATTTTGGCGGCAACGATACACGCCAAGAGCGAGGTCGCTACCATATTGCCGGTCACCGCGATGCCGTAGGCAGCCGCCATATTGGTCGACGATTTAAAGCCTAATACCAAGCCCATAACGGCCAGCATCAAAATCCAATTAACGCCGGGCATATAGATTTGCCCTTCAGTTTTGTCCGAAGTGTGGCGCACTTCAAAACGCGGCACAAAACCGAGTTGCATCGCCTGTCGGGTAATCGAGAAAGCCGCCGAAATGACGGCCTGCGAAGCAATCACAGCAGCAGCAGTCGATAAGGCAATTAAGGGGTAAAGCGCCCAATTCGGCGCCGAAAGAAAGAAAGGATTTTCAATCGCATCTGGC
>JAZKFR010000058.1:34208-35378 GCA_040386295.1 Pseudomonadota bacterium | reverse complement strand
CAATGATCAAAGCACCTTGCCCAAAATAATTGAGAAGCAAGCAGGGTAAAACGAAATAGAACCAAACCAAGCTGATTGGCCGCCGACCAAAATGACCCATATCAGCGTAAAGCGCCTCAGCCCCCGTCACAGACAAGACCACCCCCCCGAGGGCAATCAAAGCCAAATTTAGGTTGTGCGCAAGAAAATAGACGGCATAGCTTGGGTTGACGGCCAGTAAAACCTGCGGGTGCTGCCATAAATTGCTGACGCCCAAAATCGCGAGCACAGAGAACCACAGCAACATGATCGGACCAAAAACCGCCCCAACATGGGCGGTTCCTCGCCGCTGCAAACAGAACAAGAACAACAATACAAGCAAAGTAATAGGGATGACAAAAGGACGAAACGCGGGATTGGCCACTTCCAAGCCTTCGATCGCCGAAATAACCGACATCGCTGGCGTCACGATACCGTCGCCATAAAACATCGCGGCGCCAAAAATGCCGCACAAAATGATGCCTTTTTGCTGCCAAGAATGTGCCTTCACATCGCGCAAAGCCAGTGCAGTCAGCGCCATGATTCCGCCCTCGCCTCGGTTATCTGCGCGCATGATGAAGATCACGTATTTGATCAAAACGACCAGAATCAAAGACCAGAAAATCATCGACAAAATGCCCAACACGTTTTCAGGTGAGGCAGCAATCGGATGATTTCCGTTAAAAACCTCCTTCATGGTGTACAGCGGACTGGTACCAATATCGCCATAAACCACGCCCAAAGCAGCAAGTGACAAAACCGCCAAACGACGCCCTGTCTGATCCGATAAATCACGCATAGAAGCTTTCTCTGTGCAAAAAAATCTGAAGATGAATAGAGTTCACTGCCGATAGCTATTCAGGCGGCACTCCAGGAATCCGCTGCAACGTCATGGCTAAAGTGCCGTGTTTGGCGACCTAGCAAGGCTACGAGCGGTATTTATTGCGGCCATCGGTTGTTCGTGTGGGTAAGGACACATCAAGAAAAAACGTGCTGTCAAGTTCATTGCCTAGTCAAATGATCAAACGAAGCATGAAGACAAAGAAAATGCAAACAATGCAAAAACCTGGCAAGGCGGATGACGGGGTTACGATTTATGACAACGCAACGCGGTGATTCAGACCTTGCGGATGCTGCAGACCATCCGGCCCA
>JAZKFR010000058.1:23357-34198 GCA_040386295.1 Pseudomonadota bacterium | reverse complement strand
CGGGCTGGAGCTGGCCAGCGAGGCGCAGACATTACTCCAGTAGGGCAAGGCGAGGCAAGCCCTCATGCACGGCAGAAATAACAAACAAAGCTAGTGTGTGTTTTTGTCTACAAAAGCGCTGAGTAAGAGGCCGATTGCGCCAAGTTTGGCGTTATTAGATACGCCACCGCGCAATGCGTCGATCAGTTTGTCAAGGCTACTAGCCGCCTGCGCTGTCGGCAAAGCGGATAATTTCAAAACAATTGCTCTTGCTTGTACAAGCAGGCGATAAAGCGGTGCCGCCTGCCTTGCCGGCACAGCGCCAGAATAGGCAAGCTGGCGTATCTCTCTGGCTACTGCTGCGTAAGTTTTATACAGCGTGCGCTCACGCCTAAGGTGCTGACTGAGCAACTGGCGCGAAGCAAGGAAAGCTTCCGCGTTGCTCAGTTGATACGGCGTCTCGGATGAATTGCTAAGCAGTTCGGATGACCTAAGCTGCTGCGCAGAATACGTCGCCTGATCAATAGCTGCAGGCTGTGTAGCGACAAGCGCAGCACCCCCCAAAGCAATGGACGCAATGGGCGCGGCGCGCGCGGAACACGGGCGACTACTTAAAATTAAAGCAGCCTGGCTATTCAGCGGAGGCAGAGGCACTAACGCATCGCGTTCCGACGGAAGCTGCGGCACAGGGAATGGAGACGAACCCGCTTGTCCAAGAATAATCCCACTCGAACCACGCGCTAACGCATGCAAGGCGGCAGGCGCTAATGGTGCCAAGCTCGGTTGCGGCGGGGTCAATCGTGTCGTAAAACTCATCTATCGCTTTCTTACAAGACGCACGTTCGTTTTTAAGCTCTTTAATAATGAGTGGCGAATTTTAAGAGAATGTTCAATGTTTCGAGAATCCAGATCTACTCTACGACGACACAAAGCAGCTTTTTGTTATTCAGACAAAGCAGTGAGGCACGTTTGCTTAGCGTTGCTGCGCCCGTTCACGGACTACGTAGGCAGCAGACCAGTTACATACAACGCAAGCAAAAACAATGAAGCGCCCACCATGACGCTAAATGTCATCACCATGCCAACGACCCGGAAACGGAAATTTTCCTCGATTTGGCTGACTCCGTAAGCATGCGACAAACGTCCTGCAATAAGGCAGATGGCCAGAGCATGCGTGAACAACGAGGGGGCGCCGCTGAGTTCAACAAAGCAAAGCAGCAAGAGAGAAAGGGGTGCGTATTCAGCAAAATTCGAATGCGCACGAACGGCGCGCAAGAGCGCTTGGTTTCCAGCGTCACCCAAGGAAGCTTTCAGCTGGCGACGCAGGCGGATAGTACGAATGCTGAGCAGGACAAAAAATAAGGCCAGGATGGCGGCGTAGAGCGGAATGATGTGCATATATTGGGGTGTTGCACTTTCAAAGTAGTCGGCCTACGCGATTTGTCGCGCAAATCCGACGGAACGTTGGGTCGGGCATCATGATTGATCCCCACGAAAATACTCTGGAACAGGCGCCTTCGTGGTTTCAGCCAATTACCGGCGCAACTCAAGCTCAGCAATTTCTAATGCAGAAAAACCTGTCCCAAACTACCTGACTGACTTGCATCGATTGCCGCACCGTAATTCAGCTGCTTTCGGCTTAGGCAACGCCACTGTCGCACAACTTTTGTCATCCCAGTCACAGAACCGGCAGGCTCAATAAATTAGTGAGCGAGAATAATGAAAAAATTCACACATCGACAAAAAAATAAATTGAATAATTGAATGCGCGAGGCTCTTAAAACTTACCCCCATTACTTTAATTTTAGCTTCGACGTTGCCAAGTGATGTTCGGTATGTTGATTCTGCCATCGGCGGTGCTGTCCCATTGAGTTTTCAGGCCTGCTTCTTCCAATGCTTGTTTGATCGAGCCACCCACCTTGATCGTTGCGTCTGTGTCGTCTTCTAGATCGCCGAACGCAATCATTAAGCCTTCTCCTGCTAAAGCACGCTCAAGGTCTTGTTCATGAAAAAAACAGAAACCGCGATAGGTTCCAGCCTCACTACGCGCCAGGTGTTCAGAGATAATTTCATGGCCCGCAGACATGCAATCGCCTGCGTTATGCCAGGCCAGTATTCCGTCGTTGAGAAGCTTGGTGAAGGCTGAATCTAAACGATCACAGTCGGTCACGGCGGGCCAAGAAAGTTCTGCTTGGGCTTTTGCCGCACATTCGGCGTCAAAGGCTTGGCGCAAGAGATTTTCGTCTAGCTCTTCGTCTTCATCCAAACCCTCTTTTTCCAGCGCAATGACTTCATAAAGCAAGTTTTGTAATTTTTCTCGCGAGCAATATCCAGACCAAATCCAGAGCCTGACCACCTCAAAAACGCTTTCTTCTATATCGTTCATGCTTGCCTCAATGTTATGGTTTGAAAAATCAACAGCATAAGCCAAGATGTAGTAGGACTATTTAACGCACGCAGCAAAACTGTAGCAGCGAATCACCCGTCTTAGTCTTTATGAATTCGTTAAGATTGCCGACGGTATCGCAACGCTGCCCTGTAAATTTGCGCACAAGAAATAGCCAATACTAAAGGATCGTTTCATGGCGGAACAGGCACGTTTTCTGATTGAGGCGAAAAGCAATTTCACGCCATTCTGGCGGCGCTTACCGCAGTTCTTCCGCTACCCCATGCAGCCTGGCTCGCTCTTGCGCATCGCGGGGTATTCGCTGCTGGCTGGAATCTCAATGCTGCTGCCTGAACTGTTCGCTCTGTTATTGCGTTCTCTGCTTTGGTTGGTGTTTTTAAAATACGCTTTTGTTGTCATGGAACGGACGGCAAATGGTCAGTTCGACCTTGCGGACGGAGTGCGTGAAGAGGGCAATGGAGATCTTGCTCAGGTCGCACGACAGTTCGGATTTTTCATTCTGCTGGGTCTGTTTTGCGGATTTTCTTTAGTTTTCTTAGGCAAACTCGGTGCTTTATCGTTATTGCTGTGCGGCGTGGCGATTCCAGCAGGAATTATGATTATCGCGGTCACGCGCAGTTTGTGGCAGGCACTGAATCCGAAGCAAATCTGGTTTTTCTGCAAAACGATCGGTTCGCCTTATTTGGCGCTGTGTTTCTTGCTTTTCAGCGTGGCCATTGCCAGCGGTTCGCTCCAGTCTTTTGTGTCCAGGCAGCTGGGCGAGTCTTGGCTGATCTGGCCATTGCTTAGCTTCGTCGAGTTTTATTTCACCTTGATCATGTATCACATGATGGGTTACGCGATTTACCAGTACCACGAGGACTTAGGCGTTGAGGCGACGGTCAGTTTTAGCGAGGCTGAAGCGCATCTTGCACCAGGCGGAGCGCAAGATGCTGTGTTAGCCAAACTCGGCACGCTGGTTGCAAACGGACAGGCTACCGAGGCACTTGAGCTATTGCGCAGCGAGTTGCGTAGTCGTTGGGAGAGCAACGAGTTGCATCAGCGTTATCAAAAACTATTGTTAGCCGAAGGACAGCAGGCTGAGGCGCTAACGCATGCACGAGAGTTCATCGCTAAGCTGACAAGAGAAAAACGTTTATTCCAAGCGCTGGATTTATGCGAACAGAGTTTGCTTCTTGACCCGGAATTTCAACTGCAAGACGCTAAGCAAGTTTACGAACTCGCCGCCGCTGCGTATCAAGCAAAACGCTTAAAACTGGCGCTTGATTTGATGCGGCGCTTTGATCGACGTTATTTAGGCCATTCGCATGTCCCTTTGGTCTACTTACTCTCAGCCAAAATTCTGAGCGAGCACTACAAAATGGATAAGCAGGCGCTGCATATTCTGGACGGCTTGCAGCGTAAGTTTCCCGAGCATGAAGTCGCAGAAGAGGCACGTAATTACGCAGCGGCGCTGATGCGAATCGCCGCGCTAGCTTGAAGCGAACTCAAGTTTGGCTGGCGGCAAGGCGGAGCATACTGACCGCCAGTTCCGCTTCTGGCGAGTTTGGAAATTGGCGTCGTAAATCTTGCAAAATCGAATCAAATCGCGCCGGATTCTGCGCGCGGTAATGTCCGCGTGCTAAGGCCAGAAGTACGCCGGGCAATGCCTTATGCTGCGGCGCGCTGCGCTGTAATAACTGGGCTAATTTGTCGGCGTCTTCAAGGTAAGCTGCGCCAGCAAAGCGCTTGGCTAATTGCGCAACAAGGTTTTTGCCCAAACGCATAGCGGGTTTGGCGCAGAGCAAATATTCCTGGAAAATCGCGTGCGTTTGTCGCACCGACTCAGCGTCTGTTGCTGTCCAGGCGAGCAGTTTCAGGGCTGCGCTATGGTAGTCCTCGCTCGCCGGATTTGCTTTGGCGGCGCGATAGACCAGGCGCGCTAGGTTTATGTCGTCTGGATGCTGTTCTTGTAGCGATTTAAATACGGCAAGCGCTTGCGCAAACGCCATCGCACCTAGATGGTCGAGGCCGCGTTGAAATGCCTCAGCGTCCATACTTTTACGCAGCACAGCCGCATGGTGTTGATTGATTTGCAACGGCCGGTAGTAACGATAGAGCACGCCCATCAGCGCACCCCCGAGCAGGCCGCCAAAGTGCGCCATGTAGGCAATCTGAACCGCGTCATTGCGCCAGAACTGGTACAGCTCATTGCCTAACCATACGGGCAAGAGGGCAATCGCCGGCGCCCGAACGTAGTCGAAATAAAAGCCCAGCGAATAAAAGAAATCGATTTTTCTAAAGCCAAAAATCACTGTGTACAAACCCATGATGCCGGAGATTGCTCCAGAGGCACCGAGGTAGCCAACGCCAACGCCCTTGATGGTCAGGCTGAAGGTCAAAATCGCAGCGTAGGCTGAGACCAGGTAGGCCAGTGCGAACAAGGCTTTGCCGATGACTGCTTCAACCAAGAAACCGACTAAAAACAGGAGCAGCATGTTGCCGAATAAATGCTCGAAACCACTGTGCATAAAAGTGGCGCTCAACGCCGTCAACCAGCTTGGCGTGTCTACCCGGTAGACATAACGTTGGGTGAAAGATTGCTTTGCTTCATAGCGTTTGCGCTGCGCTGACCAAGCAGCAAACTCCTGGTCTTGCGGGCGGATGATTTGCCCAGCGCGGAGCGCCCGCATGAAGCGGGCATCATGTTCCATCTGTTGCAAGGCCCAGAGCTGCCCTGCTGCTTGACCGAGCCGGGCGTTGAAGCGCCGAACTTGAGCCACATCAGCTTGCGCTGCAAGGTGGCTTGCGTAGCGTTTTAACTCCCAGTTTGGCAGCTCAGACGAGAAGTAATAACGCGCAGCTTTCGCCTCGTTTTGCTTGTCGTTTCCTTGTAAAAAGAAGAAAACAAAGCAGTTCGCCATGATTAATAGCACGGTGATGAGTGGTGGTTTTTTCCAATTCACTCGATCGCCGATAGGGATGATGAACATAGTCAGTTAGCCGATTAATTTTGCTGCTTACGTATAGACAAACGTAGCGGCCAAGCAAGCTATCCGAAACGCTTTTAGAGCGAATCTTGCTTCGCTTCCAAAGCCTCCCAGCGAGAGAGTAAAGCGGCTAATTCATCCTCGATTTCGCCTAGCCGTTGGGCGTGGCTTTGCGCTTCCTCTGTGTTACTACGGTACAACTCAGGATCTGCCAGGTGCGCCGCAAGCTGCTTTTGTTCACTTTCCAGTGCTTCAATTTTCTGTGGCACGGCTTCTAATTCGCGCGCTTCTTGAAAGCTGAGTTTTGCTTTTGGCTGGCTGGATGGCTTAACGCTGACAGGCTTGTTATTGCGCTGTTTGACTGACTCCGCGTTGTTCTTGACGGTCTCTTCTTTGCGCTGTCGCGCTTGATAATCTGCCCAGTCTTGGTAGCCACCAGCGTATTCACGCCAGACACCGTCGCCTTCTGCGGCGATGGTTTGCGTCACGACGTTGTCGATAAAAGCGCGGTCATGACTCACCAAAAATAGGGTGCCTTGATAGTCCTGCAACAGCTGTTCCAAAAGTTCTAGCGTTTCAATATCGAGGTCGTTGGTCGGCTCGTCGAGAACGAGAACATTGGCAGGCCGCGCAAAGAGGCGAGCTAGCAACAAGCGGTTGCGCTCGCCCCCTGAAAGCGATTTGACCGGCGAACGGGCGCGTTGAGGTGCGAATAAAAAGTCGCCGAGATAACCAATCACATGCTTTCTTTCATTGCCAATCTCGACAAAGTCAGAGCCGGGCGAAATGACATCGACCAAGCTCGCTTCTTCGTCCAGCTGTGTACGAAATTGATCGAAGTAGGCGATTTGCAATTTGGTGCCCAGACGAACCTGTCCTTCATCTGCGTTCAGCTCACCCAGAATCAGGCGCAGCAAGGTGGTTTTACCCGCGCCGTTGGGGCCGATTAAGCCAATTTTGTCGCCGCGCTGCAGGCGGCAGGAGAAATCACGCACAACGGTTTTTAGCTGCGCGCCTTCGCCAAAATGTTTGCTCACGTGCGACAACTCGGTGACGAGCTTGCCGCTCTTGTCGCCTGAATCAAGAGCCAGCTCGACTTTACCTTGTCGCTCGCGCCGCGCTGAACGATCGCGCCGTAGCTGTTCCAGACGCAATACGCGCCCCTCGTTGCGCGTGCGCCGTGCTTCAACACCTTTGCGGATCCACACTTCTTCCTGCGCCAAAAATTTGTCGAACTTGGCATTTTGGATTGCCTCGTCGTGCAAGATATTTTCTTTCTTTTTCAGGTATTCGCTGAAATTGCCTGGGCACGAGAGTAAGCGTCCACGATCAAGTTCGACGATGCGCGTCGATACGCGATCAAGAAAACGTCGGTCGTGGGTGATGAACAACAGGCTCACGCCGGAAGAAATAAGGAGCTCTTCAAGCCAAACGATTGCTTGGATGTCAAGGTGATTGGTCGGTTCGTCAAGCAGCAACAGCTCGGGCGAAACTGCTAGCGCTTGAGCTAAGGCCAGTCGTTTCTTTTGCCCGCCGGAAAGCGAGCCAACGCGTGCGTCGGGGTTCAGCGAGAAGCGGTCAATCACCTGTTCTGCCTGCGCCTCAAACGACCAGGCATGGCGCGAATCTAATTCGGCCTGTAGGGTATTCATCCTGGCCAGCAGAACCTCGTAGTCGGCGTCGGCCTCGCCTAGCGCATGCGATACGGCGTGGTATTCGGCAAGCAAAGCGGCAATGTCGCCCATGCCCGAGACGACCGCTGAAAAGACCGTGCACTCTGGATCAAAAGGGGGTTCTTGCGCGACGTAGCCGACACGAATCCCGGGCTGTCGCCAGACGCTTCCATCATCCAGGCTACCTTGTCCGGCCAGGGCGCGTAGCAAGGAAGATTTGCCCGTTCCGTTGCGACCAATTAAGGCAACTCGTTCGCCGGGGTCAAGTTGGAAATCGGCGTGATCGAGTAGCGGCACATGGCCAAAAGCGAGCGAAGCGTCTGCTAGAATCAAGTGAGGCATAAAGTACGTTTTCTTCCAGTGAGTGAGTCTGTGGTCTGTGTTGTTTGCTGTGATGCCGTTTGTTTGAGTCGGCGCGTGAATTTGCTTCTGTCGCGCCGTTTGGGGGCTGTTCATTGCTTGTCATGCTGGGATCAAGCCGGATCAGGTTCGCTTGCATGAACTACGCGCAAGTCTCGGCGGCGCGGGCGATTCTACCTTAGTGGGCGCCTTGGCCTGAGCTTCTTGGGTATCGTAGGCGCAACGATCCTCGCCGCGTGTTGCCTTATATAGATTTTGCCCGCAAGGAAAGGACAAAAAAGCCACTCCGTTTTGCCATGCTGCTCAGAGCGACTTAAATCGTTGTTCACGCTGGTACGGAAATTAAAGTAAAGTTCTAAGACCCACACACAGAGCAGTTCAAAACGGCTCATTTCTTGGCTTTGCCAAAGCTCAGTCAACATCGGGTCTGAGTCATTTTGATTTAGTCAGCGCTTTCTTAAAGAATAATTCAAACAAACCATGCAAACGCTCAGGATGTTCAAGCTTAATGACTGATAACACTCAATTACCTTTGTCCGTCATGGAAAAAGTTTTCGAGCGAAATCGCGACGCGGTGGCGATCGTCGACCATGAGCACAAAATTATCGCGGTCAACCCAGCGTTTATTCAGCTGACGGGTTATAGCGCCGAAGAATCGTGTGGAAAATCGCTCGCGTTTTTCACCTCAGCCTCGATCAACGACGCTGAGCAGGCGGCAATGTGCCGCACCGTGTTGACCACAGGCATCTGGGAAAACGAAGTCTGGGGAAGGCGTAAAGACGGTGGGGTTTATCCTAAATGGATGACCATCTCATCGGTGCTCGACGCAGAGGTGCGAATCAGCCATTACATCGTAGCCTTAAGCCACGTAAGCGAACATGGCCACGCCGTCGAGCGCATGCGGCATCTTGCGCACCACGATTCATTGACTCAGCTACTCAATCGCACAGCGATGGAAAGCCAACTGAGAAGAACACTCGCTTCGGCCCGCCGTGAAGGACGGCAGGTTGCTGTGGTTTTGCTCGACATGGATAACTTTAAGACCATCAACGATACGCTAGGCCATCATATCGGCGATGGTTTGTTGATCAGCGTAGCGAAGCGCCTGATCGACCATGTGCGCGCTAGCGACGTGGTGGCGCGCTTTGGCGGAGATGAGTTTGTCGTGGTTTTGTCCGACATAGAAAATCCTAATTCGGTAGCAGGTTTAATTAGCAAGCTGAAGCGCGGCTTGGGCGATCACTACGAGGTTGGCGGGCATAGTTTGTACTCAACGCCGAGCATCGGTGTCAGCCTGTTTCCAATCGACGGCACTGACCCCGAAACCTTGCTCAAAAACGCCGATACCGCGATGTACCACGCCAAATCAAAAGGGCGCGACAACTATCAATTCTTCAGCCAAGACATGAACCACGCAGCGGCTGAACGGCTCGAATTAGAAAATGCGTTTAGACAAGCGCTAGAAGGTTTGCATTCACCTAACAGCCAATTCTCTCTGTATTTTCAACCACAGTTTCACGTGCAAACACGACGTATTGTTGGCCTGGAAGCACTAACACGCTGGTCGCATCCAACGCGTGGCGCGATCACCGCATCGCAGTTCGTTTCGATTGCCGAAGAGACCGGACTCATTCAACCTTTGGGTGACTGGGTTTTCTGGGAGTCTTGTCGGCATCTGCGGCAGTTCCGCGACCAAGGTATCGACGGCGTGCGTATGACGATCAATCTCTCGGCACAACAATTACGGAACGAGGCACTGCCGAGCGTTATTCGAGGCGCTTTGACTTGCTACGATCTGCAAGCCTCCGATCTGGAAATTGACATTACCGAAAACACCGCAATGCAAAACCCCACGGCAACGATTGCTATCCTCTCGCAGTTAAAAACCATGGGCATTGCCTTGGCAATTGACGATTTTGGCTCGGGCTATTCCTCGTTGGCGCAAATAAAACACCTGCCTGTCCACCGTTTAAAACTAGACCGTAGCTTCATCGCGCACGTTGAACACAACAAAGAAGACGCCGCCGTGTGCGCCGCAGCGATTCTGCTTGGCCACAATCTAGGCCTGGATTTGGTCGCGGAAGGTGTTGAGACCCAAGGTCAGCAAGACTGTTTGAGCAAGCTCGGTTGCGATATTTTGCAAGGCTTCTTCTACAGTCCCCCGCTCCCAGCAGACGCAGTGGTTTCCTTCTTAAAGACTTGGGTTCCAAGCTAAATAAGCGCAATTAGCGTTACAGCCTAACAACCTTAAAAGCCTCAAAAAATTGTTAAAGCGTTTTTGTTAAAGCGTTACAATCCGCGCCCCAGCGCGTAGTGCTGCGGCATACCGCGCAGCACTGTCAACACAGCGCCCGCCTGCGCAAGGCATGTTGTCCCGGTAGTTCAATGGATAGAACAGGGTCCTCCTAAGACTCAGATGTGAGTTCGATTCTCGCCCGGGACACCCAGTCATCGAGTCAATAGAGTCTTTCGGTAGTGCTCTGTTTTCGGCTATCATTCGGCTTTCCCGCTGCCTATTCCCCCCATGATCAAATACGTTTTTGTTACCGGTGGTGTTGTTTCATCGCTCGGCAAGGGTATTGCTGCCGCATCCTTAGGCGCCATTCTCGAGTCACGCGGTTTACGCATCACCCACCTCAAGCTCGACCCCTATATCAACGTCGACCCCGGCACGATGAGCCCGTTCCAGCACGGCGAGGTGTTTGTCACAGAAGACGGCGCTGAAACCGACCTTGACCTCGGACACTACGAGCGCTTTACGCACGCCAAGATGAGCCGGCGCAACAATTTCACGACCGGCCAAATCTACGAGTCAGTCATTAAAAAAGAGCGGCGCGGTGAGTACCTCGGCAAAACGGTGCAGGTAATTCCGCACATCACCGATGAAATTAAAGCGCACATTAGGCGCGGTGCTGAAGGTGCGGATGTAGCTATTGTTGAGGTAGGCGGCACTGTCGGCGACATTGAGTCCTTGCCTTTTCTCGAGGCCATTCGCCAAATGGGCTTGCAAGAAGGGCGCGCAAATGCATGCTACGTACACCTCACCTTATTGCCTTATATCCCCACCGCCGGTGAGTTAAAAACCAAGCCGACGCAGCATTCGGTCAAAGAATTGCGTGAAATCGGGATTCAGCCAGATGTGCTGCTCTGTCGCGCCGATCGGCCAATCCCAGCGGAGGAGAAAGCCAAAATTGCGCTGTTTTGCAACCTACAAAGCGAAGCGGTCATTGAGGCGCTGGATGCCAATTCGATCTATAGCATCCCCGCCATGTTGCACGATCAAATGCTTGACCAGATCGTCTGTCACAAGTTGGGCATTCTTGCCAAAGCGGCCGACCTGTCAGTTTGGAAAAAGCTCGTTGCTGCACTGGAACACCCAGAGCACAAGCTGAATATCGCCTTCGTTGGAAAATACACGGACCTCACCGAGTCTTATAAATCATTGACCGAAGC
>JAZKFR010000058.1:0-23347 GCA_040386295.1 Pseudomonadota bacterium | reverse complement strand
GTTGTCGTGAACTACATCGATGCTGAAGAGATCGAGAAAACAGGCTGCGCCGTATTGCAAGGCATGAATGCAATCTTAGTTCCCGGCGGTTTTGGCCGACGCGGCACCGAGGGCAAAATTGCCGCCATCCGCTACGCGCGTGAGCAACAAGTGCCTTACCTCGGGATTTGCTTAGGCATGCAGCTCGCTGTAGTTGAATTTGCACGCCATGTTGTCGGGATGGATCAAGCGCACAGTACCGAGTTTGAACCTAACTCGCCGTACCCAGTGATTGGTCTCATTACGGAGTGGCAAGACGCTTCGGGCAAGCTAGAGCAACGTGACGCCAGCGCAGATTTGGGCGGCACGATGCGTTTGGGCGGACAACGTTGCCAACTCGCTGAAGGCAGCTTGGCGCGCACGATCTACGGCGAGGCCGAGATTGTCGAACGGCATCGCCACCGTTACGAAGTCAACAACACCTTATTGCGCGAATTACTCGCCAAGGGTCTGATCGTTTCCGGGCGCGACGCAACCGGCGTTTTATGCGAGATGATCGAGCTACCGCAAACAGGCTCCTTGGCACACCCCTGGTTTGTCGGCTGCCAATTCCATCCTGAGTTCACCTCGTCGCCACGGGTTGGCCACCCCCTATTTATCTCCTTTGTGCGTGCAGCCTTAGCAAGTCAGGCGCGCGTATGAAACTGTGCAATTTTGAAGTAGGTTTGACACAGCCGATGTTCTTGATCGCAGGGCCGTGCACTGCTGAATCCCTAGACTTATGTCTTGAAACCGCAGCGCATCTAAAAGAAATTTGTGCGCGTTTAGGCCTGCCCTACTTGTTTAAAGCTTCGTATGACAAAGCCAACCGCAGCTCCGCTAAGTCAGCACGCGGACCGGGCTTGGACGAAGGTTTACACATTCTGTCCGAAGTGCGGCGCCAAATTGGCGTCCCTGTGCTCACCGACGTACACAGTGAAGCCGATATCGCGGCAGTTGCCTCGGTGGTCGACGTGCTGCAAACCCCAGCATTTCTCTGTCGACAAACCGACTTTATCTACGCCGTTGCCGCCACGGGCAAACCGGTGAATATCAAAAAAGGGCAGTTTCTGGCGCCAGGTGATATGAAAAATGTCGTCGACAAAGCGCGCGATGCAGCTAGCCAAGCCGGCTTCTCAGAAGAGACATTGATGGTCTGCGAGCGCGGCGCTTGTTTCGGCTACAACAATTTGGTCTCAGATATGCGCAGCTTGGCGATTTTGCGTGAGACCGCTTGCCCGGTCGTGTTCGACGCAACCCACTCCGTGCAGTTGCCCGGCGGACAAGGCACCGTCTCGGGTGGGCAACGCGCATTTATCCCGGTTCTGGCCAGGGCGGCCGTTGCAGCGGGCGTCTCCGGCTTATTCATGGAAACGCACCCGTGCCCAGAAAAAGCGTGGTCAGACGGCCCAAACAGCTGGCCTCTAGATCGTATGGAAGCTCTTTTAAGCACACTCGTTGCGCTTGATCGTTTAGTTAAAAAAGTAGGCTTTACCGAGACGGATCATGGCTAGTTATTTGTTATTTGAAGTTAAAGTCAGCAACCCCGTAGCTTACGAGCATTACAAAAGCCTGGCGCAAATCGCCATAGCGCAATACGCTGGGCGCTACTTAGTGCGCGGCGGTGCGATTGAAGTACTTGAAGGAACTTGGACGAAACCAGAGCGTTTGGTGCTGATCGAGTTCGCCTCTTCAGAACAAGCAAAAGCCTGCTACGAATCACCCGAGTACCGCGCCGCACGCGCAGCGCGTCAGGACGCCGCCGTGGCCAACGTGCTTCTGCTTGAAGGCCTAGCCCTGTAAGCGCACGGTTTATTCATCTATTCGTCTAATCGTCTAATGATTCTTGGTGCAAAAATTTCTGCTCATTAAACTTAGACCCAACTTAGCCCCGTGTTGTTCCTGGCTCGATTTAGTTGCATTTTCCGGTTCTAGTTTCTTGTCTAGGCAAGGTTTTACTCTCTACTCACGCGCTCAGCGTTGAGTCCCCGTGATCTTTGAGCTAGCAGATTCGTTTTATTTTTTCAGGTAAAGGAAGAAGTATGAGTGCTGTTGTTGATGTCGTCGCCCGTGAAATCCTCGATTCGCGCGGCAACCCTACGGTTGAATGTGATGTCTTGCTTGAGTCGGGGATTATGGGGCGTGCCGCAGTCCCCTCAGGCGCATCGACAGGTTCGCGCGAGGCAATTGAACTGCGCGATGGTGATGCTAGCCGTTACTTAGGAAAGGGCGTACTGCAAGCAGTTGAGAATGTGAATACCGAGATTGCCGAAGCAATCATGGGGCTTGACGCACAAGAACAAGCGTTTATCGACCAAACATTGATCGATCTTGACGGCACTGAAAACAAATCGCGCTTAGGTGCCAACGCAATTTTGGCCGTTTCCATGGCGGTTGCCAAAGCAGCGGCCGAAGAGGCGGGGCTGCCGCTCTACCGTTACTTTGGTGGTTCGGGACGGATGCAAATGCCGGTGCCCATGATGAACATCATCAATGGCGGAGAGCACGCAAACAACAGCTTAGATATCCAAGAATTCATGATTCTGCCGGTGAGTCAGAGCTCTTTCCGCGAAGCTTTGCGCTGTGGCGCAGAAGTCTTTCATGCGCTAAAAAAGCTGCTCGACAAAAAAGGTTTTTCGACAGCCGTCGGCGATGAAGGCGGTTTCGCGCCGAACCTGGCCAGTCACGTCGAGGCCTTGCAACTCATCATGCAAGCGATTGAGCAGGCGGGCTATGTCCCGGGCGAAGATGTGCTGATCGCCCTCGACTGCGCCGCATCAGAATTCTATCGTGGTGACAAATACCATTTGGCGGGCGAAGGATTACAGCTCAGCTCAGCGCAATTCGTGGACTATTTGAGCAACCTGGCCGATCTTTTTCCCATTGTCTCAATTGAAGATGGAATGGCCGAAGCGGATTGGGATGGCTGGAAGTTACTGACCGAGCGCCTCGGCAAGAATGTGCAGATTGTTGGCGACGATGTGTTTGTGACCAATACGAACATCTTAAAAGAAGGCATCAAGCAAGGCATCGCAAACGCGATTTTGATTAAAATCAATCAAATAGGCACTCTGTCCGAAACCTTTTCGGCAATCGAAATGGCCAAACGTGCTGGCTATGCAGCAGTTGTTTCACACCGCTCTGGCGAAACCGAGGACAGCACAATCGCTGATATTGCGGTAGGTATGAACGCCTTGCAAATTAAAACAGGCTCGCTTTCGCGCTCCGATCGCATGGCCAAATACAACCAGTTATTGCGTATCGAAGAAGATCTTGGCGATACCGCCAGCTATCCGGGACGCGAGGCTTTCTATAATTTGCGTTGAGCTGCTTTACGCCGCCCTGCTGGCTTGCCACACGTTCTTGTGCAGAGAGAATGAGGTCTTCTAGTGCGCCGGTTCTCCTTGTTACTCCTGAGCATTTTGCTCTGTCTGCAATACCCTTTGTGGTTAGGCAGAGGCGGCTGGCTGCGGGTGTGGGACGTTGATCGGCAGTGGCAGCAACAAAAATCCGTCAACGTCAAGCTTGAGTTGCGCAATGCTGCGGTCGATGCTGAGGTTCGAGATTTAAAACAGGGCTACGACGCAATTGAAGAGCGAGCCCGTTTTGAATTGGGGATGATTGCGCAAGACGAACGTTTTGTGCAAATTCACGAAGAGAATACAACGAGCCGTCATAAATGATCTCTCGTCAATACTTGGGCTAGCTTCCACGAGCACGATTTCGTGTATTTTTTGTTATCCGTGTTGTGCGATTTGCGTAATTTGTATTGATTGTATTGACCCAGAACAGTTCAAAATCATCAACCGTGCTCGCTTTGCAGTGCGTCTTCGTGGCACTATTGACGTACCCATTCTGCTAATTCATTGCTCACCACGTAAACGCGCTAAAGAAACCCAGAAGATTGCCGATATTGTTCCGTGCGGGAGTTTTCATAAAATTTACTTTTTGGCTTATGCACCCAGCTTCATGGCATTATTGCTTTAAAAGTGCAATAACAAACATTGGCAAAGATTGAGCCGATATAAAGCAAGCTTTTGTCCGTTGCTGACCAGTGTCAATCATCCGTAAAAAGTGCTGGGTGTGCCTGCCGGTGCTAATCGATCGTGGGAAACAATGTGTTAAAGCCAGAACAAAACGATGCACACACCTTACTTCTTTTTTAGGCCAATACTCGCCTCGAACCGAGCCTGGTCTGCACTCGAGTGGAAATCGAGCGCTGCGGGCTCTGATTCACCAGAAGATTGTTTGCGTTGCTTTGCTGAAGCCAACTTGGCCTCCTTAGCCGAAAAGATGCCCCTGGTGCTGCACTTAAATCCTGAATGGATTGAGCAGGGCGCGATCAGCAGTGATTTTTTCGCACAATTTAATCCTGCACATCTTATTTTCGTCGTACCACCGTCTGTTTTTCAAGCACCGACAACGCTTGAATTATTCAAAAGTTTGCGTAAAAAAGCGTGGCATTTCGCTTTGTCTATTGATCGCGTGGCGACAGCGCAGCAGGCTTCGTTTGAGTCTTTTGATTATTTGTATTTTGACGCCACGTTTGCCGCACAAGAACACGTTCAGCTGGCGCCTATTTTGAGTGATTCCCGGCCTTTTCTTAAAATTGCACATGCTGTCAGATCTGAAGCTACGTTCGATTTACTTGCAACTTATCGTTTTGATCTTTACGGCAGCGAATTTGTTACGGAAGGCACGCCTGTTGCTGCCAAGAAACCTGACTTGGGGCGTCTGAAATTACTCAAATTACTCACATTAGTCGTACAGGATGCTGATACCCGAGAAATTGAAGCCGTTTTTCGTGAAGAACCAAAGCTTTCGTACAACCTACTTAAATTAGTCAACTCCGTCGCTGTTGGCTCAAAAAGAAGCATTGATAGTTATGCGCAAGCGATTGCTCTGCTGGGTCGTCGACAACTGCAGCGCTGGCTTCAGCTCTTGATCTACGCCAATCCATCTCCTACGCCCGGTGAACCACGGCCACTGATGCAGTTAGCTGCTGCACGTGGTCGACAAATGGAACTGTTGCTCAGTGCAGTTGAACCTGTAGCAACGTTGGCCGTGGGTTCTATCCCACGCGAAGCAGACGATACGGCGTTTATGGCTGGGATTTTTTCTTTGTTGGATGTTTTGTTGGGCGTGCCCATCAATGAGATTTTTAGCGACCTACCTCTGCACAGATCGGTGCGCGACGCATTGGAAGGTCAACGTGGTGTGTTAGGTCGTTTGCTGTCGATTATTTCAGCTGCCGAAGCGGGCGATTTCACGGCGGCTAGCGAACTCTTGTCGCAGCTCGGCATCACGCCTGCACGCCACGCGACAGCACAAATTGCTGCCTTCTACTGGGCTAGCCGTATTAGTCTCGACTAACGACATCCCTGAGAATTGTTTATGGCATCAGATTTGGCATTAACCCCCTCTTATGATCCCGCTCCAGGCTTGTCCGATTTTAAGTTGGCTGATCGGCTATGCCAGTTGATCTTTGATCTATCGGCACCGAATCGTGAACCACAGATCGAGCTACTGCTATGCGCTGCTTTTAATAGTCCTAGAGCATCTTTTAATGTGTCTAACAAGTCATGTCCAGCACCTGCTGAATGGACAGCGCTTTTTTCTGCGGCAGAGCTTGCCAATGGTTGCCCAGTTTTCGCTTCGCCGCACGAAGCGCAGCCGAATTGTCCCGAGGCAGTCGCTGTACAGCTCGTGTGGGCAAACGTTCGGCTTGGTCAAATAGGAATCGCCGGGCGTCTAGGCGGCTATCCGCCTGAATTGGTCGAACGTTTGTCGGAGCTTACAGCCTTACTTTCCAAGCTACTCTACGCACGCTTGAACCAAACACAGCAGCAAGAGTCAGTGACGGCTTATCAGCAGGAGCTGCGTCTAAAAACCGAGACCCTTGATCGCATCCATGACTCAGTGATTGCGATGGATTTAGATGGTTATATCACCGACTGGAATCGCGGCGCAGAGCGCTTGTTTGGTTACTCTGCGGCAGAAATTGTTGGCAAAAACATTCTCTCGCTTTACGCCGACACTGAGAAAGACGACCCCCTGTTTAATCTTTTTCTCGAGAACGGCAGCCGTGAAATGACGGTGCGTAGACGTAAAAAATCCGGGGAACTTTTTTGGGCCAGCATCTCGTTCAGCGTATTGCAAGATGAGCAAGGTCACCCTAGCGGTTTTGTCGGTTATGTCGTTGATGTCTCTGAACGCATTGCGGCAGAAGAAAAGCTGCGTTTGCATGCCAGGATATTTGAGATCAACAGCGAAGCCATCATTGTGATGGATGCCTCGGGACAGATTATTTCGGCCAACCAAGCCTTTTCTTCGATCATGGGCTACGAAGAATTTGAGGTACTTGGGCGCAATTTGGATATGTTGGTGGCGCACGAAGATCGGCATCTGATGATTTCGGAAGCGCGGCATCGCAACAAAATAGACAGTCAGTGGTCAGGCCAATTACAGTTCAAACGCAAGAGTGGGCTGAATTTCCCGGCCTGGGTGTCGATTAGCTCGATGGAAGACGCGCAAGGGGGTTTGGGCTACTGTTTTCTCTTCTTCTCGGACATCAGCGAACGACACGAGGTCGAGCGCCAAAACGTCCGTCTCGCTTATTACGATCCGCTGACGGGATTGCCGAATCGAGCGCTGTTCTACGCACGTTTAGAGCAGTTTCTAGCGCAAATGCATAACAATCGCCACCACAGCGCAGTGCTCTTGCTTGACCTCAACCGCTTTAAAAACATCAATGATTCCTTCGGCTATAACTCAGCAGACGCCATTCTGCAAGACGTTGGACAGCGCCTATTGACCTCTTTGCGCAAGGAAGATTTAGTCGCCCGTTTGGGTGGCGACGAATTTGCTATTGCCTTGTTCGATATCAAACATAGAGATCACGCTGGGCAGGTAGCGCAAAAATTACTATCGGTACTTTCTGAGCCTTTTTATATAGAACAAAACGAGATTTTGCTTTCCGCCAGTATTGGGATTAGCTTGTTGCCCGACGACGGAAACGATACGGAGACGCTGCTTAAAAACGCCGATATTGCGATGTTCTTGGCGAAAAAATTAGGCAATAGCACGCACGTTTTCTATGCTCATGACATGAATCCGCACTCCTTGGAGCAGCTTAAGCTCGAAGGCAATTTGCGCCGTGCTATTGAGCGCAGCGAGTTCTATTTGCACTACCAACCACAGCTTGAATTAGCGAGTGGCCGCATCACGGGCGCCGAAGCTTTGTTGCGCTGGAACCAGCCTGAGCAGGGGCTGATTCCGCCGACTCGCTTTATCGCAATCGCCGAAGAAACAGGGCTGATTGTTCCCGTCGGCGAATGGGTATTAGATGCCGTTTGTCGTCAAATTCGCCAATGGAAAGATCAGGGTTTGGATACGGTGCGGATTGCGGTTAATTTGTCTGCGCGTCAATTTAGCGCTTCTTTACCGAGCACCATTCTCGGCATCATTGCCCGGCACGGCATCCCGAACGATTCGCTAGAGCTGGAAATTACCGAGAGCATGCTGATGCACAACACGGATTCAGTCGTGGCGATGATGCATGAATTCGGGCAAGCCGGAATTTTGATCTCACTCGACGACTTTGGTACGGGCTACTCAAGCTTGTCTTATCTCAAGCGTTTTCCAATCGACAACTTAAAAATCGACCAATCCTTTGTGCGCGGCCTGCCCGGTGATTCGGATGATTCAGCCATCGCCCGCGCCATTATCAGCATGGCGAAAAGTCTACGCTTGTCGGTCGTCGCCGAAGGCGTTGAGACCTCGGAACAGCTGGCTTTTCTACGTGATGCTGGTTGCGATGAAATTCAAGGTTATTACTTTAGTCGCCCGGTTCCCGCTGAAGAATTTGCGGCGCTGCTCACCATCACCAGCTCTTAATGATTGTTGCCGTTGCTTTCTCAGGCAGCGGCCAGAAACGCGTCACAAACTATCCTTGTCATACGCGCTCTGGCTAACTGAACAGCGGTGGCCGCACTACATACTGCGTCGATATTGCCCGCCCACTTCGTACAGCGCTTGTGTAATTTGTCCAAGCGAACAAACCCGCACTGCCTCAACCAAGACAGCGAAGACATTACCATCGGCGATCACGGTTTGCCGTAGTCGTTCTATCAAGGCACTAGAGGCCGCTGCGTGCCGCTCCTGAAACTGCCGTAAACGCTGAATCTGCGAGACCTTTTCTTGATCGGTTGAGCGCGCCAATTCGATTTCGCTTTGCGTGCTGGACTGCGGATTACGGAAGGTATTAACGCCAATAATCGGGTACGAACCATCGTGTTTTTTCTGTTCGTAGTAGAGCGATTCTTCTTGTATCTTGCCGCGTTGATAACCGGTTTCCATCGCGCCGAGTACGCCGCCACGTGCCGCAATCGCTTCAAATTCTTTGAGCACGGCTTCCTCAACGAGGTCGGTCAACTCTTCGATGATGAATGAGCCTTGGTTTGGATTCTCATTCTTTGCCAAGCCCCACTCGCGGTTGATCACCAGCTGAATCGCCATCGCACGACGCACCGATTCGTCGGTAGGTGTCGTAATCGCTTCATCATAGGCATTGGTATGCAAGGAGTTGCAATTGTCATAAATCGCGATCAGCGCTTGCAAGGTGGTGCGAATGTCGTTGAATGCCATTTCCTGCGCGTGCAAAGAACGGCCAGAGGTTTGCACATGGTATTTGAGCTTCTGACTACGCTCTTGCGCGCCGTATTTGTTCTTCATGGCAACCGCCCAAATACGTCGGGCGACCCGTCCGATAACGCTGTACTCAGGATCCATGCCGTTGGAGAAGAAGAAAGAGAGATTCGGCGCAAAATCGTCAATCTTCATGCCCCGCGCCAGATAAGCTTCAACGTACGTGAAGCCGTTTGCCAGGGTAAATGCCAGCTGTGAGATCGGGTTAGCACCTGCCTCAGCGATGTGATAGCCAGAGATCGAGACAGAGTAAAAGTTACGCACCGCGTTCTGCACAAAAAACTCTTGGATGTCGCCCATCATTTTGAGTGCAAATTCGGTTGAGAAAATGCAGGTATTTTGTCCTTGATCCTCTTTCAGAATATCGGCTTGCACGGTGCCACGCACATTCGCCAAAGCCCACTGCCGTATCTCTAGCGCTTCTTCTTCATTCGGTTCGCGCGCTTCTTTTTGCCGAAACTGTGCCAGCTGTTGCTCAATCGCCGTGTTAAAAAACATCGCTAAAATCATCGGCGCCGGACCATTGATGGTCATCGACACAGAGGTGCTGGGCGAGCACAGATCAAAGCCTTTATAGAGTTCCTGCATATCGTCCAGCGTCGCGATTGACACGCCGGAATTGCCGATTTTTCCGTAAATGTCGGGACGTTCGTCTGGATCGCAGCCATACAAAGTGACCGAGTCAAAAGCCGTCGATAAGCGTTTCGCCGGCATCCCTTCTGAGACACGTTTAAAACGCAGATTGGTACGGAATGCGTCGCCTTCTCCGGCAAACATCCGCGTTGGATCTTCGTTCTCACGCTTGAATGGAAAAACGCCCGCCGTAAAAGGAAACGCACCGGGCAGGTTCTCTCTGAGCAAAAAACGCAGAATTTCGCCTTCGTCGTTAAAACGCGGCAATGCAACTTTACGAATACGCGAACCGGAGAGCGAGGTGCTGATCAAACGGTTGCGCACCTCTTGCCCACGCACGCTGCTGACGTGCTCGTCTGCTGCGTAGAGCGCGACAGTATGCGGCCATTCAGCAAGCAACTTTTGGTTCTCAGAAGTGAGCTCGTTGTTTTTCCATTCGATCAATTCAGCAAAATCGCTGTTGCTTTTACCTTGGCTGGTAAACAAGCTGGCGGCGGTTTTCAGCGCCTGACGCTCGTGCGCACAACGCGCTTGCTGCTCACCTCGGGCATGGTAATGGCGCACGGCTTCGGCGATTTCGGCCAAATAACGAACGCGTTGGGCGGGAACAATCGCGCGTTGCTTTGACGATTGACGCACGCCAAGTTGCGGCGCTAGCCTGCCCGCTTTAAGCGCCAAGCGGCGATTCAGTCCTTGTGCTTCAAGCTTGGGTCGTATCGCTTGGTAAAGCGCAGTCACACCATCGTCGTTAAAGCGCGATGCGATGGTGCCAAAGACCGGCATTTCTTCCGGGCTCTGCGTGAAGGCTTCGCGATTACGTTGATACTGTTTACGCACATCGCGCAGCGCGTCTTCGGCGCCCTTACGGTCAAACTTATTGATGGCGATAAAATCGGCAAAGTCGAGCATATCGATTTTTTCTAGCTGAGATGGCGCACCGAATTCAGGTGTCATCACATAAAGCGAGCTATCTACCAGCGGCACAATCGCTGCGTTGCCTTGACCGATGCCAGAAGTTTCAACGATAACGCAGTCAAAGCCCGCGAGTTTGCAAGCAGCGATGACTTCGGGCAAAGCAGCTGAGAGTTCTGAGCCGGTCTCGCGGGTTGCCAGCGAGCGCATATAAATGTTTGGATGTTCGATCGCATTCATGCGGATACGATCACCCAGTAGTGCGCCGCCCGTGCGTTTGCGCGAAGGGTCGATTGAGATAATCGCGAGCTTCAGCGCATCGTCTTGATCAAGCCGAAAGCGACGAATCAACTCATCGGTCAGCGATGATTTACCGGCTCCCCCCGTACCCGTAATGCCCAGGGTAGGAACGTGTAGTTCGCTTGCGGCAGCAACGATTCTTTCACGCAGAGCCGCTGGATAGCTGCCATTTTCCAGCCTGGTGATGATCTGCGCCAGCGCACGGTGCTGCCCTCCGCTCAACGCCTGCATCACCTTCTCTTCCTGCGTACTCTGTGTATTAACCGCGACTTCGTCTTGTTTTAAATCAACGTCAGCGCGTGCCAAAAGATCGTTAATCATGCCTTGCAAACCAAGGCTTTGCCCATCTTCAGGCGAATAAATTCGGGTTACGCCATAGTCGTGCAAAGCTTTAATTTCGCTCGGCACAATGACGCCACCCCCACCGCCAAACACCTTTATTTCTTCACCCCCACCCGCTTTAAGCAGGTCAATCATGTACTTAAAAAACTCGACGTGCCCACCTTGGTACGAAGTAATCGCAATTGCCTGCACATCTTCCTGAAGCGCAGCGTTAACAATTTCTTGCACGGAACGGTTGTGCCCAAGGTGGATAACTTCCGCGCCGCTGGCTTGCAAAATACGCCGCATGATATTGATCGACGCATCGTGCCCATCAAACAGCGCGGCGGCGGTGATAAAGCGAAGCTTATTTTTCGGTTTGTACGGCAGTTGTTTATGCGTAACTGCATGATTTATTTTATTTTCTTGCTCTGTCATCTTGGGTTCTCCGCCAATATCTGGGCTTGTTTTTTTATTGTATAAAAGCCAGTGCTGCCGACGAGCAGGCTGATTAGAACGCCTATCAAACACCTTGGCTGCTCATTTTTGGGCAACACCAAAGCAGGCATCGCGCAGCACCAACAACACCAAACAGAATAGTAACATGCTGATTTTAAGTGCATCTAGAAAATAAAACTGCGAGCTAAATTCAGGACGACGCGCTCTGCCATGCCGCCCTCAGCGGCTTCATGATCAGCAAGTTGATCATGCCCAAAAAGCGCCACGCCGCATTAACGCATTCCAACTCTCAGTCAGAACGAAATAAGTGAATCAATCGGGTCAGACTGATTCCCCCCATATTTGTCTCTACTTCTTCCCCTTCTTTTTCTGCACAGCAGGCGCCCGCACGCGCTCCTCTTCGTGCGCGATGTCAGCGTCTGGACGCATTAACTTAAGGAGGACGGTATACGTTAGATAAGCGTCGATGAGCTGTGACTTGTCGAGGGCAACCAGCGTCCACGGGAAGAGCGCAGGCTCTTTTTTGGCACCGTGTGAACCGTTGGTACGGTCATTCTTTCGCTCGGCGAGCAGCTTTGCATACGCGGGAAGCAACTCGTCTTCTAGCGCCGAGTTTCTAAAATCGAGCAGGGGAAGCCCCTGCGCTTCTAGCTCTGCATTGAGTCTCGCCCAGTTTTCTTTGACTTCCTCTTGTAATTGTTCGCTCGGGGGACTTGGGGTACGACCGCCTTTTGCGAACCAATCTCCCCTGTCGTTGTGCGCCTTAGCTCTGTAGACGCTGATTTCTATCGGGAGTTTGGCCTTGGCTCTGATTGCTTTGGCTTCTTCTTGATTTAGCTTGGCGAGTCGCGATGAATTGAGCTTTGGAAAACGATTTGAGTGTTGTTGCATCACGGGCAGCCACAGGGCTAGGTGCTTTTTGATGAGTTGTTGGACTTGCGCTTCGGACAGATCGTCTACGGCGTAGCCGACCCCGTCTTCTTCGGGGTTGCTGCTTAGCCAACTGAACATGGCTGCGAACCGTTCTTCCAGGGTGGTTTTGAGTTCGGGGCCTTTGAGGGCGACTGTGCTCAGTGTTTTGGCGGTGACGACGGTGCTTTTGCCTGAAGCGGCGGTTTGCTCGAGGAATTCTACGAGGTCGAAAGGAATGATTTCGTGTTGTTCGTTGAGGCGTGCGCAAAGTCTTTGTATGTCTGTCAGCGGCCTGGGTTCGTTTGCGCCGTCGGGGTTGTCTGCAGCGGGCTGAGGGCGTGCCGGTTCGGCTTCGAGCAGGCTGTGGAGCAGGATGGGTAGGCTTGGTGCTGGTGCTATCAGTAGCGCGTCTAATTCAGTGCTTAGCGCTTCAAGCGCGGCCAATCGTGGTGGAATTGTGTCGGTTTCTATGTTTTTTAGGGTTTGGAGGTATTCCATTGCGGCCGAACCGGCTTCTGGCTGAAGGTTTGTGAGATCTGAGATGAGTCGGCTTAGTTCCTCTATGTCTGTTATGAGCGCTGAGATGTTGGACGCTGTTCTGGCGAGGACGCCGTTTTTGTTAAGTGCTTTGAGTTTGTTGCGCGCCTCTTTGGTAATGTCTTGGGCTTGCTCTGGGATTGTCCTTTGGTCTTTTTTCTTGCCCTTGGTGGCGGGGCTTTGCGGTGCGATGAAGGCGCCGGCAGCGGTGGCTTGTAGTGTGCTTGCTTGTTCGGCTGTTTCTAGTGCTTGGTAGAGTTGCGCGACGGTCTCGATGAGTGTTGGGTCGAGCTTGCTGAGGCGTCTTTGCCAGCCGCCGGCAGCGTCTTGCAGACGTTTTGTTTCGCTGGGGAGGGCGGTTCTTTCGAGCGAGAGGGCGCTCATTTTTTCGTGCAGGGTTTTGGTGGCGTCGGCAATGGCTTTTTGTGTGGCGGGATTGGCTTTATTGAGGTCTAGCGTTGCTTCCGTCGATTCTTGCGCCGCCGTTTGCATGGCTTTGATTAGGGTGGTGAGTGCGGTTTTGGGCTGGGTTTGTTCCGGCGTCGGGCGTTCGGCGTTCAGTGCGTCGTCGAGTGTGCTAAGGCGTAGGGTGCGTTGTGCCGCTTCGCCAGGACGGGCTTGTGGGTCGCTTAGGGTAATCGTTTGCCCTGGGTTGTCCAGCTGCAGAATGACGCTAGGGACTAGGGCATAGACGGTCTTGGCTTTGTTGCCTTTGCCTTGGGTCTTTTCTTTTAGGGTGAGCTCTAAGTAGGGAAAATTCTGAGTAAATAGAGCTCTTATTTTGACCAGGTCGGCTTGTGCTTCGGCTTCGGCAAATTCTTTTTTAAGCTGAGCCACTAGCGTCTCAGTATCCACACCAGCGCGCCGGAAGCTACTTATGACAGCGTGGCGAGATTGAGCATAAAGCGTATCGTTTGGAGCGCAAGGCAAATCCTTCTCAACGACAAGATTCTGCCGCTCAAAGCACAGAAACTCTTCCTCTAAATTAAGCCCTAACTCAGCCAGCGTTGTGAGACTAGCAACCTGCCCAGCAAGCGCCGAAATAGTCGCCGCCGTCCACCCATTTGGGTCGGATGCACGCAGATTCGCGCCATGACGCGCTAAGAAAGCAATCACCGCCCAATAGCCTTCATATGCTGCAGAGAAAATAAGTTGATCAAAAGTAGTGTGATCTGCTCCAGGATCCGAGAAAATTTTTGTCACTTCTTCATAAAAATCTTCTTGATCTTTCGTCAGAACTAATTTTTCTTCCTTTCTTGAGAGAACATAATTTAACTTTACAATTAAATTTTCCCTCTCTTTTTTCCTCTTATCAATAAGCAGATTAGCGCCTGAATACCTATTTAAATAATCTTCTAGAGTCTGCTCAACACCAAATAATTTGAAAATTATGCTTAAAATGGAAGAACTCGTTTCTTTACAATCTAAATCTTGACACATGTCCATAGAAAGTTCGCTATAAGGGTAAAGCGAAAACGCAGAAATAACTAACTCATCGATTATTCTATCAATCCCTTGATTAGAACAAAAATTCGACAATAATTCCTCCCCAAGAATTTCGCGACTAAAAAGCTCTGGGGATTTTTTTTGCAAAACACAAATTGATGCAAAATCAGCATGCGATATGGCAATCAATGCAAGCTGCTTCAGCTGTTCTGGTTCGACACCTTCATCGCACTTGAGTATCAAATCTAAGAGCCGCCACTGTCCTTCTACAATGGCAAGATGCGCTGGTGTTTTACCATCAGCATTCTTTGCCCACAGCCCTACTGCTTTTCTTTCTATTAAATATTTAGCGATGGAATCATGCCCCCTCTGGAGCGCCAGGTGCAGAAGACTGTTTTTCTCGCCATGCTCTGGCACTGCCCCTAAGTTAGCGCCGTGATGAGCAAGTAGTTGAAGCGCGTCAAGATGTCCGAAAAATACTGCGAGAGATACGGCGTTATGAGTTTCTGGAGAGATGAAATCAGGATTGCAATTCTTCTGCTCCAACAATAGCGCCAAGATATCCAAATCATTAGCCATGGCGCTCTGGCACAACCACTCCCCCATAAAATGATCCGTTTTTTCGAGCAAGACCCATTCTGTTCCGTGAGGCACATTGACGCCATGATCGGAGTGAAGAAATCTCAACAATTCTTCTCGGTTTTGCTTCAAATACTGAGCAGGGAAATAAACTCCTCTATACCAAGCGTATCTTCGAGCGAAAAAATCGCAATCCCTAATAAAATCTTGCTTATCAATTGATTTTATATAATTAGTTAAATCACAAAACTCTTGATCTCTGCACTTATCGTCCAAAAAACAATTGATTAGCTCTTTTATTTTCAGCAATCTACTCTCAGTAGGATGATCGCCATTTTGGAAATGTGTAATATCTATATCATTTAAATTACTTAGCGCCTGAAAACTATCGAGAAAATGCTCACCTTCGTTAGAAAAAACTTTGCTCTTCATATAATTAATAAGAAGAACACATTTATCAGAAGAGCTTGGCGTGCTTCTTATGACTAGATTCAGCGCTGTTAACGATGTTTGTGCTCGTTGCAATCGCACAGGACTATTTGCCACTTCAGTTCTCATTTATTACTTTCTACCAAAAATCGTCGAAAACATCACAATTAAATTTTTATTCAAGACAAAAATCACACAAGCCCGTTCTGAGCCCGATTGAAAAAATAGTGCTCACAAAACGCAAAGCAGGTTAAGGCGAGGAAAAAACACATCAACCCCAGCTATCTTGTTAGTGGCGCGTCCTCTAGAAAAGTTCAAAGAATGCGGCGTCGGGACTGACTGAAACTAAGCAGAAAGCTTTCAACCGGACGTTTAGGCTATTCAAGACAAAACCCAACATCTGCATTCTCGTTTCAAGTCGCCACGCATTAACGCTATAATTTGCGCCCTTTGAACAGACTCTAGAGAGCAGGTTTATGGCGCTTAATCAGGTTCCCTCCGGCAAATCCTTACCGGACGATTTTAATGTCATCATCGAGATCCCCATGCACGCAGACCCGGTCAAATACGAGGTCGATAAAGAGAGTGGGGCGATTTTTGTTGATCGCTTTATGTCTACCGCGATGCACTATCCGTGCAACTACGGCTATATTCCGCAGACGATTGCGGGCGATAACGATCCAGTGGATGTTTTAGTGCTCACCCAGTTTCCTTTGCCGCCTGGCGTTGTTGTGCGTTGTCGCACGATTGGCATGTTGGCGATGGACGATGAGGCGGGGCAAGACGCCAAGCTGCTCGCCGTGCCCGTCGATAAGCTGACTTCGATGTACGCCAAAATTCATTCGACGGACGATTTGCCGCGCATTTTTCTCGATCAAATTCAGCACTTTTTTGAGCACTACAAAGATCTGGAGCCGGGCAAGTTCGTCAAGGTGACTGGCTGGCTCGGCATCGATGCGGCGAAACAAGAAATCATGGCGGGCGTGGCACGTTACCAAGCAGAAAAAGCTTAGGAGCGAAAGCAAACTTTGCCATGCGCCACCGACCTTGCCCTCTTGATCGATCATGCCTCTAACCATCGCGCTTGCTCAATTCAACCCCCTGCTCGGCGATTTGCTCGGTAATCAGGCACGCATCGTTGAGTTTGCCGAACGCGCCA
Organism: Pseudomonadota bacterium; assembly: GCA_040386295.1. GTDB lineage: Bacteria > Pseudomonadota > Gammaproteobacteria > Burkholderiales > Rhodocyclaceae > JAZKFR01. Next base: position 6,936 of record JAZKFR010000058.1, on the reverse strand, counting down.
GCGCGCAAGGCGCCGATCTTTTGCTCACGCCCGAACTGTCGCTGTGTGGCTATCCACCGGAAGATTTGCTCTTACGCAGCGACTTTTACGTCGCTTGTGCGCAGGCCTTGGCCGCCTTGGCGAGCACTTTAGCTGCACGCACGCCGGAGCTGGCAGTGCTGGTTGGCCATCCTCGTATGCACGACGAGTTGCGTTATAACGCGGCCAGCCTGCTCGTGCGCGGCGAAATAATCCACGTTTATCACAAGCAACGCTTACCCAGTTATGAGGTATTCGACGAGGCACGTTATTTTGCTGCGGGCGAGGAGGCGTGCGTTTTCACGCTCAAAGGCGTGCGCTGTGCGGTCAATATTTGCGCTGATATTTGGCAAGCGGGCACTGCCGAACAGGCGCAAGCAGCAGGGGCGGAGTTGCTCTTGGTGCTCAACGCCTCGCCTTACCATCGAGGCAAACGCGCGCAGCGTCTTGATAGGGCGCGCGAGCGGATAGCCAGCACCGGGCTGGCTGTGTTTTACGCCAATCTGGTGGGCGGACAAGATGAGTTGGTTTTTGATGGCGCTTCATTCGTGCTTAATCGAGACGGCGAACTGTGTTGCCAATGCCCCTCGTTTGCAGAGGCACTGGTGCTGGTGCGGTTCGCCGAGGGTCAGTGCTCGCTTATGCCTCAGCCACACGAGCCTAAGCATCCAGAGAAGCAGCTATTGGCGTGCACAGACGTCTCAGAGGGCGCAGAAGAGGCTGAGCTGTATCAAGCCTTGGTACTCGGGGTGCGCGACTATTTGGCTAAAAACACGTTTCGCTCAGCGCTGATCGGCCTTTCCGGCGGAATTGATTCGGCGCTTACGCTGTGCATTGCGGTCGATGCCCTGGGCGCAGAGCAGGTTCATGCGCTGATGCTGCCCTCGCCGTACACCGCGCAAATGAGCCTTGACGACGCGCGCGCCATGGCCGCAGGACTAGGCGTACGCTACGACGAGATCCCGATTGATAACGCGATGCACACGTTTGCCGATTTGCTTCAGCCCATATTCAATCAATCAGCAAGCAAGGCGGCGCAAGGCACTACGGCGGAAAATCTGCAGGCGCGCATTCGCGGCACGCTGTTAATGGCCTTATCGAACCAGGACGGCGCCTTGGTGTTAACCACCGGTAACAAATCAGAAATGGCGGTCGGCTATTGCACGCTCTACGGCGACATGGCCGGCGGTTTTGCTGTGTTGAAAGACGTGAGTAAAACCTGGGTTTATCGTTTAGCGAATTGGCGCAACGCTGTTGCACGCTCAGGGACAGAACCCGCGCTGCTGGCGGGCACAAGAGCGAGCATGCCGAATAGCTCAGAGCGAGCGAATGCCCTCACCATCGCACCCATCCGCGCACCCATCCCCGCACGCATCATTGATCGTCCGCCCTCTGCTGAGTTAAGGCCGAATCAAACCGATCAAGACAGCTTGCCCGACTACGCGGTGCTCGACGCGATCATGGAAGCTTATGTCGAACGCAAAGAAAGCCTGTCTGAACTGCTAGCGCAAGGCTATGACGTCGAAGAGGTCAAGCGCGTGATCCACTTGATCCATTTAAACGAGTACAAGCGACGCCAAGCACCGGTGGGCATTCGCACCACTGCGCGCGGCTTCGGCAGGGATTGGCGTTACCCGATTACACAACGCTACACACAAAAGCAACGATAACTCGGCGCAGCAACTTAGCGGCAAGCTGCACACGCAGGCGCTATAAGGCTGCGCGGTTCAATCGTTCAATCGTTCAATCGTTCAATCGTTCAATCGTTCAATCGTTCGATTCTTCAATCAGTACGGAACGTACGCAGCAAAACCCAAACCGCACCCTCGCCGCCATCGTGCGCTGGCGCCGTACAAAAAGCCAAAACCGCTGGCAGATTTGCCAAGCTTGCTTTGACCTGCTGCCGCAAGATACTTTTTTGCCCCGGCGAACCATAGCCACGCCCGTGCACAATGCGCAAACAACGCACACCCGCGCGCTGCGCGCTGGCCAAACAGCGCATCAGTTGCGCCTGCGCCTGGTGGCGATTAAGGCCATGCAAATCAAGATGCCGCTCCACCGGCCAACGTCCCCGCCGCAAATCGCGTAACACCTTGCGCTGCACGCCCTGGTTTAAAAAGCCGGTGGGCTGAGCTGAAAACGAATCTGCATCCGAGTTTGAGTTTGAATCTAAAGCAGCCGAATCGCCATGATTCGTCCATGCGCTACCTAAGCGCAGTAGCTGAGAAAATTCGCCCGTATCCGGCCACGGCCAGTCAGCAAAAGCACTTGCATCGACGCTTGGTTTAAGACGACGGGGCGGCGGAGGCGGTTTACTCGCTGCTAAAAATAAACGCTGACGCTGTGTTTCTGGCAAGGGCGTAACGCCGACGATTGAGGCATGAAAAGCCGCTAATTCGTCGGCTGCCCGCTGATCAGCCAGCGCGTCATCGTCTTGCTCAAGCGCCATGCCGACGCGGGGCATGCCAAGGCGGGCGGGCGCAAAAGCCAGTACGTGTACGAATGCGCATGCTCACAAATTATCGAGATAGCGCTCAGCGTCTAGCGCCGCCATACAGCCGGTACCGGCTGAGGTACACGCTTGGCGATAAATAGAATCCTGTACATCGCCCGCAGCAAACACGCCTGGAATCGAGCAAGCCGTGGCGTTGCCGTGGCGCCCGCAGGTGGTGACCAAATAACCGTTTTCCATCGCCAATTGGCCGGCAAATAAATCGGTGTTGGGCTTATGGCCAATCGCGATAAAAACGCCTTGCAGCGGCAAATCTTCTGAAGTTCCACTCAGGCTGTTGCGTACACGAATGCCGTTAACGCCACGCGCATCGCCCAGCACTTCATCGAGTGTGCTATTCCATTTAATCGTCACCTTGCCGGCTTTTTCTTTTTCAAACAGTTTGTCCTGCATGATTTTTTCAGCGCGGAACTGCTGGCGACGATGCACAACGGTGACGTGGCTAGCGATGTTCGCCAAATACAGGGCTTCTTCAACTGCAGTATTGCCGCCACCGACCACCGCCACCGGTTGATTCCGGTAGAAAAAGCCGTCGCAGGTCGCACAGGCTGAAACCCCACGCCCTTGGAACGCCTCTTCCGAAGGCAGCCCCAGGTATTGCGCCGAAGCACCGGTGGCAATGATCAAGGCGTCGCAGGTGTAAGTGCCGCTATCGCCAATCAAGGTAAAGGGCTTGGCGCTCAGCTGCGCCGTATGAATATGATCAAAAATAATCTCGGTTTCAAAACGCCGCGCATGCGCTTCAAAGCGTTGCATCAGCTCAGGTCCTTGCACGCCATCGGGGTCGGCTGGCCAGTTATCAACATCGGTCGTCGTTGTTAGCTGCCCTCCCTGCGCCAGCCCGGTGATCAGCACCGGCTTAAGATTGGCGCGCGCCGCATAAACGGCGGCGGAATAACCTGCCGGCCCTGAGCCAAGAATGAGTAAACGGCAATGGCGTGTCACTTGAGTTTGAGTCATGTTGAGTCGTCTCAAAAAGGAAAGGGGCTGATTATAGAGCGTGAGGCGGGATTCGCCAGCGCGCGCTGACAAATGGAAGCTCTGTGCCTTGCTGCTAGCTTGCCGTTGCCCAAGCGAAGTCGAGTCGAGCCTCGACAAAACAGACCTCTGCACAACCACCGTATTTTTTGGATACTCCGAGGGAAAGGAAGGCACAAGGAGAAAAGCATGTAACTGAGTTTTAATTCTCGGGAACTGGGAAAACGGATATGCCCTGAGAGCACGCTGATGAAAGTGTGGTCGCTGATCAACTGGGAAGACTTGCAGCCGGAGCTACCTGGGCACCCACAAGGTCAACGCGCAAGTCATCCTCTTTTGTGCCTTAAATTTACGAAAATGAAAAATTCACGACCCTGCACGACCCAAGAACCATGTCGCGCCCATTCAGCGCGGTTTTCAGCATTGGAAACTTGGGTCGTGCAGAGATCTTTGTTGTTGGCTTACAGTTTGTAATTGCGCCGAGAGGCGACAATCACCGTAAGATTATTCGAGCGGTAGAGACGACGATTGTTGTCCCTACCGCTCATTTTTTTATGATCAGGGAGATGTACATGTTGAGCTTATGGCAATCATTTTTACCGGCAGTTTTGGGTAATCCTTTCGGCACACCCAGTCCCGTCCATCAGGACATCCAAGGCTTGCGTGGCTTCAGTCACGCACCCGCTTCGGCGGCGCAGCAACAGGCGGTGATCGCGCAAGCGACGACCATTGTTAACACCCGCTCGGCGACCCAACAAGCGCGCGCGATTATTCGCGGCATGGGCTTTAGCAAACGAGAAAGTTTGGCTTTAGCGCAGACGCTGTATCCCGATGGCGTGCTGCCGCCGGATGTGAGTAGCTATCCCGAGCTCGTGCGGATTCAAGAAGAAGTCAGCGCTCGTTTAGCGGCGTATGCGCAATTGGCTACACATGGCGAGCAGACTTTGGAGTCTGCTTTTGCAGAGGTGGGTTGCTGCCTCAAGGACGAGACGAAACAAGGCGTGCGCCAAGAGTTGCAGGCTTTGCAAGCGCGTGACGCGCCGGTGGCTACGCCACTTGCGGCATCTACGCCGCTGGCGCAGGCGATTCAGGCAGCTCAGACCGCGCAGACCAAGGCACCGACCGATACGTGGGTGAAGACCTTGAACGGCGAAAGTTTTGATTTTGTTCAATCAATCACAGCCGTGGTTGATGGCGGCTTTGCGGTGGCCGGCTACACCAGTAGTGTCGGCGCAGGCCCTACCAGTTTTTTGATCGCCAAACTGGATGCCGGTGGCAATAAAGTGTGGATTAAAACCTTGGGCGGCGCATTGTCCGACTATGCCGCTTCAATCACGGCCACGCTGGATGGCGGCTTCGTAGTGGCCGGCTACACCGAGAGCGCCGGCGCGGGATTTGCAGATGCCCTGATCGCTAAACTGGATGCCAGTGGCAATAAAGTGTGGATTAAAACCTTGGGCGGCACATTGAACGACTATGCCGCTTCAATCACGGCTTTGAGTGATGGCGGCTTCGTGATTACCGGGTTCACCAAGAGCGCTGGAGCGGGAAGCGATGATTTATTAATCGCGAAACTGGATGCCAATGGCAATAAGGTTTGGGCCAAAACCTTGGGCGGCGCAAGCAGTGACATCGGCACGTCGATCGTGGCTACGCCTGATGGCGGCTTCGTGGTGGCCGGCTACACCGAGAGCGCCGGTGCTGGTAGTGAGGATTTTTTGATCGTCAAACTGGACGCTAATGGCAATAAAGTCTGGGTCAAAACGTTAGGCGGTGCCAGCGATGACTTTGCCCAATCAATCACTGCCTTAAGTGATGGCAGCTTTGTGGTGGTTGGGTTCACCGCGAGCGCAGGCGCAGGCAGTAACGATTTTTTGATCGCCAAGCTTGATGCCAATGGCAATAAAGTCTGGTGCAGGACCTTGGGTGGCGTCCATGTTGACGACGGCTTGTCAATCACGGCTCCACCTGATGGAGGTTTCGTGGTGATTGGGTACACGGATGGTAATGTCCTGACCGCGAAACTAGATAGCAATGGCAACATCGACGGTTGTTCCTGGCTACGAGACGTGACCGGGAGCTTCACCCAAACGACGCCGACGTGGGTTACCGTCGATGCAGAGTTGACCGTGACCGATGCGGGTGCGAGTGTCGCTTTGGCGGATGCGGGCTTGGTTGTGCAAGATGTGTCAGCGGCATTTGCTGAGACTCTGATTTGCCTTGGTAATTCATCACCGAGTCCGATCGCGTCTTCGTCCGCCAAACCCTCGCCGACCACGACACCGTCAATCACCCCCAGTCAACTATCGCTAACTCGTACTGCCTCAATAACGCCCTCAACAGCCCCCTCGACTACCCCCAGCCCGACCGACCATCCGGTGGTGGTCAATGGCGGGCTGTCCGATCAAACCTTGCTGGTGGGCGAACCGTTTCAGCGCTTCGTACCGCTTGACTTATTTACCGATGCCGGTGCGGCTGTGATTCAGCTGAGCGCCCGTCAAGCCAACGCCGCGCCGCTGCCTGCTTGGTTGCACTTCGATCCGCTGACCCGACGCTTTTCAGGCACGCCGCTGAGCGGTAGCCAAGGCGATTTGGCTTTAGTGATTGAAGGGTCGGATGGCCATCACGTCGAGACGGTGTCGTTCACCTTGCAGGTTTTAGATCGCACGCCGGTGCTGGCGATTCCCCCAGCTGATCAGTTGGCGGTGGTGGGTAAATCATTTTCTTTCGTACTGCCAACCCGTACGTTCAATGATCCCGATGGTGACCCCTTGCAATTCAATGCGGTCCAAGCGACGGGAGTTTCTTTGCCGGCTTGGTTGCGCCAGCGCACGGTGATGGATGCGGGCAAGCCCACCCTCGAATTGTTTGGTCTGCCCAACGAGGCCGGTGAGACGCGTATCCGAGTGACGGTCGATGATGGCTTTGGTCGGTCTGCGGTGACGGTGTTCTCAATTTTTGTTGAGACCCAAGAGAATGCGGATGATTTGGCGAGGTTGGTCGGCGCGATTACCGGCAGCGTGGCTGGTGGTTTTCTGACCCTGGCGGCTTTGATGTTCGGTTATTTGCGTCGCGAAGGGCGGGTCGATCCCTATCTGCAAGGCAAATTAAAAGGGTTGCGGTACATACAAAGCCTAGAGTCTTTTCACCACCTTGAAGGCGAGCATTTGCGGCGGCTGTTACCCCGGCTTGAATTGACGTATCAGGATGAGGCTGGAAAAAATTATCGCGGCATGATCAAGAAAGTGATGCCCGATGACAACCCAATGGTCAAAGTCTTTCATGTTGAATTTTCAGAAGCCTTTGGTGGCACGCGTGAGCATACCTTTAACGTGATGTATGGCGGTTCTGAAGCGGTCGTGACATTAGATGCGGGTGAGACGCCTATCGCTTTAGGGCGTATCGACGTTCAAGCGGTGCGATCAGCT
>JAZKFR010000057.1:0-2305 GCA_040386295.1 Pseudomonadota bacterium | reverse complement strand
CCTAGCCAGAGCAAGGGTAGGGTGATCGAATCCGGCAGCAACTGTGTGTCGACATCGATCAAGCTGAGCACAATCAAACACCAGACTAAGATGATCGCGCCGAGGGCGATCCAGCCAAAGCCAAAATGAACGGCGCAGTAGGCAGAGAGGCTAGCGCTGAGTAATTCGACCAGGGGGTAGCGCACGGAGATGCTGTGCTGGCAGCTTGAGCAGCGGCCACGCAGGCAGAGCCAGCTCAGGAGCGGGATGTTTTCGCGTGCGGTGATGGCATGTTGGCAATGCGGGCAATGCGAGCCGGGGCGCGCGAGCGAGAGGCTGGGTGGGCTGCTGATGTTGTTGGCTGCGTTGGCTGTAGCGGTCTCGGCAGGCGCTTCGCTCGCGCAGAGTTCGGCGCACTGTGCTTGCCAATCCTGCTCCATCATTTTGGGCAGACGGTAAATTACGACGTTGAGAAAGCTGCCAACGACCAGGCCGAGGACGCCACAGAGCACGGGGAATAGCGTTGGCGTGCTCAGTTCGAGCAGTGCGGCGGGCATTATCCGACCACCGAGCCGAGTTTGAAAATGGGGAGATACATCGCAATCACCATGCCGCCGATGAGTCCGCCTAGCACCACCATGATGATCGGTTCCATCAGGCTGGACAGCGCGTCGACAGCGTCATCGACTTCGGCCTCGAAGAAGTCGGCGACTTTGCCGAGCATGGCGTCTAGCGCGCCCGATTCTTCGCCGATGGCGACCATTTGCAGCACCATGTTTGGAAATAAATTGCTGTTTTGCATGGCGGAGGTGAGGCTGGTCCCGGTGCTCACTTCGCTCTGGATTTGCCGTGTGGCGACTTTGTACAGATTGTTACCTGCCGCGCCGCCGACCGATTCTAGTGATTCGACCAAAGGCACGCCGGCGGCAAACATGGTTGCCAGGGTGCGCGTCCAGCGCGCGATCACCGATTTACGGATGATGGTGCCAAAAACAGGCGCCTTGAGCAGAATGCGGTCGAGCGCAAATTGCATCGCTTCGGAGCGCTTCCAGGTGTAGAAGAAGGCATATAGCGCACCGCCTAAACCACCAAAAATAGCCCACCAATAGGCGATGAAAACGTCGGAAATAGCGATCACGATCAGCGTGGGTGCGGGTAAATCAGCGCCAAAGCTTTTGAACACTTCTTTAAAAGCGGGAATGACGAAAATCATGATGACCGAGGTGATGATAAAAGCCACGATGACAATTGCCACCGGATAAAACAGCGCAGATTTGATTTTGGATTTAATGGCGAGCATTTTTTCTTTGTAAATCGCCAGGCGATCCAACAAAGATTCCAAAATACCCGCTTGTTCGCCGGCGCCGACGAGGTTGCAGTAAAGGGCGTCGAAATACAGCGGGTATTTGCGAAAGGCCTGCGAGAGCGAGCTGCCCGATTCAACGTCTGTTTTGATGTCAATCAGCAGCTTGCTGACGGCGGGGTTGTCATGGCCGCGACCGACAATGTCAAAGGTTTGTAACAAGGGAACGCCAGCTTTCATCATGGTGGCAAGTTGTCGCGTGAACAGGGCAATGTCTTTTTCTTTGACGCTGCCACTGCCTTTGGACAAGGTTTGTTTGCTGATCTTGCTAATTTTTAAACCTTGCCGGCGTAAGGTAGCCTGCGCCACTGCCTCGCTTTGCGCGCGCAGTTCGCCGCGTTGCGTTTTGCCTTCTTTATTTTTTCCTTCCCAAGCGAAAATGAATTCTTTGGGATTGTCGGATTTGCGGCTTTCTTTTGCGGTGCTGGCCATGATGTCCTCGTGCTGGTCTTTACGCTTTGTTGGTTTTGTTCAAAATAAAAGCAGGCAATCTTTGTCTTGTAGTGCGTTTAAAGATTAGTGCTGGATAACACTTCCTCGAGCGAGGTGGAGCCCTGTTGTACCTTACTCAGCCCTGACTGACGCAGGCTTTTGACGCCTTCGGCTGCGGCTTGTTGGGCGATTTCTAAAGTGCTCCCGCTGGTATGAATGATTTCTTGTATACGTTCGCTAATGGGCATCACTTGATAGAGCCCAACACGTCCTTTGTAACCACTGCCTTTACAGCGTTCGCAGCCGCCAGGACCGTATAGTTGCCAAGGCGTGGCCAGTTCTTCTTCACGGTAGCCCAATTCGAGCAAAGCCTCTTGCGGCAGGGGGTCGAGTTTTTGTTTGCAGTGACAAAGCTTACGTACCAAGCGTTGTGCGGTGATCAACAAGATGCTCGACGTGATGTTGAAGCTGGGAATGCCCATGTTCAGTAGACGGGTGACGGTGGACGGCGCATCGTTGGTGTGCAGCGTA
>JAZKFR010000056.1:0-1837 GCA_040386295.1 Pseudomonadota bacterium | reverse complement strand
AGCGGCCAGCGGGAATTTCAGCCCAGACTCAGACAGGCTAGTGGTCTTGCCAGACCCGGGTGCGCCGACAAATAAATACCAGGGTAATTGGTAAATCGACTGTCCGTAGGCGAAGCGCTGCTTGCTCGCCGAGGCTTGTCGCAGCAGCCGTAGAGCCTCTTGGAAACGTTTGCTTAGCGCCGCAATTTCAGCGGCTGATTCTTGTGTACCTGGCGCTTCTGCCGCCGCGTTTTGCGCTACACCTTTGAGTAAACGGGCGTTAGCGAAGCTCGTCGCAAGCCATTTCCAGAGTAAATAGCCCGCCCACAACAGCAGCAGTAGCAGGATGAAAAAAGAACGGACGCTGCGTTCAGCCAAGGGTTGGGCGCCCGCGACAGAAAGTAAAGGACCGGCAAACCAAATGACGAAACAAAGCAAAAACACGCCGAGTAAGGACAAGCTCCAAGGTTGTTTCAGCCAAGAAAAAAGCTTTGTGATCAGCAAGGGGGCGGTCTCAGTAGGAAGAGGAAAGAGTCAGGAAAGAATCAGGGAAGAAATCAGGAAAGAAATCAGGAAAGAATCAGGAAGAAATCAATTGGGCGCAGACGCAGGCGGTGTGGACAGCACAATCTCAACGCGTCGATTACGTGCTTGATTGATCGGCGTGTCGTTCGCAAACAGGGGCTCACTCGCGCCACGGCCAAGCGAGGCGTAACGATTGGCTGAGCCTGTACGTTTGGCTAGAAACTGCACAACCGCCTGCGCGCGTGCGCTAGACAGCTGCAAATTTGATAAACCGGTGGATACGCTACGGCGATTATCGGTATGCCCCACCACGAGAATTTGACCTGGAACTTGCTTCAGTGCGTCGGCGATACGGCCAAGCAAAGCTTCGTAGTTGGGCAGAACCTCGGTACGCGAGGAGGCGAACAAGCCATCGCCGTGCAGCGTGATCTTGGCTTCATCTGCGCTTTCGCTGACTTCAAGTCGGCCTTCTTTAATGTCTGTCGCGAGCAAGATGCTTAAGCGCGGGTATTTGGCCACCGCTGGCAGCGCTTTGCTTTGCCTGTTTGGGTCGGGCAGTATGGTCTTAAGTTCAGCCAGTACGGGCGCCGATTGCTGATCGAGTTTGTAGCTCAAAAACAGGTGCATTAAGACTAAGACTGCCGCCAGGCCGGCAGCAATCACCCACAGGGGGATAAGGCGCAGCACTTTGGCCTGCGTCTGTGTTGCCGCTTGCCAGTGTGGCGATAATTCAAAATGACTTGAACCACGTTGGCCACGAATCATTTCACGCAAGCGCTCGCGTAAAACCTCAAGCTCTTCACGACCTCGCTCACGCACACGGTAACGCCCCTGAAAACCGAGCGCCAGGCAGACGTAAATCAACTCAAGAACGTAGAGATTGGTGCGTGGATTCTGACTGAGCGTTTGCAAAATCAAAAAAACCTTCTCGCCACCCGAGGCTTCGTTATGAAAAGCAACGAGCAAGCTTTGGCTCGCCCAAGCAGCGCCCCAGGGCATGCTGGCTACGGTCTCGTCGAGAAAGGTACACAGCACGTAGCGCGCCGGAAAAATCATTGTCGCGTCAAGCCGGCGCTGCGTTAACTCGTCCTCGAAGTTTTTAATGGCTTGGACTAGCTGTTGGCGTAGCTCGCTCAGGCTGTGGTAGGTCGGGGTGCGGCGCAAGGGGAGAATCAGATCAAGCAAGGGATTGGCCGCAGACAGCACTGGGTTAATGCTGTTTTCCTGCCCTAGACTCAAGGCGCTTGGCTGAGCTTTGACGCTAGCTGAAGTCGACGGCGGCGCGGACGCAGTCTTCGCTTTATCGCGCAGAGCAGACGGCGGAAAATGCAGG
>JAZKFR010000055.1:20008-26470 GCA_040386295.1 Pseudomonadota bacterium | reverse complement strand
ACCCGCCGTATCGCGACGGCTTGCCGGATTATGTGCGATTGAAAAATATCGCTGTACCCCGCCTGCTGGAAGCTTTTGCTGCATAAGATCAGTTTAGGGTGAGATTTTTTGCGCTCTGCTTCGGGTCGTCATAAAACAAGCGTCGTCAACGCTACGTTGTTACAGCAAGGTAGCGGCATAAGGGAGGTCACTGTGGATTTGACCGAAGAAGAGTTAGACGAGGTACGTGAGCAACTTTCCGAACTCCAAGGCGAGCACCGAGACTTGGATCTGGTCATTGAGCACTTGCTGGAACATCCGCCGAAAGACGATTTGCTGATCCGTCGCCTCAAAAAGCGCAAATTACTGCTCAAAGATCGCATTTTCCAACTAGAAGCCTTGTTGGTTCCCGATATTCTCGCTTGACGTTGCCGCTAGCTCGACGTTTGCTTTGAGAGCAGTGCGAGCAAAGCTAAGCCGTAGCGTTCGGCTTTGGCTGCGCCAATGCCAGGTACCTTGAGTAAATCGCCGCTGCTTTCTGGTTTGAGCGATGCCAGCTCGTGCAAGGTTTTGTCGTGCAAGACCACGTACGCTGGGACGCCTAGTTCGCGCGCTTTCTCGGCGCGCCAAGCACGCAAGCTGCTGACCAAAGGATTATTCTGATCTGCTTGGCTAGATCCGCTGCCCCCACTGATTTTCTTAGCGCTAGCCGCTTTCGTGTTGTTTTGCTGGCGCCGTAAATTCAACTTGAGCTGACCTTTGAGAATCGGACGTGCGTTATCGGTTAGCTTGAGTGCGCCGTAGGATTGCGCATCCGCTTCAAGTATCCCGCTGGCCAGTAGTTGGCGAAATACTGAGCGCCAAGCCATGTCGTCTAGGTCGGCGCCAACGCCAAAAGTAGGCAGTTCGTGGTGACTAAACTGTTTGACCTTCTCGGTCGCCTTGCCGCGCAAAATATCGATTAAATGCCCAGCGCCGAAACGTTGTCCGCTGCGTAGGATGGCTGACAAGGCTTTTTGTGCTGCTATGGTGCCGTCCCATACTTCCGGCGGATCAAGGCAGACGTCGCAGTTAGCGCAGGGCGTGGCCGCCTCGCCAAAATAATTGAGCAAAACGACACGCCTGCATTGCGCTGATTCGCAGAAAGCCAGCATCGCTTCTAATTTTTGTCGCTCAACCCTTTTTTGTGCGTCAGGTGCGGTTGACTCGTCGATCATTTGGCGGTGGATGACGACATCGTTCAGTCCGTAGGTCATCCAGGCTTCAGAAGCTTCACCGTCGCGGCCAGCACGCCCGGTTTCTTGGTAATAAGCCTCGAGACTTTTGGGTAAGTCGAGGTGCGCAACGAAACGCACATCGGGCTTGTCGATGCCCATACCAAAAGCGATGGTGGCCACCATGACGATGCCTTCTTCGCGCAAAAAACGTTGTTGATGCTGTTGCCGACTGCTGGCAGCCAGGCCAGCGTGATAGGGCAGGGCGAGGATGCCTTGCTCGTTTAACCAGTTTGCTGTCTCGTCGACTTTGCGCCGCGATAAGCAATAAACGATACCGGCCTCATGGCGGTGATCTGCGAGAAAAGCGAGTAACTGTTTGCGCGGATGGTTGCGTTCAACGATGCTGTATCGAATGTTTGGGCGGTCAAAGCTTGAGATGAAGGTTTTGGCGCCGTCCAGCCCTAAGCGCGTGATGATTTCTTGCCGAGTGATCTCGTCTGCCGTTGCCGTCAGGGCAATACGGGGAATGCTCGGGTAGCGTTCGTGCAGCATCGATAGCTGGATGTACTCAGGGCGAAAATCGTGTCCCCATTGCGATACGCAGTGCGCTTCGTCGATCGCGAACAGCGCCAGTTGATTGCGCTCTATCAGTTGGTCGAGCAAGGCGATAAAGCGTTCTGTCAGCAGGCGTTCGGGTGCCACATAAAGTAAGTCGAGTTCGCCCCGCATCAAGCGGCGCTCGGTATCGAGGACAGCACTGAAGTCAAGCGTTGAATTGAGAAAAGCGGCGCGCACGCCAGCCAAGCGCAGGGCGTCGACTTGATCTTGCATCAGGGCAATCAAGGGTGAGACAACGATGCCGACGCCCTGACGTAAGAGCGCGGGTATTTGATAACACAAGGATTTTCCGCCGCCTGTGGGCATCAAGACCAGAGCGTCACCGCCAGCGATAACGCGTGCAATGACTTCGGCTTGATCGCCACGAAAAGCTGGGTAGCCGAAAACGCGGCGTAAGGTTTCTAGGGCAGCGCTACTCATCGCAGAATCATCACAGTGATCACAGCGTTTTTTCCGTGAGCAGACCCGCGTGTCCGAATGCTTGTCGATGTAAATCCTTGCCGTTCCAGGCTAGGTATTCGCCAGCTTGGCTGTTCCAGTCGGCGAGTACCCAACGCTCTACGTGGATTCCATCGACGATGTGGTGGTGTGTTGCAGGGCGATGCGTGTGCCCGTGGATGCAGGTGGCGTATCCATTTGCGCGGAGAAAGTCTTCGCTGGTGGCGAGGTTTACATCCATCAAGTAAGCGGCTTTGTCGCGTTTATGCGCTTCGCTTTCTTGGCGCAGGCTGGCCGCTATTGCCTTGCGTTGCTTGAGTGATTGTTGGAGAAAATCGCGCCGCCATTCTGTTTGCCGTACTTGCTGACGAAACGCCTGGTAGGCGTGATCGTCCGTACATAAGCTGTCGCCATGCGTCAGCACAAACTGCCAACTCGGCAAAGAAAGCAGATAAGGCTCGTTGAGTAAACGTACGCCGCTACGTGCAGCAAAATCCTCGCCCAATAAGAAATCGCGATTGCCGTGTAGTAGCGAGATGGCAACGCCAGAATCGCTTAGTGCACGTAGCGCGTGCACAATCTGTCGTGCCCAAGCGTCGTCTGGATCATCAAGACAATCATCGCCAGGCCAAGCGTCAAACAGGTCGCCCAGAATAAATAACTGCTGCGCTGCACGTGCGTGTTTAGTCAGAAATTCAAGAAACAGCGAGTTGAGTTCGGGCGTGTTGGGTGATAAATGCAGATCGGAAATAAATAAAATTAGAGCGTCTGCCATTTTTCTTAATTCCTTTGCTGAATCAATCTTGACGCAGCGATCAATCCACTATGCACTATGCACTATGCACTATGCCTGTAGCCATGACGCATGGGGTGTGTTGCCTTACTTTGCGCCAGCGAGGTCTGCGGCTGTGATACTTCGTTTCGTTTTTTGTTTTGATAGTTTCTATACGAATGAATCACAGTCAGCTTGGCGGGGCGGTCTGGAGTGTGTCGGTGTGAGCTGGTGAGCCACTGAGTCTAGCCTGCTCACAGCTGCGCTTAAGCTCTGTACGAATGCTGCTTCGAATCGTTTGTTATTTCAATCCGCAGGAAAATCGGCGTGAAGCTGTTTCGCCAGCGTCACGCCTCATTTCGGGGTGCACGAGGCCGGCTAGGATTAGCCTTCTTTCTCTTCGGCACAGAGCTCTACCCGTTCAATCCGCACATCTTCGACGGGAACGTCTTGATGAAAGCCAGTGCTAGCTGTTTTGACCGCTTTGATTTGATCGACTACCTCTTGTCCCGCGATGACTTTGCCAAACACGCAGTAGCCCCAGCCATGGTTGTTTGGGGCTTTAAAGTTGAGGAAGTCGTTGTCTCCTACATTGATGAAAAACTGTGCTGTTGCCGAGTGCGGGTCACTGGTACGTGCCATGGCGATGGTGTAGCAGTCGTTCTTCAGGCCGTTGTCGGCTTCGTTTTTGATGGGGTCTTTGCATGGCTTTTGTTTCATGCCGGGTTCAAACCCGCCACCTTGGATCATGAACCCATCAATGACGCGATGAAAAATGGTTCCATCGTAGTGTCCTGAAGTGGCGTAAGCCATAAAATTTTTGACTGACTCGGGCGCTTTTTCAGCGTCCAGAGCCAAGCTAATGACGCCTAAATTTGTGTGTAACTTGATCATAAAACCACCTATTTTTTGTTAGAAAGATCAGCAGGAGAAGCGATTATCTTGACCGACTGAATCAAGACGGGGGTGAGTGGGACGTTCTCAAATGCCCCTTGGTTGCGTACCGGTAATTTGGCGATCCGGTCGACCACGTCCATGCCCTGCGTAACACGACCAAATACCGCATAACCCCAACTCTCGCCGTTATGGTCGAGCATAGGGTTGTCTTGTTGGTTGATGAAAAACTGTGCTGTCGCCGAGTGGGGGTCGTTGCGACGTGCCATGGCGATGCTGCCGCGCTGATTCTTTAGGCCGTTCTTAACGCCCAGAGCCGCCTCGTTGGCGATTGCTTGCTTGGTGGGCTTGACCTGCATGTCTTTGTTAAACCCGCCACCTTGGATCATGAAGCCATTGATGACACGATGAAAAATCGTGTCGTCGTAAAAGCCTTCTTGGGCGTATTGCAAGAAATTTTGTACTGTTTTGGGGGCGTTTACAGAATCCAACTCAAGCACTATTTTCCCTACGCTGGTTTGCATTTCAATCGTTGGTGCGGCGAAGAGTGGGGAGGTAAACAAAACGCTGAGCAAAACGCTGACTACCAAAACAAAACGTGCTTTAGCGCTGAATAGAGGGTTGAACAGACGGTTGAACATTAAGCGGCTCCTTCGTAAATGATTTTCCAAGTCCCGTCTTCACGGGTCCAGTACTGGCGTTTTTTCATTTGGTTGTTCAGGTTATTGCTACGGTAGTCTTGGTCAAAGGTGACGACGACGATTTCTTCTTTGCCTGGATTGCGAAACATCGACTGCTTGCTCAGCTTGATTTTGATCCAGTCTTTACCAGCATTAACCTGCCGTTTTTGTGCGGCAAATTGTTCCAGATTCTGTCCGTTACCTTGAAATTTTCGCGAATAGTTTTTGAGCAGGCGACTGACATCGCGGCTTTCCCAGTCGGCGCGCCAATTGTCTATCTGTTGCTTCAGGGCGCTACGCTCGCGTTCCCAGTCGTCAAAAGATAGCCATTCGACCGCGTTGCTAATGATGACTGGGGTCAGGCCGATTTGTAAGTTTTTAGATAATGCACTGAGGTCGTTGTTGGCCAGAACGACGCAACCATCCGAGGCTTTGGGTGGGCGTGACAAGGTATCCGAGGGTGTGCCGTGTAGCCAAATACCGTGCCCATTGCGCCCCTGCCTTTTGTCCCATTCGTTCGGATAGCTAATCGGAAAAGCGCCTACCCCGTAGAAGTCGCCGAGCTTGGCCAAGGGTAAGCTGGCGGTCACGTGATAAACGCCAACCGGCGTTTTTTTATCGCCTTCACGCGTTTTGTCGCTGCCCAATTTGCCGTGGGAAATGTAGTAGTCGGCAACAAAGCGAGGCCGCCCTGCCTCGTTCTTGTAGAGATACAGCCTTGATTTTTGCGTATCGACGACTACTGCGTATTTTTGATCGTCTTGCATTTGCAGCAAATAGCGTGGGACATAACGCGCTGCATTGGGTTTGTCGCGATAGGCTTTTAGTCGGGCGATGGCTTCTTCGCGAAAACCAGCCAGTTTCTCGTTAGAAGCGTTGCCGAGATGATTGCCAAAAGCCGATATGGACATGCTGCGGGCGAGCAGCAAATCTCCTTTGATCAGATGCCCGAGCCGAAAGTTAGGGTGCTGCTGCAACAGCGACTCTATTTTTGTTAGCGCGCGATCAAGCTGATCTTTTTCGATGTCGGCAAAAACCCCAGCTAACTGCGGTTCTAAACCAGAGTCGGAGAAGGTTGTCGCGCTAGCTGTTGTGCTGTGAGCTTTGCTCTGAACCGTTGCTTGCTTGGCAAAAGCGCTGATGCTGATTGAGCAGAGCGTCGCTAGGGCAAGCGCGAGCCAGGTCTGTCGGATCAATTGACTGATTCTTTGTTGATTAACCACTTGCCGTTGTATTTGTTGAGAGAAATGGTTTTCCACGAATTACTTTTAAGGCCGATAGCACGGTAGTGTTGGCGAAACCTAACGGTCGCTGTATCACCGTTTAGTTTGATTTTGAAATCTTCGATGTCTATCTGGATTTGTCCAGGTTTGTCTATGCGGCGTGTGCGCTCCGCTTCCCATGCCTTGCGCGCCATGCCTTTCGGTGTTTGAAAATCAGCAGCGTATTTGGCCAAGTAAGTCTTGACATTCTTTTGTGACCAGGCAGCAGCCCAGTCTTGTAAAAACGCAACCAACTCGGCTTCCGCTGGCTCTAGTGCGGTGGGTGCGGTGGATTTTGGCTCGGCTACTTTTTCAGACGCTTTGTCTGCTACGGCCTTGTCATTTTTGCTACTTTCGTTGTTCTTGTTGAGGGCAGGATTGGCGGTAACGTGCGTATTTGAATTCGCTGCAATCGCAGAGGCTGAGGCGACGCTAGGGTTTGGCTGACTTAAGTTTGGCTTCGCTTCGCTGCTTGTCTTGCTCGAGATAATAGCTCTGACGCCTGGTTTGCTCGAGGCGCTAATGAGCTCGCGGCTGAGTGAAAGTTTGGATTGCGTGACCGCGTTAGACGAATCGAGTTGCAATGCTTTGTCGTATGCCTG
>JAZKFR010000055.1:0-19998 GCA_040386295.1 Pseudomonadota bacterium | reverse complement strand
AGATGTCGCCTAAGTTTTCGTGTGCAATCGAGTAGCTGGGATGCGTTTTGATTGCGGCTTCCAGCGCGGCGCGTGCCTTTTCGTATTGTTTTTGCTGCGCGTAAAGAACCGCCAGATTGTTGTATGGCTCTGGTAGTTCTGGGTAGTCTTCCGTCAGCTTGGTAAAGAGGTTAATGGCCTCGGCTGAACGTGCCATTTCAGTCAAAATCAAGCCCTTCAAGAAACGGCCTTGAGCGTCTTTCGGTTTGCTTGAAAGGTAGCTGTCGACTTTCTCTAAGGCTTGGCTCATCTGGCCTTGTTTGAGCAGACGTTGGGCGTCCGGCAGCGTGTCGGTAGCGGCAAAAGAGCAGGCGGCGGAGAAGCTTAAAATCAAGCCCAATGCAAAAGCTGAAAGGCTTGCCAGTGAAGGCGTGAGAGATTCTTTACGCATCGGTATGGTATGCTCTAAAAAGATGTTTTTCTGAATTTCTGAATCCCCGATTCTAACAAAAAGCACGTCGAATCCAAAGTGCCGTCGCTGTTATTTGTCGTTGGCGTATTCATTGCTGCGCTTTTGATGTGCGCTTTGGCTGTGTTTCTGCGGTGAGCTAATGCGTTTGTGTGCGTGCTACGTTTGTTTGCGTCTGCATTGCTCGTCTGGCTGCGTTAGCTGTCTTATTGGTTTGTAGAGACTGATTGATCCTCGAATTTTCTTCTGAGTTACTCAATGTTAAAAATTTATAACTCCCTAGCTCGGGAGAAGCAGCTGTTCGTGCCGATTACCCCCGGTGTGGTACGGATGTACGTCTGTGGCATGACCGTTTATGACTATTGCCACCTTGGTCATGCGCGGGTTTTGGTGGTCTTCGATATGGTGCGCCGTTGGTTGCGCGCGAGCGGCTTGGCGGTCACTTATGTGCGCAATATCACCGATATTGACGACAAAATTATTAAACGCGCGTCGCTCAATGGGGAGTCAATTGGCGCTTTGACTGAGCGTTTTATCCGCTATATGGACGAAGATGCTTTGGCTCTGGGCGTTGAGAAACCTGATTATGAGCCACGTGCAACCGAATATTTGGCGCAGATGCTAAGCCTGATTGGCAGGCTGGAGGGCAAAGGTTTGGCCTATCAGACTGCGTCTGGCGATGTCCATTTTTCGGTACGTAAATTTTCTGGTTACGGGAAATTGTCTGGCAAATCTTTAGACGATTTACGGGCGGGTGAGCGCGTTGAAGTGGATCACGAGAAGCAAGATCCTTTGGACTTTGTGCTGTGGAAACACGCGAAGGCGGGCGAGCCTGCGTGGCCTTCGCCTTGGGGTGAGGGGCGTCCAGGCTGGCACATTGAATGTTCAGCGATGAGTGCGGATTTGCTCGGCAATCATTTCGATATTCATGGGGGTGGCCAGGATTTACAGTTTCCGCATCATGAAAACGAGATCGCTCAGTCGGAGGGCGCGCACGATGGGCAGTTCGTTAATTATTGGATGCACAACGGTTTTGTCCGTGTTGACGACGCCAAAATGTCGAAATCCTTAGGGAATTTTTTTACGATCCGAGAAGTGCTGGCGAAGTACGACCCCGAGGTTCTGCGTTTCTTTATTCTGCGCGCGCATTATCGTAGCCCCTTGCACTATTCGGACGTGCATTTGAACGATGCGCGACAGGCTTTATCACGTCTCTATACGGCTTTGAAAAAATCGCCGAAGGAGATAGGGGATGGGGCCCAGGATGCGTCGGTCTTAGATTGGAATGACCCTTACGCTGCCCGTTTTCAAGCGGCGATGAACGATGATTTCAATACCCCGGAAGCTTGTGCGGTGTTGTTTGATCTAGCGAGTGAGATTAACCGGCAGTCGTCCGAGCAGGTGCTCGTGCCCTTGGCGCAGCGTCTTCGTGCCTTGGCTGGTTTGCTCGGTCTTTTGCAGCGCGATGCCGAGGTGTTTATGCAGTCGGCTTCTAGTACGGACGGACTGTCTGCCGCGCAAATCGAGTCGATTCTGGCGCAGCGTACTGCGGCCAAAAAAGCTAAAAATTATGCTGAATCGGATCGTCTGCGTGCTGAGCTTTTAGCGCAGGGCGTGGTGCTTGAAGACAGTGCGCAAGGAACAAGCTGGCGTCGTGCTTGAAAGCTTGCTGGCCGCAATAGCGTAAAAAATAAAGCAGGCTAGAGCGAAATTCTGCTCTAGCCTGCTTTTAATTTGCGCATCAAGATTCTTGCGGATCTTGATGCGCCAGCTAACTTAGCTGGCAGCGAAAAAATTCCGTACTCTGTCCATCCATGATTTGGCGCGCGGATTATGTTTTCCGTCATCGCCACTACTGGCTTCGGCAAAAGCTTGCAATAACTCTTTTTGACGATCGGTTAAAGCCACTGGCGTTTCGACCACGACATGGCACAACAAATCGCCATAGGTGTGGCTGCGTACCCCTTTAATGCCTTTGCCGCGTAGGCGAAAAACTTTGCCTGACTGAGTTTCGGCGGGGATTTTAATGGTGGCTACCGTGTCTAAGGTAGGCACTTCGATTTCTCCTCCGAGCGCTGCCGTGGCAAAACTGATCGGCATTTCGCAGTGCAAATCGTTTTGTTCACGCTGAAAAACCGAGTGCGCTTTGAGGTGGATTTGTACGTATAGATCACCCGATGGGCCGCCATTAACGCCGTGTTCGCCTTCGCCTGACAGACGGATGCGGTCGCCTTCGTCAACCCCGGCGGGGATTTTGACCGCCAAGGTTTTGTGTTGTTTTACCCGGCCAGCACCGTGACAGGGTGAGCAGGGGTCAGATACGAAGCGACCCGTGCCGTGGCATTTTGGGCAGGTTTGTTGAATCGAGAAGAAGCCTTGCTGTAGGCGAACCTGGCCATTACCTTGGCAGGTAGGGCAGGTTTTCGGTTGGGTTCCGGCTTTAGCGCCCGAGCCACGGCAGGATGAGCAAACCTCCATCGTGGGGATACGGATATTGGTTTCGGTGCCAAACGCCGCTTGTTCAAGCGTAATTTCGAGGTTGTAGCGTAGATCAGAGCCACGATAGATATTGGAGCGTCCGCCGCGTCCGCCGCCGCCCCCCCCAAATATTTCGTCGAAAATTCCGCCAAACGGGTCTGAAGCGCTGCTGCTGCGTCCACCGCCTTGTTGGTTCACGCCCGCGTGTCCGTATTGATCGTAAGCCAAGCGTTTTTGGCTGTCCGATAAAACCTCGTAGGCTTCTTTGACCTCCTTGAATTGCTCTTCAGACTTGGGGTTGTCTGGGTTGCGATCAGGATGGTGTTTCATCGCTAATTTGCGATAAGCCTTTTTGATCTCGTCATCGGAGGCGTCACGGTTGACGCCCAGAACTTCATAAAAGTCACGTTTAGCCATAGATTGATCAGCGTACACAAAGAGGAAGCGAGACGTCGTTTAACGTCTCGCTTGCCGGGTCTAACATTGACGCCGCGCGGGTGGTTTGGGGCGCTCTTGCTGCGTACTGAACAAGGCGCTTGCCAAGCTACACCGATTCGGAGCCACTATTGGTTATTCGAGCCACACTGCTCACAGGCTTTTGCCTTAATGTGCAAAGGCTTTTTTTCTTACGATTTTTTATCCTTGACTTCGGTAAATTCGGCATCAACGACGTCGCCTTGCTCATCTTGCGGCTTGCCTTGTTGATGCTCGGCAGCTTCGCCTGAATGGCCAGCGGCGGCGGCTTGGGCTTGTTCTTTTGCGTACATTTTTTCGCCAATTTTTTGTGCGGCGACGCCCAAGGCTTCGCTTTTAGCTCTGATGACTTCAAGCTCGTCGCTGCGAATGGCTTCTTCAGCTTCTTTGATCGCCTGCTCGACCGCTGCTTTTTCTTCTTCTGAGAGCTCTTGGCCGTACTCGCTTAGCGATTTTTTCGCTGAGTGAACCATGCCGTCGCACTGATTACGGGTGTTTGCCAGCTCGTGTACTTTTTTGTCTTCTTCGGCATGCAGTTCGGCGTCTTTCACCATGCGTTGCACTTCTTCTTCAGACAAACCGGAGGAGGCCTGAATCTTGATTTTGCTTTCTTTGCCTGAGGCCTTGTCTTTTGCCGAGACATGCAAAATGCCGTTGGCGTCGATGTCAAAAGCAACTTCAATCTGCGGCATGCCACGCGGTGCAGGGGGGATCTCGGATAGGTTGAACTGGCCGAGGCTCTTATTGCCCGAGGCGATTTCACGCTCGCCTTGCAGTACGTGAATGGTCACTGCCGATTGGTTGTCGTCGGCCGTAGAAAAAACCTGCGAGGCCTTGGTCGGGATCGTCGTGTTTTTCGGGATGAGTTTGGTCATCACGCCGCCCAGGGTCTCAATGCCTAGGGATAGCGGGGTGACATCGAGCAGCAGAACGTCTTTAACCTCGCCTTGTAGCACGCCGCCTTGAATGGCTGCACCGACGGCAACGGCTTCGTCTGGGTTGACGTCTTTGCGCGGTTCTTGACCGAAAAACTCTTTAACTTTTTCTTGCACTTTAGGCATACGCGTCATGCCGCCAACGAGGATGACATCGTTGATGTCGCCGACTTGGCAAGCCGCATCTTTCAGTGCGATGCGGCAGGGCGCGATGGTGCGTTCAATCAGCTCATCGACCAGCGATTCAAATTTTGCACGGGTGATTTTGAGCGCCAAATGCTTGGGGCCAGAAGCATCTGCTGTGATGTACGGTAGGTTGATTTCTGTTTGTTGACTGGAGGAAAGTTCGATTTTGGCTTTTTCAGCGGCCTCTTTTAGGCGTTGTAAGGCGAGTACGTCGGCTTTGAGGTTGACGCCGGATTCTTTTTTGAATTCGTCGATGATGTAGTCGATTAG
The DNA here is from genome assembly GCA_040386295.1 of Pseudomonadota bacterium. Classification (GTDB taxonomy): domain Bacteria; phylum Pseudomonadota; class Gammaproteobacteria; order Burkholderiales; family Rhodocyclaceae; genus JAZKFR01. The sequence continues at coordinate 15,207 of JAZKFR010000055.1, read as the reverse complement.
GCGTTGATCGAAGTCTTCACCCCCGAGGAAGGTGTCGCCGTTGGTCGCTAACACTTCAAATTGGTGTTCGCCGTCAACTTCGGCGATGTCGATGATTGAGACGTCAAAGGTGCCGCCGCCTAAGTCGTACACGACGATTTTTTTGTCGCCTTGTTTCTTATCCATACCGAAGGCTAGAGCCGCAGCGGTCGGTTCGTTGATGATGCGTTTGACTTCAAGACCGGCGATGCGTCCAGCGTCTTTAGTCGCTTGGCGCTGGCTGTCGTTGAAGTAGGCGGGAACCGTGATGACGGCTTCAGTGACTTCTTCGCCGAGGTAGTCCTCAGCGGTTTTTTTCATTTTGCGTAGCACTTCAGCCGAGACTTGTTGCGGCGCGATTTTTTCACCGCGCACGTCTACCCAGGCATCTCCGTTGTCAGCTTTGAGAATTTTGTAAGGCATCAAGGCGATGTCTTTTTGCACTTCTTTTTCTTCAAAACGCCGACCGATCAGGCGTTTGACGGCGAACAAGGTATTTCTCGGGTTGGTCACGGCTTGGCGTTTGGCCGAGGCGCCACAGAGAATTTCGCCGTCTTCGGCGTAGGCCACGATGGAGGGCGTTGTTCTTGCGCCTTCTGAGTTTTCGATGACTTTAGGTTTGCCGTTTTCCATCACCGAAACGCAGGAGTTGGTGGTGCCTAGGTCGATACCAATAATCTTTTTTGCCATTTTTATAATCCTTTTGAGTAGGTTGTTTTATCAGCTGCTATGGCTGAGTAAATGGGGCTTGTTTGTTCTTTTTCAAGCTTTGGCTTTGGCGACCGTGACGAGCGCAGGGCGGAGCACGCGGTCGGCTAGTAAGCAGCCTTTTTGCAGGACGTTGACGACGGTGTTGGCGACTTGTTCAGACTCGACTGCGCTGATCGCTTGGTGGCGATGCGGGTCGAATTTTTCGCCCATCGGATTGATTTCAACGAGGCCGGATTTTTCAAACGCAGCGAGTAGTTGTTTGAGCGTTAGCTCGGTGCCAGATTTGAGGCTGTCTACGGTGGGCGTTGGCGTGGCTAAGGCGGCTTCGAGGCTGTCGCGCACGGCGAGTAATTCGGTGGCGAATTTTTCGACGGCAAATTTGCTCGCTTTTGCCACATCTTCTAAGGCGCGACGTCGTACATTCTCTGTTTCAGCTTTAGCGCGTAGCCAAGCGTCGTGGTGCTCGGCGGCGTTGAGTTCAGCTTGGCGCAAAGTTTCTTCTAAGCTGGGCATGCTGTCTGGCGGCGTTGCCGAAGTTGCCGCAGTTACATTTTCTGCTTGCGCGTTGCTATCGTTGTTGTGGCTATCGGCAGTGGGGATTGCCTCGTTGATTTTTTCTTGGTCTTGCATTGCTAACACCCTCCTTGGAATCAGTTGAACAAGGTGGGGGCTGTTTTTTTGATTTCAAGCGCTGGCTTGTTTATGTGCTGAGCAGGTGCTGCTCCTCTGGCGTGATGCCCTCAGGCCGGCGCTAGTTTGCCGAGAAAGCGTCTTTTAGCCATTCGATGCGTTGCTGATCAAGAGCATCGAGCAGGATGCAATCGAAGCGACAGGCGCATTCTGGATTGCTCTGGGTGGCTAAGTAATGCTCAGCCGCTAGGATGATGCGGCGCTGCTTGTGCGCGGTGATGCTGGCGCCCGCCCCGCCGAAGCGCGCGTTGCTGCGCAGCCGTACTTCAACGAAGACGAGCACGGCGCGATCACGGCAGATCAGATCAATTTCGCCACCACGACAGCGGAAGTTGCGTGCCACAATGCTCAGCCCTTGCCGTTCGAGAAACTGTGCGCTGAGTATTTCGGCGGCTTTGCCGCTGTCGTTTGCGTTGTTGTTTGCGCTGTCGTTTGTTTTGCCTTGGCTCATGATCCTGAGTCGCTCTGACTTTTTTGCTTTTAACGCGAGTTGCTTAAATGAATTCAAATCCGCCGGCATTATATGTGGTGCCTACTCCGATCGGTCATCTTGGCGATATTGGTTTGCGCGCGCTGGAGATTCTGCGTCAAGTGCCGTGGATTGCGGCGGAGGATACCCGCCATAGCGCTCCCTTGCTCAAGCATTATGGGTGTGGCGCGCGTTTGTTGGCAGCGCACCAGCACAATGAAGAGGCGGCGGCTGAGCAAATTATTACGCGCTTAGCGGCTGGGGAATCAGTGGCCCTGATTTCGGATGCGGGGACGCCCGCGATTTCTGATCCGGGCGCGCGTTTAGTCGCCCGTGTGCGTAGTGCGGGTTATCGCATCATTCCTATTCCCGGTGCTTGCGCGGCGATTAGCGCACTGTCTGCCTCAGGTTTGGGCGAACAGCAATTTCTGTTTTATGGTTTTTTGCCGAGCAAAGCGAAGCAGCGCGAAGCCGTTTTATTAGATTTGCTCGCGCTCCCTTACGTGCTGATTTTTTACGAAGCACCGCATCGAATTGTCGAAACAGTCGCTGCTTTGGCTCAGGTCTATGTCCGCGCAACAGCGCGCACCTTGGTTCTGGCGCGCGAAATTAGCAAGGTGTTTGAAACGATTCACAGTTGTCCTTTAGACCAGGCTGAGGCTTGGTTATTGGCCGACGAGAATCGGCAACGTGGCGAGTTTGTCTTGTTGTTGTCAGGTGCTTTAGGCGTTGACCTGGCTGCTGATGCTGAAGCGAAGCGTGTTTTACGTCTGTTGCTTGACGATGGCTTAGCGGTCAGCCAGGCGGTCAAGCTGGCGCATGCGATTAGCGGAACGGCAAAAAACCAGTTGTACTCGCAGGCTTTGTTGTTGCGTGCACAAGAGAACTAGTCAACTTGGCTAAATGCCTCCGAGCGAGTTAAGGCAAAGCAAAGCTTAAGGCAGTGCAAACACCTGTTCCCACAAAGCACGTACCGCTTCAATATGCTGTTCGAGATTGGCTTGGCGGGCGACGCTGGCGGTGGCTTCTCCGCTGAGTCGGCTTTGATGCTGTAAACGCCGGAAGTTGCGGTAGGCGGCGATGACCTGTTCGGCGCGTTCTGGACTGGTGAGGCCAAGCTGTGCGGCGCTGCGCAGTAGGGCGATGTTGCCGTCGTTTTGGCACAGCGCTGGGTATTGGTGTGCGTAGGCGAGTACCCAGTACTGCACGATAAATTCAACGTCGATAATGCCGCCGAGATCGTGCTTCAGGTCGAAGCGTGGGGGCGTTTGCGCCGTATCGCTAGGGCTTAGGGAAGGCTCTCTAGTTGCCGCTGGGCGGTGTTGTTGCAACATGCGCTGACGCATTTCCAGCACGGCTGAACGGAGCTGAACTAAATCGCGTGGCTGGCGCAGAAGATCCTGGCGTATGCGCTCAAACTCGGCGCCGATATCGGCGTCTCCAGCGCAGAAACGTGCTCTGGTTAGCGCTTGATGTTCCCAAATCCAAGCGTGCTTTAGCTGATATTCGCGAAAGGCTTCGAGCGAGCAGGCGAGTAGGCCTGCGTCGCCATTGGGGCGCAAACGCAGATCGGTTTCAAAAACGATTCCGGCCATGGTGCGACTCGATAACCAGCTGCATAGCCTTTGCACCAGCCGAGCGTAGTATTCGGCGGCGTTGGGCTGTTCGTCTTGGTAAATGAACACCAGGTCTAGGTCGGAGGCATAACCTAGCTCTTTACCGCCTAATTTTCCGTAGCCGATGATGGCCAGTTTGGCGGGCGCAGTGAACGTTGGGTAGCGCAGATTAAGTTGTGCGCAGCAGAGATTAAGCGTTGTTTCGAGCAAAATATCGGCTAATTTTGCGAGGTGGTCTGAGCCTTCCTCAAGGCTTTGTTTGCCCGCTAAATCGCGCGCGAGTAGGCGAAAAACCTGGGCATGATGCGCCTCACGCAGAATGTCCATTTGCCGTTCTGTATCGCCCGGATACTCCGTCAGCCGCTCAAGTAATGTTTGGCGAAACGCAGGCCAATCGGTCGCTGCGTCCGAGAAACGCGGGTCGAGTAATTCATCGAGCAGAATCGGGTGCCGATTGAGGTACTCGGCAGCCCATGAGGAGCTACTCATCAATTCGGCTACCTTCATTAAGGCTTGCGGATATTGTTGAAGCAAGGCGAGGTAGGCGCCGCGTTGGCTAATCACCTGAAAAAAATCGAGTCCGCGTTGCCAGGTTTGGTCGGGCGTGGGCGTCGCAGCGGCGGCTTCGATTAAGCGTGGGCCGAGCGCGTCCAGGCGCTCGCGATGACGCGTCGGCAGTTGTAAATAACGACCGCTCTGGCGAAACAAGCGTAGGCGTTCTAGCGTCTCGTCTGGCTGGCTAAAGCCCAATTCGCTGAGCTGGGTGTGCGCTGCGCTCAGCTCGATTTGCTCAAACCAGATGCCATCGCAAGGATGCACAGCCTCCGCTGGAGACGAGAAGATTTGCTCAAAATGCAGGCTGACCTTGGCTCTATGTGCGTTTAATTCGAGCGCCAAACTGTCCCAATCGCTCTTGTCCATTGACTCGGCGATGAGCAAACGTGCACCCTCGTCGTCTGGCAAACAGTGGGTTTGCGCATCGCGCACGTACATCAAGCGGTGCTCTAGACGACGCAAAAAAACGTAGGCATCGCTCAGTTCTTGCACCGTTTCGCTCGGCAACAAACGCCGTTCGGCCAGCAGCGCCAGAACGGCGAGCGTTGGGCGAATTTGCAATAGAGGTTCACGCCCACCGCGAATCAGTTGAAAAACCTGCGCCATAAACTCGATTTCGCGAATGCCACCTGGCCCTAATTTGATGTGTTCAGCACGGTCTCGTCTGGCGACTTCGCGTTTAATCTGTGCGTGTAAGTCGCGCATGGCATTGATCGCGCCGAAGTCTAAATATTTACGAAAAACGAAGGGACGTACTACCTTGTTTAAGGCTTCCGCCCACGCGCTGTGCAGGTTTTCTCCTTCGTTCAAGAGGCGCGCTTTGATCCAGGCGTAACGCTCCCATTCGCGTCCCTGCGTGACAAAATAGGCTTCCAAAGAATCGAGCGAGCAAACCAACGCGCCGGAGTCGCCGTTTGGCCGCAGGCGCATATCGACACGAAACACTTGGCCGTCGGCGGTGATGTCGTCCAGTGCGGCGATGACGCGCTTGCCTAGGCGTGTAGAAAATTCGTAGTGATCGATTTTGCCGCCGCCGTCGCTGCGTCCGCAGGTTCTGCCGTCTTCTGGGTAAACAAAAATGAGATCGATGTCGGAAGAGACGTTTAATTCACGTCCGCCCAATTTGCCCATGCCGATGACGAGCAAAGTTTGCGCTTGCCCCGCTGCATCAAGCGCTGCGCCGTGTTGTGCGACAAGCATTTTCTGTATTGCCGCGAGCGCGCTATTGAGACTGAGTTCGGCGAGTGTACTCATTGTTTCTAAGACTTCAGCCAAAGGCGCTAAGCCGCCTAGATCGCGCACAATCAGCGCCGCCATGACGTGTTGGCGCAAAGCACGCAGCCTGTTTTTAAGTTGCGCCTCGTCTAGCGTGTCGACATCAATCAAGAATGCGTGCATCAAATCACGCTTGATCGGTTGCGCCGCGTGTGCGCTCAACCAAGCCGAGACCTCTGGTCGTGTTGCCAGCAATTGACGCAGATACTCGCTATGCTTTAGCGCCGCCTGCCAGGATGTGGGTGCGTGCATGGAGATCCTTTAATCTTTTTGCGCTGAAGAAAGATCGAGACGTCGCGTTTTTCTTCGCATTTTTCTTATACGCAAACGCTGTTTGCCGAGGTGTTTTGTCAGCAGTGCAGAAGTGAGCAATGCTTATGCTGGCAGTGTCGAGCCCGACGCGGCCAGTACCCGATTGCGCCCCGAATGTTTCGCCTGATAAAGCGCCTGATCCGCAGCGCTGAGTAATGCGGCGGCTTCGCTTCTGTGCTCAGGAAATGCGGCAACGCCAAAGGATGCTGTTGCCGCAAGAAGAGCGCCACCAGCCAATGGGATGCTGAGCTCTGCGATAGACGATCTGATTTTTTCTGCCCGCTCAAGAGCCGTCGCTAAAGTGCATTCTGGCAACAACACGACCAACTCTTCGCCGCCGAAACGACAGGCCAGATCGCTCTCGCGGATATTGTCACGCACTCTTTGCGCAACCGCTTTGAGCAATACGTCGCCAGCATCGTGACCGTGCGTGTCATTGACCAGTTTGAAATGATCCAAATCAAGCACGATGAGCGCCAATGACGTTTCTTTGCGTTGCGCCCGATACAGCTCACGCTTTAAGGTTTCGTCCATGTAACGCCGATTAAACAAGCCGGTCAGCGGATCGGTTATGGATTGTCGGCGCAAGGAATCGCGCAACTGGATGTTGACCAAAGCCAGGGCGATTTGTTCGGAGACCCTGCTGATGACTTGCCGTTGCGCTTCCAGAAGCTGCGCGTCAGTCTCCAGTTTCTCAACGTACAAAGAACCGATCACCTCGCCTTGCGAAACAAGGGGTGTGCACAGCCTGAGCATTTTTTCTGTCGCCGGGTAATGTTTGCACAGCAGATCGTCACTGCCCATCACCAGATGGGGCGATCCGCGCTGCAGTGCCCAGCACGCGTTTGGTTCAAAGGGCTGGGCTGCCACCTCAAGCGCGCCCCAGCAAGCTTGCGCTTCCAGAATGTCTCTTGAATTGCGGTAAAGAAACAAAGCGCCAGCGCTGCCCGGGAGAATTTTGGCGCAATAAGTGGAAATCACTTTAGCGCTGCCGTCTAGTGAAGTGAGCGTACCGAGCGATTGCAACATTTCAGCCGTCAAGGTCATTTGCCGATTGTGGCTCTGGGTGTGCGCGATGTTTTCGGTCAGTTCATCACTCGTCTGTTGCAGGAGATCAGTCGTGCTTTGCCGGTCACTGAGCAGGCGAAACATCAGCCAAAGCAAAAGCGATAGCAACAAAATATTAGCGAGCGTCACCCCCAAGCTGACAAACAGCGTGTATTGCTGCCGCTCATTGAGTAGTTCACGGAGATGGCGTTGTTGGTCGAGGGCAATCTGCGACTTCTTGTTGATCAAGAGACGGCACTCGTCCATATAGCTCTTGCCGCGCGCCGAAAGCACAACCTGCGTGGCGGCAGTAAAGCCTTTCTCGCTGCGTAGCGTGATCGTCTCGTCTAATTCATCCAGTTTCAGATCAGCAAAGCGAAAAATTTCTTTGACATCCCTGTCGTCGGGGTTCGAAAGATTAGTGATTTCTCGCCGCAGAGTCGGGAACTGAGCCAAGGCCGTAAAGTAGGGCGCTAAAAATGCTTGCTTACCGGTGATGATAAAACCACGTTGCCCGGTTTCAGCGTTCTGTAGAAGAGACTGCAGCCGCTCGTACGCTTGCACTTCGTGGGTTGATTTATCCAGCTGAAGCAGCATGGTGCGCGTGGCGCTATTCGTTGCATAGGGAATCGAAGCCACGAATAGCATGACCACAACGACGAAGATAGCGCCGAATTTGAATTTGCTCTCAACTTGCATAATGAGTGTCGTTATCGTGTGCGATTGCTTGGGGTAGCGTTCTCGCGGTCGTGCATAACGTTGTCAACCGCGCGCTGTCAACTGCGCGCTGTCAACTGCGCCGAGATTTGCCTCGTTTGCGAAATTCCGCCACGTTGTCTATCGGCCATCAGTATAGACCCCGCAACGATGGGTGTAATTCTAGTTGCAACGACGAGGCGATTTGCTCCCTGAGCTGCTGTGAATCGTGAGGGACACTTCTTCGTTAACGCCGACGCTTTTGTTTTGGGCTGCGGCGAGGGCGGTTAGGTAGAGGGCGTGCATTCTGTCGGATAAAAAACCGATCAAACAAGATCACTTTGAAGCAGAAGAAATGGCGCTGAGAAAAAAATACTCAGAATGGCTGTTTGTTTACCCACCCGACCTCTTGCTACAAGTCGATAACAACAAGCCACCCGTCAACCCGATCGGCAACAATTTGGCAAAACCTTTCGGGCAAAACATACCGCCTAAGCCGTGAATAGCTCAACGGCTCGATGCTGTTTTAAGGTGTTGTTTACCTTTTGTCTGTCGAAGTTTAGGTGCTGCTCTTGGCGTTGGGGAATGCTGGATCGGCATTAGGCATCGTTTTGATAATGCAATAGCCGCTCGCAATAGCGGGCGATGAGGTCGATTTCTAAATTGACTTTGTGCCCAGGGCGTAGATGTTGCAGGGTGGTTGAGTCTAGGGTGTGGGGAATTAGGTTGATGCTGAAGCGGTCTTGCTCTACCGAGTTGGTCGTCAGGCTAACGCCTTGTACGGTGATGGAGCCTTTGCGCGCGATGTATTTGGCGAGTGCTTGCGGGGCGCGAATTTCGAGCAGGCGGTGTTCGCCGATGGCGTCGAAGCGACAGACTTCGCCGACGCCGTCTACGTGCCCGGAGACTAGGTGGCCACCGAGTCGATCACTTAAGCGCAGGGCTTTTTCCAGGTTGAGCCAGCCGAATCCTTCTAAGCCGACGGTGCAGGCTAGGGTAGCGGCGGAAACATCGGCAGAGAAATAGGGCGCCTGTTTTTCGATGACGGTGAGGCATACGCCGTTGCAGGCGATGGAGTCGCCTAGCGCGAGGTCGTCTAGAGGGAGTTGAGCAGCGTCGATTTTGAGGCGCACGGCTGCGTTTGCGTCTTTGCTTTCGCCGCTGGGGATGCGGTCAACGATGCGGCCAAGGGCGTGGATGATGCCTGAGAACATAGTGTCTTGTTTGAATTAAGTGGGCGTGCTGTTGTCCTGCGCGGTTTTCGCTCCGATACAGGCATTTAGGAGCATCGGCCATTGTTGTGGCCAGTGCGCGGCGGGGGTTCGGGCGAAGCTGCTTTTGACGTATTGCTGCCAGCGACCGATTGCGTAGCAGAGCAGTAGATTGGCTAATGCGCTGAAGTCTGTTTCGGCGTCCAGATCGCCTTGCGTTGCGGCGATGCGCAGGGCTTGTTTGAGCGCGGCTTCTACGCGGTCGAGTAGTTGGTTGATGCGCGCTTGTAGGCGGGTGTTTTCGTTGACTAGGGCGTCGCCGATCAGCACTTTGGTCATGCCGCGATTGCGTTGGGCAAAGTTGAGGAGCAGCGCGAGGATGTGTTCGACTTGCGTCAGTCCGGGCGATTCTTCGCCGGCAATTTGGTTGATCACGCCAAACAAGCTGCTTTCAATAAATTCGATTAAGCCTTCAAACATTTGCGCTTTGCTCGCGAAGTGCCGGTATAAGGCGGCTTCTGAGCAGCTGAGTTTGGCCGCGAGTGCTGCGGTGGTGATTTTTTCTGCCGTCGGGCTTTCTAGCATCATGGCTAGTGTTTGCAAAATCTGTAGTTTGCGTTCCCCCGGTTTTGCCACCTTGCTCTCCCTTATGGTTAGGTTTTCGGTTTGTCTAAAGCTTGATGCCAGCGCTGGCATCAAGCTTTAGCGCTTAAGAAACGGCCAGCATTCTGTTGAGGGCTAATTTTGCGTAGGCAGCTTCGTGCGTAGGCACTTTGATTTGGTTGACGACGCGTCCTGCCACCAGGTTTTCTAGTGTCCATGCTAGGTGCTGCGGGTCAATGCGCTGCATGGTGGAGCACATGCACACGGTGGGCGCCATAAATTGCACGATTTTGCCTTCTGCTTTGACTTCGTCGGCGAGACGATTAACTAGGTTTAACTCGGTGCCGACTAGCCAGTGGGTTCCGGCCGCAGCGGCTTTAATGGTTTTGATGATGTGTTCTGTCGAGCCGACGTAGTCTGATTGTTTGCATACTTCGTAGCTGCATTCCGGGTGTGCGATGACGAGGCCTTGTGGATGTTGCTGGCGAAATTTTTCGATATGCGCGGGTTGGAACATTTGGTGTACCGAGCAGTGCCCTTTCCATAATAGGAGCTTGGCGCTGCGGATCTGTTCTGCTGTGAGGCCGCCCATTTCTAGGTCTGGATCCCAGACTTGCATGGCGTCGAGCGGGATGCCCATGGCTGCGCCGGTCCAACGACCTAGATGTTGATCCGGGAAGAAGAGGATTTTACTGCGCCGGGCAAAAGCCCATTCGGCGATCTGGCTCGCGTTTGATGAGGTGCAGACGATGCCGCCGTGCTCGCCGCAGAAGGCTTTCAGGTCGGCGGCTGAGTTAATGTAGGTGACCGGCGTGATGTGCTCGTCGGCGTCGAGAACTTCGTTCAGTTCACGCCAGCAGCGTTCTACCTTGGCTAGATTGGCCATGTCGGCCATCGAGCAGCCGGCGGCGAGGTCGGGCAGGATGGCGATTTGGTGCTCTTGCGACAAAATATCGGCTACCTCGGCCATGAAGTGCACGCCGCAGAAAACGAGGTAGGGCGAATCGGTTTCTGCAGCCAGGCGTGAGAGTTTGAGTGAATCGCCGGTCAGGTCGGCGTATTGGTAGACGTCGGCGCGTTGGTAGTGGTGGCATAGCAGGACGACCTGATCAGCCAACTTGGCGCGGGCGACGCGAATGCGTTCGTGGCAGTCGGCGTCTTGCAGGGCGTTGAATTGATCAAAGCGAATAGGGGCGATTTGCATTAGAAGTCTCGTATCAAAGCGGGAGGCGATTGAGGCTGAGGCTGGGGCTGGATTTTAGCTGTACCAGGGTAAACCGGCGTGGCGCCAGCCGTTGAGTTTACCGCGTTGGCCTAAACCGCTTCCTTCTGCGCTGTTGTCTTTATCGCCCTCAAAGCCTTCGAGCACGTTAAAACACTGTTGGTAGCCAGCGGCTTGCGCGAGTAAAGCGGCTTGGTGTGAGCGCGCGCCGCTGCGGCAGAGGAAGAGCACGGGTGCGCTGGGGTCTACTTGCGCTTGTAGTTGTGCTAAGAAGTCGGGGTTGCGTTCGTTGCTCGGGTAGCGCAGCCATTCAATTTCAAGGGCGTTTTGAATGCGTCCAACCCAATCCCACTCGGCGCGCGTGCGCACATCGACCAAGCGTGCTTCGCTTGTTGCTTGCCAGAAGGCGTAAGCTTCGGCGGGGCTGAGGGCGCCAGCGTAAGGTAGGTTTAGGCTGCTTGCGCGCGCTGCTGCGCGTTGGCGTAATTCGCGTAATTCGTTTGATGTGCTCATGAACAGGCTTAGTCTGAGGTTTTGTCCGAAGGCGAAAGTATAGTGTACTTGCGTGTTATCTCATTTTGCTTTGTTGCTGCCTGGGTAAGCGGCAGCGTTTCTAACTTTAGTGGAGTCATTAGAAATGTCTGAAGATAAAGAAGCTACGGTCTTGAGCAGCCGCTGTGCAGCATGTGATGCGACTTTTGTTTGTGGTGCGCAGGCCGGTTTGCCGCGTTGTTGGTGCATGGAGCAGGCGAAAGGTGTTTGGGTGCCAGAGGCCGGGCTCAATTGCTTTTGTCCCGCTTGTTTGCAGGAACGTATCAACGCGCAATCCGCTTCGGCAGGCTGAGAATGGCGTCTCGGTTGCTGGGTGAGAAGCATTTTTCGGCGGCGCTATGCCAGGGTAGCCAAACGTAGGCGAGGTGCTCGCGCGGGGCTAGAGTGACGCGCGTTTGAGCGCTGACCTGTAGCGAGAAAACGTGCTCGACGTTGTGGCTGACGCCGGGTTCATAGCGTTGTCGCCATTCGCTAAAAATCTCAAAGCGTGTGCTCAGTTGCCAGTCTTTAAACTCGTTTTTTGTTGCGCTAATGCCGGTTTCTTCAAAGACCTCGCGTACTGCCGTATCGATCAGCAGCTCGCCTTCTTCCTGGCTGCCCGTGACCGATTGCCAATAACCGGGATGCGCAGCGCGCTCGAGTAAGAGTACTTGCAGGTCTTGGCTGTGAATGACGGCCAGGATAGAGACAGGGCGTTTCCAGGGGTTCATTAAGATTCGGCTCGTTTTGTTTTGAGCACCTGCGCTGTGGTTTGGCCTGGCGTGCTTTGGCACAAAACACGCCAGCTGGTGAAGTCCCTAGGTTTCTTAGCCGCTAAGCTCTTTATTGGCAGCAGGGAGTTCGGTTTTTTGCCGTAGCCGGATGTGCAGCTCACGTAGTTGTTTGTCGTCGACCTGGCTTGGGGCATCGGTCAGCAGGCATTGCGCACGCTGCGTTTTGGGGAAGGCGATGACGTCGCGAATCGATTCGGCTCCGGTCATCATGGCGACGATTCTGTCTAAGCCAAACGCCAAGCCGCCGTGTGGCGGCGCACCGTATTGCAGGGCGTCGAGTAAGAAGCCGAATTTCAGTCTGGCTTCTTCTTCGCCGATGCCGAGTGCTTGAAAGACCTGCGCTTGCACTTCGGCGCGGTGTATCCGTATCGAGCCGCCGCCAAGCTCCCAACCGTTCAGCGCGAGATCGTACGCCTTGGCCAGGCATTTTCCGGGGTCGCTGGTGAGTAATTCGAGATGCTCGTCTTTGGGGCTGGTAAATGGGTGGTGACAAGCGACCCAGCGTTTGTTTTCTTCGTCGTAATCGAACATCGGGAAGTCGGTGATCCATACCGGTTCCCAGGCTTTGCCGTTGAGGTGATTTTTGTCGTGGCCGATTTTGACGCGCAGCGCGCCAAGTGCGTCATTGACGATTTTGCTGCTGTCTGCGCCAAAAAAGAGCAAGTCGCCTGTTTGCGCTCCCGTACGCGCGACGATGGCGTGCAAGGCTGAGGACGATAGGTTTTTGACGATGGGCGATTGCAGGCCGTTTTCGTTGAGTTGCGTCACGTCGTTGATTTTGATGTAAGCCAAGCCGCGCGCGCCGTAAATGCTGACGAATTGGGTGTAGGCGTCGATTTCGCTACGGGTCAGGCTGCTAGCGCCACCCGGAATGCGCAGCGCGGCAACCCGTCCGTTCGGGCTATTAGCTGCGTTGGCAAACACTTTGAACGAAACGTCTTTGACTAGGTCGGTGATGTCGCTGAGTTCGAGCGTGACACGCAGATCGGGTTTGTCTGAGCCGTAGCGCTGCATGGCTTCTGTGTAGCTCATGCGTGGGAAGGGATTGGGTAGGCTTACGTCGATCGCTTCTTTGAACACGCGGCGAATCAGCGCTTCCATCAACGCGGTGATTTCTGTTTCGTTCATGAACGAGGTTTCGATATCGACCTGGGTGAATTCGGGCTGACGGTCGGCGCGCAGGTCTTCGTCTCGGAAGCATTTGGTGATTTGATAATAGCGGTCAAAGCCAGCCACCATCAGCAGTTGTTTGAACAGCTGTGGGGATTGCGGTAAGGCGAAAAATTGGCCAGGGTGTACGCGCGAAGGCACTAAATAATCGCGTGCACCTTCTGGCGTGCTTTTCGTCAGCATCGGTGTTTCGATGTCGATAAAGCCGGCGTCGTCGAGAAAACGGCGAAATGCGCGCGCTGTTTTGTAACGCAGCTGCATATTGCGCTGCATCTGCGGGCGCCGCAGATCAAGCACGCGGTGCAGCAGGCGCACGTGTTCCGAGAGTTTTTCTTCGTCGAGCTGGATGGGCGGGGTGATCGAGGCGTTGAGGATGTCGATGCTGTGGCAGAGCACTTCGATGGCACCGCTGGGCATATTGGGGTTGACCGTTCCCTCAGGGCGCGCACGCACGAGCCCACGAATGTGCAGACAGTATTCGTTACGCACCGATTCGGCGATGGCAAAGCTGGCTGCTTGCTCAGGTGCGCAGACGATTTGGGCGAGTCCGTCACGATCGCGCAGGTCGATAAAAATGACGCCGCCGTGGTCGCGCCGTCGGTGCGCCCAGCCGCATAGGCTGACTTCTTGGCCGATTAAGGATGAATCGAGTTGTCCGCAATAATGAGTTCGCATAGGGTTCCGCAAGGCTGGTGATGAAAAATTAAATAGAGCTAGCGTGCTCGGCGCTATCGCTTAGAGGTGTTTTGAGTCGCGCCGAGGGGGCGACGACGCCCATGGAGATGATGTACTTGAGCGCTTCGTCCACGCTGATGTCGAGTTCAGTCACGTCTGTTTTGGGCAGAATCAAGAAAAAACCTGAGGTTGGATTGGGGGTCGTCGGCACGTAAACGCTGACGAAATCGCCGTCCAGATGGCGCGCCACTTCACCGCTGGGTTGTCCCGTAAGAAAGGCAATCGTCCATAGTCCGCGCCGGGGATATTCGATCAGTAGGGCTTTGCGAAACGCCTGGCCGCTGGAAGAAAATAGCGTGTCAGAAACCTGTTTGACGCTGTTGTACACCGAGTTGACGACGGGAATGCGCGCCAGGAGTCCTTCCCAGTAACGCAGAAACCACTGACCAATAAAATTGGCGCAGAGCAAGCCGGTGACGAGGATGGCGCACAGCGTCAAAAGCGCGCCGGCACCGGGTAGATCAAAGCCGAGCAAGGTGTGCGGATGGATTGATTCGGGCAGCAAGCGCAGCGATTGATCCATGATGCTGACGACCAGCGACAAGACCCAGGCGGTGATCGCCAAGGGCACCCAGATTAACAGCCCAGTGATGAAGTAGCGTTTGATCAGCTGTCTGCGCATTTGCTCGTCCCCGTTGCCGAGCTGGTTCCTGTGTCGCTACTGCTGCTGTTCGTTGTTGTGCTGCTCGCTGTCGTGGTGTTAGTTGTCGCGCTGTTATTGCTTGTTTTGTTTGTAGCGTTTTCCGCTGCGCTAGAGGCAGCATCGGCAGCAGCGCTTTGGGCGCTGGCTGCGTTACTTGCCGGGGGCGCGGTGCTCTGACTTTCTTTGCCGCCGCCTTTAAAGTCTGTGACGTACCAACCGCTGCCTTTTAACTGGAAGCCTGCGGCGGTGACTTGCTTCGCGTAGCTTGTGCTTTGGCATTGCGGGCAGTGGGTGAGGGGAGGGTCGTTAACTTTTTGCAGATGATCTTGCGCGAAGCCGCAGGCGTCGCAATGGTAGGGGTAAATCGGCATGGCCAACTTTCTAAGGAGTGCAGAGGATCAGACGGTATGACGGTATGACGGTACGAGGCTGGGATTATAGCTGAAGGCGGCGGATCGACGCCCGCCGCTAGCTGCCTAGATGTGGGCGATCAGGCGTTTTTCAAGCGTTGTTTTGCTGCGAATTGTGGATCGATTAGATCAGGTGTAAATAGCTTTGCGTGAGTTCTTGGCCGCAAAACAAAGCGAGTAAACCGGCAATCGCCAGATAGGGGCCAAACGGAATCGGTACATTTCGCCCGCGTTGGGTAAGGATCATCATCACAATCCCGATCACCGCACCCACAAAAGACGACAGCAAAATGATCAGCGGCAGCATGCTCCAACCTAGCCAGGCGCCGAGCGCGGCGAGGAGTTTGAAGTCACCGTAGCCCATACCCTCTTTGCCTGTTAAGAGTTTGAAAGCCCAGTACACAGACCATAGCGACAAGTAGCCGAGCATGGCGCCAACGACGGCCGAGCCGAGTTTGAAAATGGGGAGATACATCGCAATCACCATGCCGCCGATGAG
>JAZKFR010000054.1:0-4424 GCA_040386295.1 Pseudomonadota bacterium | reverse complement strand
TTGAGGTGTGCCGTGACTGATTTTGGCTGCGGGTTTGGCGCGCTCTGTTGTTGTGTCTCTGTTGTTGTGCTTTCCCTCTCCCGCCCCTGCCGGGGCACCCTCTCCCACTTGTGGGAGAGGGGAAAGCAGGCGTTGGGTGAAGACGTTTATGTTGGTGTCTAGGGAATTTTCTGCTTCAAGTGGCGTGCTACGGTTGTGCACAGGTCTTGAGTATTAGGTTTTTTGCGCTGTAAGGGGGTACTTGTTGGCGCGTAAGTTGGGACGCATAACAATCTTTGCATCCCAACTTAAAGCCAGCGGCGGTGTCTGCTGGCCTACTTAGGCTTTTACCGGTTCCTACCGGCTCTTAACTTTTAACAGATTCAAAAATGTGTTTAGTGTGATCCGCCACGCCCTCGTTCATTTCCTCTGCATTGAGAACAAGACCGAAACCATATTCCCACAACATCGAAATCTGCGCAGGCGAAGGCAGCGTGTCATAAGAAAATAGGAAGCGCTGTATGCCTGCGCTATTGTCTAAAGATTGCTTCAATTCATCATCCGTGTATCGCTTTTTCGACAAGTCGATGCTGCCCTGATCTTGCCTAGGTGATGGTTTTATACGGACAGGCGTTGCCTGCCGATCTGGGGGCGCTAACTGTTCTCTAGTAAGCTTTGTGGGTGGCTGATGTTGGGCATGACGGTTACCGTCAGCGCTTCCGCCTCCCCATTGCTTAGCCGGCAAAGAACCAGGGAGCTGCACAACTTCCGCGCCGGGCAAAAGGTTTTGTGGTTTGAAAAATTCCCTAAGTGTGTCGGGTGTGAACACAACCCCATAACGCATACGTGCTTCGTCACACTCTGCTTGTATTTTTTCTGGGCTAAGCCTGTTTACAATTTGATGTGCTCTGTGTGCAAGGTCCATTTGCAATTCCGCTGTGACGCGCTGTTCAGGTGTCCATTCTTTACTGCCTGCTAACCCACGACCAGAAAGATTTGGCTGAAGTGCTAGTCGTGAAAGTCGACATTCCAGGATGCGTTCATCAGGCGGCAGATCTGGATTTTTCCAGTGTTCGTAGGGCTCACTGAACATCAGCTTGTCTTGCACCAGATTGAGTTGCAGCTCACTCAAGGGATTGTCTTTTCGATATTTAATGCGAAGCATTGACGGATCACGTTTAAGCAGATCCTCGAAATCCTGTATAGGCATATCAGCGATGACTATTGCGGCATTGACAAGGTCAAGGGCAAAGTCAATTGGATTGTTCGAATCGGGTTTCTGCTTTGTGCCCAGAGGACTTGTCAGGGTTGCATGGCAGGGGTTTGTCGGTAATATTTTTGGCTTAAGGCGTCGTGGTCCTGATTCGGCAGTCGGACCGGTATTGAGGCCTTGGAACGCTTGCATAAACCTGAAAATAGCTTCGACTGACATTTCACTTGGTTTCTCGGGGAACATAATTTTTCCATTTGAATTGCGCTAAGCAACTGTTCCTAAAAATTGTCGTAAATTCACTAGCAGCTGCCAGCTTTCTTGGTACGACGACATTCTTGCAAAAACTTGTGGCGCACAAGGTGCTTGTTACATTAGTGGTTATTCGACCTTAAAAGTTCCTTCTATAAGAATAAGCGTGCAGCGGCAACAGCAACTAAGCCCCTAAGCTGCTGAAAAATGGTGCTATTTGCATTGGATAACGGGCTCAGCATGCTGCTCGGTTTGGGGCGATGGCTGGGGCTGTTACGCCGTCATCAACAACAGAAAAAAAGCTGGGGGATACGGCTGGCCGGCCTAGCTTTAAGCACCAGCTCAGGCTGAGGTCTAGACTGCTGCAACTCGCTACTTAAACAATTGCCTTAAGCCCATGATTGACCTGGTTTTGCCTGGGGCTGGCTGTGTTAGACTCGTTCGCCTGATTGGGTCACGCTGACCGTCCCGAGCAAAAAACAATCCCTAACGCCTTGATTCCAAGCTTAAACAAACCAAGTCAATTACAAAAAAAATCATGTTCGACCCCAAAATGCTCGAAGAATTCACTGCCCGGCTGGGCGCCGCTTTTGCTGCGAGCCCCGCTGCCGACATAGAAAAAAATGTGCGCATCTTACTGTCCGGCTTTTTTGCCAAACTCGATTTGGTCAGCCGCGAAGAATTTGACATCCAGCAACAATTATTGCTGCGCACCCGAGACAAGCTCAAAGCGCTCGAAAGCAGACTTGACCAGCTAGAAAATAAAGACAGCACGGCAAATTAGCTGGCCACGGAAAATAACGCAAAGCGCACATCCATACCTTCACACGCCGCAGCAAAGCTCGAATTAACCCTAGAGAAAGGATCAAAATGAGCGCACAAAGCTATACCAAGCTGGCAATTTTTTTTCACTGGCTAACTGCGCTGATGATTTTCGTCGCCTTTCCACTCGGTCTGTACATGCACGACCTCCCCTTCTCGCCAAACAAACTTCAGCTTTATTCCTACCACAAATGGCTGGGCATTACCGTGCTGCTGATAGCAATCCTGCGCCTGACTTGGCGTGCTACCCATCCTGCGCCGCCCATGCTGGCGATGCCGCGTTGGCAGCAACTGCTAGCGCATAGCATTCACCACCTGCTCTATCTACTGATCTTCGCGATCCCCATTTCCGGCTGGCTGATGAGTTCGGCAAAAGGCTTCCAAACTGTTTATTTCGGTATCCTGCCGCTGCCTGATTTACTGGCAAAAAACAAAGAACTAGGCGACCTCTTGGCAGAGGTTCATGAGCTATTGAATTACACCCTCCTAGCCCTGGTCGGCGCCCATATTGCGGGGGCGCTCAAACACCACTTCGTCGAACGCGACGACACCTTAAAACGTATGAGTTTCTGCTACAAAGGCAAAAAAACGGACGCATAAATCGATTCCTCTATTCACCCACGTTTATTCACCCACTCTTATTTACGCTTACTCACTGAAGGAATACGCGCATGAAACTATGGTCTTTAAGCTTGCTTGCTCTGCTCAGCAGCAGCATCTCAGTCGCCACCTCAGCCGCCGAATTAACGCAGCTTAATCAAGACAAAAGCCAAATCAGTTTTGTCTCGAAACAAATGGGCGTGCCGGTCGAAGGACGGTTCAAGAAATTTGACGCAAAGATCGCAGTAGACCCGGCAAAACCAGAGGCCGGACGCGCGCAGTTTGAGGTCGATTTAGGCAGTATCGATACCGGCAATAGCGAGGCGGACAGCGAGGTTAAAGGTAAAAGCTGGTTCAATACCTCGCTCTTCCCCAAAGCCAATTTCGTTTCAAAACAAGTGCGCTCTCTCGGCAATGGCCGCTATGAAGCGCTTGGACAATTGACGATTAAAGGCGTAGCACGCGATATTGCCGCGCCTTTTAGCGTCAAAACTGAAAACGGGGTAACGCTCTTCGAGGGTAGCTTCACACTCAACCGCTTGCCGTTCAAAATCGGCGAAGGGGTGTGGAGTGACACAACAACGGTTGCAGACGAGGTACAGGTCAAATTCAAAATCTTCCTCACTGCAAGCGCCGCAAAAAAATAGCTTCTGAACCACTCTCTAATTTTTAATCAATCACGAATGGAGTAAGCATGAAAAAAGTACTGGGTCTGATCATCGCGGCAAGCTTCGCCACCTCTGCCCTTGCCGTAGACAGCTACAGCATAGACCAATCGCACACCTTCCCAAGCTTTGAAATCAATCACCTAGGATTCTCAACACAACGGGGTCGCTTCAACAAAACCAGCGGCAAGATCATCCTTGATCGTGCCGCCAAAACCGGCAGCATTGAGGTGAGCATCGACGCCGCCTCGATCGATACCGGCCTTGAAGAGCTACACAAACACCTAAAAGCAGAAGACTTCTTTGACGTTGCGCAGTACCCAACGCTCAATTTCAAATCAAACAAACTTAAGTTTGACGGCGAGCAAGTCGTGGCTGCTGAAGGCGAACTGACGCTACGCGGCGTCACCAAGCCAGTCAGCCTAAAAGTAGAGGCCTTCAAATGCGCGATACACCCGATGAACAAAAAATCGATGTGCGGCGCCAACGTAGTCACCACGATCAAACGCAGTGACTTTGGCATGAGCAAATACGTGCCTGCCGTCGGCGATGAAGTCAAAATCGCGATTCAAATCGAGGCTGTGAAAGACTAAACAGAGAGGAATAAACAAGGGCGCATTAGCGCCCTTTTTGTTTTTCTGAACGCCTGTGCCAAGCGCTTAGATTAACGCCGCAACGGCGCCTGAACAACTCGACAGCGCCTCAGTTCTAGTGCGATAAACAGCAGTAAAAGGCAGCAATAAAGCACCGCTTGCCGTCACCCAAGTTTGACCAAAACGACAGCGCGAACTGTCCCGAATCACCGTGACTCGAAGCATCAAATCATTTAGCCCAAGCGCATTTTTGAGGGGACATCCGCCATGCCACTTGCAATAAAAGCGGCGACCGCAGAATGC
>JAZKFR010000053.1:0-15944 GCA_040386295.1 Pseudomonadota bacterium | reverse complement strand
AGAGACGAAACGATTGTGCACAGCGGGAATGGGCGCAGAAAGATCCTGCTCCGATGGGTGTTGTTGCAGACCGGTCGCGGTGTTTAGGGCTGTGCGTGGCGCTGCCTGCGTCGGCGCAAACAGAAGCTCTGCGGAACGACGCGGCAACTTATTAAACGCGCAGACGAAGAGCAATAAAGTCAGCGTGTACAAGAAGAAATTACGCAGGCTCATATTGTGCTGCTTCAGTCCGCCGCCAGAAGCGCGCTGCTCGGCACTTCAAGCAACATTTCTTGGACAAACAGATTGGCCAAAACCTGACCGCGCAGAATCGCCTGTAGCGCTTGCGGACTTTGTCGTCCACGCACGTCTAAACGCGTTGCGATGAGACGACAAGAAGTACACGGCAAAGTTCCTAAGGGCATGCGCACAATCAAATGCAAGGCCTCGGGCGCAGCAGCACGCTGCGCGGCAAACAGCTGGGGATAGCGCTGCCGCAGCGTGCTTAAGCGTAAGCGTTGCGGTGTCACTGAGGCAGCACCCTCGACTGGCTCGCTCTCTTCGCGATAGCCGACGATCAGCGCGCCTGGCAACAGAAAGCGATACGCCTCGTCCTTGGCGTTGAAATCGTAGGGCGCATAAACTTTTTGGCCGCTAAGGCTCGCCTGCGTCGCTACGCTGTAGCGCCCTAAGTCGCCCTCAAAAGGACGTAAGAATGAGGCCAAGGAAAGAAAGCTGAGCAACACGGCGATGCAGCTACCGACCTGAATCAGGCTGGGGCGACCCAGGGCGATCACGGCAAAAACAGCACTCGCAGCCAGTAACAGCCAATGCGGCGCAGCGTATAAAGCCACTCCAGGCAAGGTCAGCGCCAAGCGCCAAGACAAATAGGCCAGACCGGCCAGCACCAACAACACCAGGCACAAGCTCAGCGCAAACCATAGGCTCTGTACGTAGCGCCAACCCAGCGCGCAGAGCACCGCCAAAGCCGGCATCGCCACAAGTAAATACCGGCTTGAGCGCTGGCTGGGCAGGCTAAAAACCAAGACAAAAACAAACAGCAGAATGCACAGGAGTTTTTCTGCTTCGCTCAGCGTAGCGCGACGTTTATAGAGTCCGCACAACAGCGCTAGAACGGGAAACGCCAGCAGTCCAGCATTCAGCGGGTAGCCGAGCAGCATCGTCCACAGGCTGGACGATCCCCAAAAGAATTTGAGCCAATAAGCTCCTGGCGTGCTGGCTTGATCCAACTTGCCGACATTTTCTTGCACCACAAATTCTTGCCATATCGCTTGCGGTTGCGGGTCAAGCAAGAACCATAGCGAAAACAGACTTAAGGCGAGCAGCGCAATCAGCGCTAGCTTCCATACGTCGGCGACGATAAAAGCACGCACACGGTAAGCACGCTGATGCAAATACCACCACGCCAGCGCCAAACCCACCGGCAAGAGTAAAGCAAACGATTTGTAGAGCAGGCCGATGCCGATAATCAAGGCGAGCAAAAACGGCAAGGCGCGCGAATCAAAAGCAGCTTTCCGCCAATACAAAAGAATAAAAAAAGGCAGGAACAAAAAGAACACTTCGGGCGGATTGGTCAGAAAAGGTCGGCCAAAACGGTAGCTGCTAAAAAACGCCAGAAAGCTGAGCAAGGCGATAAAACCCTGGGCAGGGTTAGCCGATAAACGCCAAGCCAGCAAGAACACGAGCAAGCCGGTCAAGCCGGTGTAAATCAAGCTGGGATAGCGCAGATTGAACAAGGTCCAGCTTTGCCCCCAGTCAGTCGACGCAATGCCTTGCCAAAACAAAAGCGGAGGCTTGGTGTTGCGCATCCCGGGCAAGGCCGATTGCAAAGGCAGTAGATGCCCCGATTCGGCGGTCATTCGGGTGATGTGGACGTAGGGGTACTCATCGCCATTTTTAGGGATGTGTTGGCCATCGAGGGCAAAACAATAGACAAACACGGCGAGCGCAGTAGCCGCAAGATAGCGCAAGCAGCTAGCACGACTCATTTACGCACTTCCTTGGTCGGGACAATGCTGGGGCGATGCGCTGTCCTGTCTATGCGGAAAGTCCAACGGTCGTTGAGTACAAAATTGAACAGGCTGGCAACCACAATCGCCATCCCATTGGCCAATAGATAGTGACAGTACAGCACCAAAAAATGCGTCAAGCCAATTTGCAAAGCGATGCCGACCCAGCAGGCCAGCGCGTATTGCACGAACTGCCGCAGCAAAGACGGCGGCAGGCGCCTGAACAACATACTGTGGGGGCGATCACGCCAAGTCCAGAAACGATTCCAGGCGAAATTGTTACCGGTGGCGCAGAGAATCGCCAGAGCCAAGGCGGCATTTAACCGTAGCGCGGGCGAGTTAATGGCGACAAAAAGCAGATCGTGCGCACAGTACAAAATGGAGATATTGACCAAGGCACCCGAAGCACCCACCGTCGCAAATTTGACAAAGCGCAAGCGCAGTAGGCGACGCAACCAGGGCGGCAGCGAATGCAAAACGCGCTGCATCAGCTCACCGGAGCACAGAGGCAGCAGCAAGCATTGCGCGCGCTTTGGCGAGCACCTGTTGCGGCGTGATTTGTTGCAAACATTGGTTGTCGCCATCGCAAGGTGAAGCGCGGTGGTTGTAAGCGGTCAAACACGGCGAGCAGGGGAAATTCAGGTCGAAACAATACGCGTTCGGCGACAAAGAACGATACAGCTGCGGCGTTTCTGGACCGAAAAAAACAATCGAGGGCAGCGCTGTCAAAGCAGCAAACTGGCCAGGACCGCCATCGTTGGTGATCAATAACACCGCATGGTGAAACAGCGCCAACAGCTGGCGCACTGATTTCGTATAACCGGTCAGATCAATGCAATACGGATTAGCGCATTGCTGCAACAGCGCTTGCGCTAAAGGTCGGTCGTCTGGCATGCCGATCAAACCAATCGCGTAGCCGTCGGCGAGCAGGCCGGAGCACAGTTCAGCGTAAGAAGCTTGTGGCCAGGCCCGAATTGGCAACAAACCGCCGCTGGGGTACACCAAGACTAAAGGCTTGCCCTGAATCATCGGAAAATCGGCAAACAAGCGCTGAGCAATCGACGCTAGCTCAGCCTCAGGAAAATCCAGCTGCGGCACTTCGGGCAGCGCTGTCGCGGTTGGCGTCAGCTTGGCGCAAGCGTCGGCGTCTGACGCCAAATTTTTATGCCAAAGCACGGGCAATGCTTTAGCCAGTGGATAGGTAGACGACTCCAGCGCCGATAACAAAGTCAGAAATTGCAAACTCAAATGTCGGTAAGGGTTGTATAAAACGGGGCGATTGATGAACGAGCCACGGTACAAACCTTCTTGCGTGTAGCGATGAAAACCGACGCGCAAACGCGCCGCAGACAGATAGGAAAAAATACTGCTGACGCGCGAAAAAAGTTCGCAATCGATGACTGCATCAAGCTTTAAAGCACGCAAGCAGGCCAGTGCGTTCAGGCTGTCGCGCGCAAAGCCGAACAGCGAACGATCATCAATAGTTAGCACTTGCTCTGGCGGAATGACCCCGAGCAAATCAAGAACCTCTCGGTTCTTAGCAAACAACATGACGTAAATGAGCGCGCCGGGATAACGCTGTTTAAGTTGCGCAAACATCGGTTGCGCCAAGACCAAACTACCCATTTCTGAAAGCAGGATGACCAAGATGCGTGGCGGAACTGCGCCGTTTTGCCGCACAACAGAGTCGCCAGACGGCTGTGCTCCTTCGCCAAAAAAACCTGCGCACCAGCGCATAAGGTAGTCGAGTAGCGACAAAGCAAAGCAGATGGGGACGCCGATAAAACGGTCGACAGCACGCTGAAATTGGATGTTCATGAGGGAACCGCACTGCCAGAAAAACTGGCCGAGATTATCGGCGAATCGTTTATTAGGCGCAATCTAATTCCAGGGCATTCCACGGAAAAGAAGCGTTTGACCAAGGGCATTGCGGGGCACCAGCGAAAAAATGAGGCGCCGCCTGCCCGAGTTAGGCCGAACGGCTGCCAAAACCGAGAAAACGCTCCGAGAGAACGCTTATTGCTCACTGCGACCCATCAAGTCCGACAGACTGCTAGACTCTCAGGCGAGACAGGCTTTTTTACGAGCACATTGATTGTTCAGCGCAACTTTAGGCAAAATGCTGGCGCAGCACGACCCCGCATACGCCAGCACAGCGCCACGGCAAAGCAGTATTTTCAGGATACGACCCATGGTTTCTGTCACGCATTCCATCGCGGCTCAAGACAATCTCGCCCACTCTTTAGAAACACTGCAGAAAGGCTTATCGCCGGAAGAAAGCACGCGCTTACATCAGGCGGTGAGCTTTGCCCAGTCGGTTTACGCCGATCAAGCGCTCGGCAGTGGCGAGGGCGTGTGGACGCACGCTTTGGGCATGGCTTTAATTCTGGTCGGCTTAGAGCTCGATCCCAACGCGCAACTGGCCGCGCTGCTCTTTGCTATCCCGGCTTACAACCCGGACGGGATTGCCTATATCGAAACGCACTTTGGTACCGGGGTCGCACAGTTGGTTTCCGGCATCTCGCGGCTCAACCGGCTGCGCCCGATCACCCGTGACTTTGTTGCGCATTCAGCCGACAGCGGCGAACACGGCGGGGGCAACACCCAGGAAGTCAGGGCGCAAGTCGAAGTGCTGCGCAAGATGCTACTCGCGATGGTCGAAGACATTCGGGTTGTATTGCTGCGCCTTGCTTCGCGCACGCAAACGCTGCGCTACTACGCCAACCAAGCGAATGACCCCTTGCGCATTGAAGTAGCGCGCGAAACGATTGCGCTCTACTCGCCCCTGGCGAACCGACTCGGCGTTTGGGACTTGAAATGGGAATTGGAAGACCTTTCATTCCGCTTTTTACACCCAGACATTTATAAAAAAATCGCCAGGCAACTGGATGAGAAGCGCACCGAACGCGAACAGTTCATCAATAGCGCGATAGCGCGACTCAAGCAGGAACTGAACAGCGCAGGCATCGCAGACGAAGAAATTTACGGTCGCCCCAAACACATCTATAGCATCTGGAACAAGATGCAAAAGAAAGAGGTCGAATTCGCCGAGGTATACGACGTGCGCGCCGTGCGCGTGATCGTTAAAACAGAGCAAGACTGCTACACCGTGCTAAGCATAGTGCACAACCTATGGACGCCGATCGCTGAGGAATTCGACGATTACATCTCGCAACCTAAAGGCAATCAATATCGCTCGCTACACACAGCGGTACGCTGCGGCGACGGGCGTTCATTGGAAGTGCAAATTCGTACCGTAGACATGCACCAACACGCCGAACTCGGCGTGGCTGCGCACTGGCGCTACAAAGAAGGCAGCAAAAACACGAGCGGCGACAGCAGCGAGCAATACGACGAAAAAATTGCTTGGCTACGTCAGCTACTGACGTGGAAAGACGATGTTGCCGACGCCTCAGACTGGGTCGCGCATTACAAAAAAGCAGCGTTCGACGACACCATTTACATCATGACACCGCAAGGGCGCGTCGTTGATCTGCCGCACGGCGCAACACCCGTCGATTTTGCCTACCGCGTACACACCGACCTTGGACACCGCTGCCGTGGCGCAAAAGTCGACGGCGCGCTGGTGCCGCTAAATACGATTCTGGCGACCGGGCAACGCGTCGAGATTGTCGTCGCCAAACAGGGCGGCCCTTCGCGCGACTGGCTCAATGCCACGCTCGGCTACCTGTTTACGCACCGTGCACGCGCCAAAGTCAGGCAATTCTTTTCTACGCTTGCTTTGGAAGAAACCCTCAATGAGGGGCGCAGTCTGGTCAATCGAGAATTACAGCGAATGGGGCAGAACGGCGTCAATCTGGAAGAACTGGCGAGCAAACTCGGTTTTGCCAAAAGCGAAGACCTATTCATCGCCATGGCGCGCTCCGAACTCAATTTGCGCCAATTGCAAACCGCCGTGCGCGGCAACGAAGCGCCGGTTGAAGAACGGCGTGTGGCCAATCTCGTGCAACACCGCAAACGACGCGCCAGCGACGTTGCCGAGAAGGGCATTTTAATCGTCGGCGTCGATAAAATCCTGACCCAGCTCGCCGGCTGCTGCAAACCGGCACCGCCAGATCGTGTTCTCGGTTTTGTCACACGCGGCAAAGGCGTTTCGGTACACCGCGCAGATTGCCGAAATTTTGCCAATATGGCGACGATGCAGCCAGAACGCGTGATCGATACAAAATGGGGTGGTCAAAGCAATAGCGTCTTTGCCGTCGATATCGTCGTCGATGCGCACGACCGCCAAGGCCTTCTGCGTGACATCTCGGAAGTTTTTGCGCGCGCCAAAATCAACGTCATTGCCGTCAATACGCAGTCTAAACAAGGAGACGCTCGCATGAGTTTTACCGCAGAGGTAGGCAATCTTGAGCAGGTGAAAAGCGTTCTAAGCCTGCTGCACGAAGTCGTCGGAGTGGTGGGAGCGCGCCGTGCTTGAGGCTCGTTTTTTCAGCGCAGCCCTCAGCGCAGCCCTCAGCACAGCCCTGAGGCACAGGATGCTATCGCTCAATTTGCCGGTCTTCCTATGCGTCTAATCCTTATCAGCGGCCTCTCAGGCTCGGGCAAATCAATCGCGATTAACGTGCTCGAAGACGCTGCCTATTACTGCGTGGACAATCTTCCTTCACAGCTCTTGCCCGCCTTGATTGAACAGCTAGAACAGCAGGGCTACGACAAGGTTGCGGTGGCGATTGATATTCGGGGTGGCGAAAGCGTCGCCATGCTGCCGCAGCAGTTAAACGCCCTACGCGCTAGAAATCTAGACGTGCAATTACTTTTTTTAGACGCCAAAAACGAAACCCTGCTCAAACGTTTTTCCGAAACGCGCCGCCGCCATCCTTTGGCCACAGAAGAACGCACGCTCAGCGAGGCGATTATCGAAGAACGTGTGCGCCTCGCCGATTTGACCGAACTGGGTCACCACATTGACACCAGTGACATGAAGGCCAATACCTTACGCGCCTGGGTTCGCCATTTTGTCGACAACGTCTCGGGTCAGTCGCTGAGCTTGCTCTTCGAGTCCTTCGGCTTTAAACAAGGCATCCCGCTCGACGCTGACCTGGTTTTTGACGTCCGCTGCCTACCCAACCCTCACTACGACCAGGCGTTACGCGCTCAGACAGGGCGTGATCCAGCCGTCGTTGCCTTCCTCGAAAACGAAGACGAAGTGGTGCTCATGCGCGAGGACATCGCACGCTTTGTCGCGCGCTGGCTACCCGCCTACGTGCGCGACAACCGTAACTATTTAACCGTCGCCATCGGCTGCACCGGCGGGCAACATCGCTCGGTTTATCTAGCCGAGTGGTTCGCACGATTTTTTCACGATCAAGCACGGGTCTTGGTACGCCACCGCGAACTGGGCATCTGCATGCCCGCAGAAACGCCGTCAGCAAGACAGGCGTAGTTTCACTTCGCTGTAGCTGCACCCCAGTCAGGCGCGCAAGGCAAAACGAGGCCAACAACGCAACAAAGTACCGGTTTTATCCGCGCCGGTTTTATCCGTATTGACAGGCATCAGCCGAATAAAAAACGCATAAAAAATGCCGTTCAGCTTGCGCTGAACGGCATTGCTTTGCCCGAGAACTAGTTTTGCTTGCGCAACGCTATTCAGCAGCAGCAACCGGCACGATTTCTGCCACAACCACCGCTTCGTTTGACGCGCTGGGCGCGCTTTCAGCTTCTGCCAGCGCTTTCATCGATAAGCGGACACGGCCTTTTTCGTCTGCTTCCAACACTTTCACGCGTACTTTCTGACCTTCTTTGAGGTAATCAGACACTTGGCTGACGCGCTCATTAGCGATTTGCGAAATATGCAGCAGACCATCGCGCCCCGGCAAAATGCTGACAATGGCGCCGAAATCGAGCAGCTTCAAGACGGTGCCTTCGTAAACACCCCCCACCTCAACATCGGCTGTAATCGCTTCGATCCGCTTCTTCGCCGCATCGGCCGCGTCACCGTTGACTGAGGCGATGGTGATCGTGCCATCTTCTTTGATGTCGATCGTCGTGCCCGTTTCTTCGGTAATCGCGCGAATGACAGCGCCGCCTTTGCCGATCACATCACGGATTTTCTCGGGGTTGATTTTCATCGTGTACAAGCGAGGCGCATAGGTAGACACCTCATCACGATGCGCCGAAACCGAGTTTTGCATCTGCGTCAAGATGTGCAAACGCGCATCTTTTGCCTGCGCTAGCGCAACCTGCATAATTTCTTTGGTGATGCCCTGGATTTTGATGTCCATTTGCAGCGCAGTAATCCCCGCGTCGGTTCCCGCTACTTTGAAGTCCATATCGCCGAGATGATCTTCGTCACCCAAGATGTCGGTCAGCACAGCGAAACGATTACCCTCTTTGATCAAGCCCATGGCGATCCCGGCAACATGCGCCTTAAGCGGCACACCGGCATCCATCAGCGCGAGCGAACCACCACAGACTGAGGCCATCGAGCTAGAGCCATTCGACTCGGTAATCTCAGAAACAACGCGCATGGCGTAAGAGAAGTCTTCCGCTTTCGGCAAAACGGCGATCAAAGCGCGCTTGGCTAAACGCCCGTGCCCAATTTCGCGCCGCTTCGGTGTGCCAACACGACCACATTCGCCCGTCGCGTAGGGGGGCATGTTGTAGTGCAGCATAAAGCGATCACGATATTCGCCCGACAAAGCGTCGATCACCTGTTCGTCCCGCCCAGTACCGAGGGTAGCAACCACCAAGGCCTGTGTCTCGCCACGCGTAAACAAGGCTGAGCCGTGGGTACGCGGCAACACGCCGGTACGAATACTGATCGGACGCACGGTGCGCGTGTCGCGACCATCAATGCGCAGCTCGCCAGCCAAAATACGGCTACGCACAATTTTGGCTTCCATATCAAAAAACAGATTTTTGATCGTGTTTGCGTCTTGTGCATCTTCGCCCACCGTCAAAGCGGCTTCGGCTTGCGCCGCGATTTCTTTGACGCGTTGACTGCGCTGCTGCTTGCTCGTGATGCGATAGGCTTCTTGCAAATCAGCCTCAACGAGTGCGTTCAAGCGGGCAATCAAAGCTTCATTTTTAGGCGCTGGCGCCCAAACCCATTCGGGCTTGCCTGCGGCCTCGACGAGTTCGTTAATCGCGTTGATCGCGACCTGCATTTGTTGATGCCCAAAGACCACCGCGCCGAGCATGATTTCTTCGGACAATTCTTGCGCCTCGGACTCCACCATCAACACGGCTGCCTGCGTACCGGCTACCACCAGATTGAGCTGGCTATCGTTCAGCTGCGACAAAGTTGGGTTGAGGACGTATTGACCGTCTAGGTAGGCAACACGCGCAGCGCCGACGGGGCCGTCAAACGGCACGCCCGAAATAGCCAAGGCAGCTGAGGCGCCGAGCAGCGCAGCAATATCAGGATCTACCTCTGGATTAAGCGACATCACCGTCGCCACAACCTGCACTTCATTGAAGAAACCTTCTGGGAAGAGCGGGCGAATAGGACGATCGATCAGGCGCGAGGTGAGCGTTTCTTTTTCTGAAGGACGGCCTTCGCGCTTGAAAAAACCACCGGGGATTTTGCCGGCAGCGTAGGTTTTTTCGATGTAATCAACCGTCAGGGGGAAAAACTCCTGCCCTGGTTTCGCGGTTTTAGCTGCGACAACGGTGACCAGAACCACCGTGTCATCAACCGACACGAGCACGGCGCCACCCGCTTGGCGGGCAATCTCACCAGTTTCTAAGGTGACTTGATGTGCGCCGTAGGTAAACGTTTTTTTGGCGTGATGATTAGACATGTTTTTCTCTTTCAGTAATGAGCAGGCGTATGGCCACAAACACCGCCGAAAACAAGACAGGAACCCATGTAACGTACATAGGTAGCTTGGACGGCTAGGCGATTAAAACTAAAACGCTAGGGCAAAAACAACAACAGCGGAGCAGCCGAGAAAGGCTGACCGCTGTTGCTGATCGCTATTGCTTAGCACTTGTGCATCGGTGCATTTGTGCATCTGTGCTTAGTCAAACCAAGCGCAAATTAAAAAATAAGCCACGGATTAAAATTACTTACGTAGACCGAGGCGCTCGATCAACGAACGATAGCTGTCGCTATTGGTACGTTTCAGATAATCAAGCAGTTTGCGGCGACGACTGACCATGCGCAGCAAGCCACGGCGAGAGTGGTGGTCTTTGACGTGCTCTTTGAAGTGCCCTGTCAGGTCATTGATGCGTGCAGTCAACAAAGCAACTTGGACTTCAGAAGAGCCCGTATCCGCTGCCGCATGTTGATAATCAGCCATGATCTTGGCTCTTTGCTCGGTATTGAGTGCCATTTCAAACTCTCTTTCATTAAGTACAGCGCAGCCCCAGTTTGATAGAGCCAACACCAAATAAGCCGAATTACATTGAACAGCAAAAAAATTCTGCTCGGCAAAACAGAGGGCGGATTATAGCTTGCGCCGTAGTTATGCGGCAAGCAGCGCAATGACGATGGCACGATGGCACGATTGATTTAATAGAAGGAGATGCAGGTATACTCCCGCCTCGATCATTTCAGCGGTTTGCCATGTCCTCATCCAGCCCCAAACGTATCGGCCTTGTCTCGCTCGGCTGCCCCAAAGCCCTCGTTGACTCAGAACAAATTTTGACCCAGCTACGCGCTGAGGGATATCTGATCTCCCCTTCTTACGAAGGCGCCGACTTGGTGGTGGTCAACACCTGTGGCTTTATCGACGCCGCTGTAGAGGAGTCACTTGAAGCGATTGGCGAAGCTTTGGCCGAGAACGGCAAAGTGATTGTCACCGGCTGTCTTGGCGCCAAGGGCGACATCGTGCGGCAAACGCACCCGCAGGTTCTGGCGGTCACCGGGCCGCACGCCGCAAACGAGGTGTTACAACACGTACATGCGCACCTACCGCAGCCGCATGATCCCCTGACCAGCCTGATTCCGCCGCAAGGAATCAAGCTGACGCCACAGCATTACGCCTATCTAAAAATTTCCGAAGGCTGCAATCACAGCTGCACTTTTTGCATCATCCCGTCGCTGCGTGGCGGTCTGGTTAGCCGTCCGATCGGCGACGTGCTGCAAGAGGCAGAAAACCTGGCTAAGGCTGGCGTGCGTGAGCTACTCGTCATTTCGCAAGACACCAGCGCTTATGGTGTAGACGTCAAGTACCGCACTGGTTTTTTTGGTGGGCGCCCGGTCAAGACGCGTTTGCGCGAACTCTGCGAGGCATTGGCCGAACTCGGTATTTGGGTTCGTATGCACTACGTCTACCCCTACCCTAGCGTGGATCATTTATTACCTCTGATGGCTGAGGGCAAAATTCTGCCTTATCTGGACGTGCCTTTTCAGCACGCTAACCCGCGCATTCTCAAAGCAATGAAACGCCCTGCTAGCGCGGAAAATAATCTTGAACGAATCAAAGCCTGGCGCGCAATCTGCCCGGACATCACCCTGCGCAGCACCTTCATTACTGGCTTTCCGGGCGAAACCGAGGCCGAATTTGAAGATTTACTGACGTTTATTACAGAGGCGCAATTGGATCGCGTGGGCTGCTTTGCCTACTCGCCGGTTGACGGCGCCGCAGCGAACGAGCTGCCCGGCGCGCTACCGCAAGAAGAGCGCGAGGCGCGGCAACGCCGCTTGATGGAATTACAAGAAGACATTTCGGCCGAACGATTGGCGCGCAAGATCGGGCGCGAGATCGATATTCTGGTCGATGAGGTGGATGAGGAAGGCGTTATCGGACGTTCGTCCGCCGACGCGCCAGAAATCGACGGGCTGGTTTTTGTTAATGGCTACTTTGACGCACAGGCGGGCGATTTTTTACGTGTGCGCGTGGTCGATGCAGATGAGCACGATTTGTACGCCGAGGCCTGTGCGACGAGCAATTAGCGCAGGCTTAAATCAAGCCAGGCATTTGACGCACCGGCGTGTGCCGCTGCATCTGAGCACGAACATGAGCACGACGCACAGCCCGAGCGCAAAAATCAGGGCTGACGCAAAACCCCTACATCATGCTTTCTGTCAGCGCATTACGCCATTCCAACTCAGCCTCGAAGGTGCTCATTTCGAGCCCCAAAGCATCGCGAATTGAAATAATGCCAATCGGTTTGGCCGGCTGCCCGTCTGGCGTCGGATCAACCACAGGCAGATGACGGAAGCCCCCCTCGTACATCAGGTGCATGGCGTAGCTGAAGAGACGATCTGCGTTGATCGTTTGTGGATTACGCGTCATCACTTCAGCGAGCTTTGTGTTGCCCGGATCACGATTCGCTGCGACGACACGGTTTAACAAATCACGCTCGGTAAAAATGCCGGTCAAAACGCCGTGATGCGTAATCATGATCGAACCCACGTTCTGCTCGGACATCAGGCGTGCTGCGTGCTGAACCAGAGTGCTTTCATCGACGCACAAGACGCTCTGCTGATGAATGATCTCTTTGATTTTTCGACTAGACACTTTGCTTCCCCCTGATAAAAAGCCAGCCAGGCTAATGAAAATAGGCACAAACCTTAGTCACCCAACCCTAAGCAAACTTGCCTGCCGAATGCAAACTGCTCCCCCCAAACAAAGGAAGCAAGCGCAAACCAACAGGCTGTGCCAGAACATACCATATTCGCACGCATGCTTTTACGCTATGGTTATTCGCTGCACTATTCGCTGCACCCGACCAAGCAAGCCGAATCCACCACGCAGCAGAACCCATGCACCTTGACCAACCCACTGTAAAACACACCGTGCCTAACTCAAAACTCACTGCACAATTCATTGCCCAACTCATTAACCAACTAAGCACGCTGATCGGTCCGGCCAACGTACTCAGCAGCGACGCTGAGATGGCGCCCTATCTCAGCGACTGGCGCGGACGCTATCAAGGCACAGCGCTATGCGTCGCACGCCCGGCCAACAGCGAGCAAGTTTCAGCGCTGGTGCGCGCCTGTGCACAAGCCAAAGTACCGATGCTAGCGCAAGGGGGAAACACCAGCCTATGCGGCGGCGCGACGCCAGACAACAAAGCAGCGACCGTCGTCATTAGTTTGGCGCGCATGAACAGCATTCGCCAAATTGACCCGGCGAACGGCACGCTCACCGCTGAAGCCGGCTGCGTATTGGCGACGTTACAAACTGCGGCAGAACAGCTCGGCTATTGCTTCCCACTTTCTTTGGCTTCTGAAGGCAGCTGCCACATTGGCGGCAACTTATCGACCAACGCCGGCGGGGTACATGTCATTCGCTACGGCAATAGCAGAGCGCTGACGCTGGGCCTTGAAGTCGTGCTGCCGAATGGCGACCTCTGGAACGGCCTGCGCAGCCTGCACAAAGACAACAGCGGCTACGACCTGAAGCAACTTTTTATCGGCGCCGAAGGCACGCTCGGCATCATCACGGCAGCCGTCTTACGCCTGTTCCCCAAACCCACGAGTCAGGCTGTCGCCTGGCTGGCACTCGCGAGTCCCGAGGCCGCAATCGCCCAACTGACGGCTTTGCAACAACACTTTGGTCCAGCGCTGAGCGCGTGCGAACTCATCTCTGCCGACGCGCTGGCGCTGGTACTCAAACACATTCCCCAAACGCACGCCCCCTTGCCAAACGCAGCAGCGCAACCCTGGCATCTGCTGATCGAATTATCTGGCTACGGCATGCTCGGACAAACCCGTGCCTTAGCAGACGCGCTCACCGATTTTTTACACAGCGCGATCAACACCGGCGCGATCAACGATGCCGTTCTCGCCGAAAGCCTGACGCAAGCGCGTCAACTATGGCTTTTGCGCGAACAGATTAGCGCAGCGCAAAGCCAGCACGGGCCGAGCATCAAACACGATATTTCGCTCCCCATTTCGGCGCTGCCAAGCTTTATGCAGCGCGCCGAAACAGCTTTGCGTCAACACTTTCCGCAAGTGCGCCCGATTGTCTTCGGCCACGTTGGCGACGGCAATCTGCACTACAACTTATCGCTGGCCAAAGCCGATCTCGGCAATACCGACGAAACAGCGATCAACCACCTGATTTATGCGCTAGTAGAAGCGCTAGGCGGCAGCATCAGCGCCGAACACGGCATCGGCCAACTCAAGCGCGAACGCTTGCTCAGCCATAAAAGCACGGTCGAAATAGGCCTAATGCGCCAGCTCAAAAAAACGCTAGATCCGCACAATCTAATGAATCCCGGAAAACTGCTTTAAAGCCGATGCTCACCCATTTTTCCTAGAAAAAGGACACGAAACGCCGCCTATCCTGGAACTTTATGCAAAGCATCACCACTAATCCTTAGGTGACGCCCATTTCTCTAGCAACCATAGGGGTAGCTGATGGCGACCAGCAGGCAAGTGTCAGCGCATTTGACGCTGCCCAGAGTGCGCAAACAGCAGAATTTATGTCGTCCGTACTGACTCAAATAATGGATCTGAGGCAGCGAGCCCCTGGGTCGCTACCCCTGAAAGAATTCACCGCTATTCGCCAAGACACAGTCCGTATTGCGCAACTTCTGAATAATCGAGCCTGTAGTGACGCAGAGCTAGTGACGCGGATTATTGAACTGCATCCGCACGAACAAACGCTAGAAATCATTGAGAACGTGCTGAAAGAGTGCGACACGATGGCCGTATTTCTCTCCGCTGTCGGCCGAAGCTCACTGTGTGCTGCCAGCAGCGCTTTACCAATAGTTCGCAATGCAATCGAAGCCCTACGCGAACACGACTTGTTTAAGCGCTTGATGGACAGACTTTGTGCTGAACAACTGCAAGACATTAAAAGTTTGGACGAAAAGTTAAAGCCTTTACTGTCGGAAGCAGCAGCCAATCTCACCAATTTCACAACTCACCCTGAGCCTGAATCTGAGCTGAACAACACCTGGCGAACAATCACGACAGCTGCGCTTGCTTCTCTAGGCGTGCCGATGACACACCGTTGCGACGATCAATATCTGATTTATTTGATCCAAACAACACATGCATTGCTAGACGGGCACGGCTAGCAAATAGCGCCAAAAAACTAAGCAAAATCAGCCGAAAGAAAGGATAAATTTTGTTAAACCGCACAACTTCAACGACTGGCTTGTACGTCGCAGCAACGCACGGGCAAGAAGAAGACCCCCTGGGGATACTCAACAGCCCGCTCGCTCAATTGCAGCAAATAACGCTGGAGGTGGCACAGCTTATTGACACAACAAACAATGTGTACGAACGCTTGCAGCCAGCAGTCATCGAGCGAGCCAATAACGTGCACGCGCGATTTGTGCAAACAGCAGAGCGGCTAGCGCAAACGGGCTACTACTCTGAGGGTATTTGTCTGCTCGAGGAGTGCACGAAAGCCCGTCATGGGATCACCTATGTGCTAGACATGATCAAGCTGGAGCAAGAATCTAGCGCTGCTAGTGACGAAACGGGCGGAGGGCAATTCCCTGCGCCTCAGTTCACGGCAGAGACAGTTCAAGCAAATAATTCGCCCGAAGCGACATCGCCTTTGAGCGAAGCATATTGCGCGCTAACGGACGGCCAGGATCACTTGCTTAAAGCACAGCAGGCGCTTAAGCCAATCTCTACACAAACTGCGCCGCAACGCAAAAAACAACTAAAGCAAGGCCTGCAGGATTTGGAAGCTGCATGCACACACTTCCGCGCAGCGGAAATAAAAGCAGAGCAAGTGCACGAATCCGAAACCAAAACCGCGCTGATTAGCGCCTTAGATGCAATGAAAAAAACGAGCAAATCAGTTTTAGCGCAATTGCTAGCCGCGACCAGTCAAGATGCTTCAGACGAGACGCAGACGCAGACTCAGGCACAGACTGCGGCATTACCAGCGCATGCGGTAGACAACCGCCAACTAGCAGCACTTTTAAGGGAGTTAAACAACTGAACAAAACGAATTGAACTCATGGCTAGGACACATCACCTGCGAGGCATGTACTAGCCCTTATGCAGCCTCTGCGTGCAGACGAATGCCAAGCGCGCGAGCCACCTTCAGG
>JAZKFR010000052.1:0-3895 GCA_040386295.1 Pseudomonadota bacterium | reverse complement strand
GGCATGGTTTATTGCAGAACGATGCGCTCGTGTTCCATAACCTGGCAGTAGACATGGCGGCCAGAATTAGCGCCAAGGGGTGGTCAGAATGGTCCATGTTTCCCCCGGGCGCGACCGGGAATGTTGGTTTGTTGGCCGCGCTGTATGCTTTATTTTGGCCTGATCCCGCTTGGTTCATTCCCTTTAATGCGGCAGCTCATGCCGCTGGTGCCGCCGTTATTTATCGTTTGGGTTACAGGTTATGGCCGGGCGTACCAGGGCAACTGGGTGGCCTGATTGCAGGCATCGCTTTTTTGACCTTTCCTTCGTCGCTACAGTGGTACGGGCAAAATCACAAGGATGCCTTCGCGATTTTAGGCACCCTGCTTGTACTGGAAACTTGGTGCCAATCTTTGTCGATTACAGAATTTGACTGGCGCCGCTTTCTGCTGCTGTTGATCAAAGCCGTTGCGGGTGTTCTTTTGGTTGGCTTAGTCCGACCGTATTACGTAGTGCTTTTGTCGCTTGGCTTTTCTGTAGCGCTGATCGTCGATTCTCTGATGCTTACGATGACTAGACGACGCCTTGCGCTGAAAAGCATAGCCTGGCAATTAACGCTCTTGGTCGTGATTGCCTTGGCGGCGCTTGCTTTCGCGCACAGTGGCAAGACGATTGGTGTTTATGGCGTTGAAACCGTTCTCTCTGAGGCGAAACATCCTGCCTCCGTATCCAGCCTCTCCTCGCTAGCGCAAACAGGGTGGCACTGGCATGAATCCTTATCTACTCCGGCCATGCTTGAGAAAACTTTGCGCCGAGCTTCTGAGCTTCGGGCGCATTTCGTCGGCTTCGGTCGGCAGGTTGGTGCACACTCTGAGATTGATGGTGAGCGTTTGCCGAACAACAGTTTGAGTGCTTTGGCATACCTGCCGCGCGCATTGTTCGTGGGTCTGCTCGCACCCTTCCCAGATAGCTGGAGCGAGCGGGTGACGCTACCCCGCTTGATTGGTGCGATGGAAACGGCGGTCTGGTATCTGTTTGCCATAGGAATCGTGCTCATTGTCTGGCGTAGACCGAGCCGTGAATTGCTCGCTGGCATGCTGTTCTGCGGCACATTACTCATGATCATCGCCTACATTCATCCGAATATCGGCACACTGTATAGGCAGCGCTATGGGCTGTGGCTCTTTTTTCTACTGTGCGGTTCAGTGGGTTGGTTTGGCCTGATTGCCGACTATCTGCGGCAAGCACCCACATCTGCTGCTCAGACTACGGGGGAGCGTACTGCTGCAAGTGTGACTGATCACCCGCCTCTAATGACCTCTGCTGGCAGACTCGCTTCTGCCGGTTTCGTGGTGGTTCTGATTACACTGACCTGTTATCTGGGGTTTTTTGCGCGCGATCTTTTGATGATTCAGTATTTGGGCATGGCGGGAAAATTGGATGCTTTTTTTACGGCAACGATGATCCCCATGTTTTTTGTAACTTGTTTTGCCATGCCGATGGCAGATGCTTTAACCCCCACATTCATCGCGAGTAATAATAAGGCTCAGCTGCTGGAGGGTGCTTTGGGATTGAGTTTTTTGGTATTGGCCGGGGCGATGCTTTTAGTCATTATTTTCGCGCCCTGGTTGGCTGGAGCGGTGCTGGGCGGCACGGGGTCGCAGGGCGTTGCTTCTACTTCACTGATGTTACGTTGGTTTGCACCAATCCTTCCTTTGTCGGCATTGACGGTGCTAGGTAATGCCGCTTTAAATGCGTTGGGACGTCAGCGTGATGCTGCCTTAGGGCAGTTGTTTGTGCCGGCCATTACGCTTATTTTGCTCAGTCTTACGTCTGCATCGAACGCAGCAGCTGTGGCGATTGGGGGCTTGCTTCTGGGTACGCTTTTGAACGTGTTGTGGATCGCATTTCGATTCAGTGATACGGAGATACGCTTTATTCCGAGGCTGCCATCAGCGCAGGTCTTGAGCCCTATCCTTGAGCAATATCGTCGGCTGGTATTGGCCGCGTTGCTGCCAGCAGCGCTTGTTCCGCTCAACTATGCTTTTGCCGCTACGGTCAGTACGGGTGCCGTTTCAGCCTGGGCGTTTGCGAGCAAGATCATCATTCTTTTTTCTGGACTGTCTAGCGTGGCAGCTACGGCGGTTGTGTTGCCGCACTTGTCGCGACTGTTCGCGCACGCGCAGCGCCACAGCATCAGGCGCGATGCGAATTTTTTATTTTCCGTAGGAGGATGGTTTGGTGGCTTGCTTGCCGTCGGTGGATTTGTTTTTGCCGAGCCTTTAGTCGGCTTAGTGCTATCCAGAGAGGTTGGCGGAGAACAGCTGCTTGAGTTGGCGAACGTGGTTAAAGTGGGTGTGGTGCAACTGCCGATGGTGATTTCGTGGGCGCTGATTGCGAAAATGGCGATCGTTTCAGGCAACTCGCCTCGTGTTACCTACGCTGCTTTGTTGGGCTTCGGCGTAAATTTGCTGGTCAATCTTTCAGTGGTACCACTGTTTGGTGTGTTGGGTGTTGCCATGGGATCGTTGGCAGCCATTTTTGCTTCTACGCTACTCTTGCTGCTGTCCACCTATCGGCGGGCGGGCCTGGTGTTGCGGGATCTGTTGATGATCCTGGGCGGCTGGGCGGTATGCGCCACTGTCTGCTTAGCGTTAGCAGCGCATACCGCCGTCGGGCTGCTCATTGCGTCTCTGTTTGTCGTAGCACTTGTTGTAACGCAATGCCTTTTGTTAAAAGCGCGCACGAAGACTCTGTTAGAAGAAACGGCAACTCTGTGATGCTTTTGCGCTTATTACCTATCTTTAAATGGGGGGAAAGTCTCATGCGCTTGCCCTGAGTAATCGCTAATGTCTGTGTGCTTGTTGCCAACTATCGGCTATAATGCGCGCCGCAGTAATGCTTGGCACGGAGTGTTGTGTGCCCGTGCCGTTTGTCAGGCTGCCCCCGTAGCATGAAGGTCGTGCAGTTGATTTGTAATCATCAGGTAGCGGTTCGATTCCGTTCGGGGGCACCAGTCAAAGTCTGCGATTAGGCCATTCTTCGGAATGGCTTTTTTGTTTTTCACGGCGTCATTTCTTGGCGCTTAGCTTGCGCACATCTGTCATCGCCTGGTCGTTATTAAAAATCATCGTCTCGCTGCACTCTTTCTTGCCTGTATTTACGTCCATCTATGCTGCCTCTGTCTGTTTGGGTAACTGGTGTACAATTGCCCCCCTCCTAGATTGACCAAGAAACCGCCGTTAACTATGTCCACCACAGCTTCGTCCTCATCTCATCAAGCCTCCGTCGCATTTCCAGAGGCGTTTGATGTCATCGTTGTGGGGGGGGGCCACGCTGGGACTGAGGCTGCCTTGGCCAGCGCGCGCCTCGGTGCTAAAACTTTGCTGCTGACGCATAACATCGAAACGCTCGGGGCGATGAGCTGTAACCCTTCGATTGGCGGTATCGGCAAAGGACACTTGGTCAAAGAGATCGACGCGCTGGGCGGTGCCATGGCGGCGGCGACCGATGAGGCAGGAATCCAATTTCGCACCCTCAATCTAAGCAAAGGTGCAGCGGTTCGTGCGACGCGTGCGCAAGCCGATCGTTTGCTCTACAAACAGGCGATTCGTCGTCGCTTGGAGAATCAGCCTAATCTGACGATTTTTGCCCAGGCCTGCGACGATTTGATCGTCACAGGGGATCGTGTCGTGGGCGCAGTGACTCAATTGGGTATTCGTTTTCATGCCCGCGCAGTAGTGCTGACGGCAGGTACTTTTCTCAATGGTTTGATCCATGTCGGTTTAAATCACTATACCGCTGGCCGCATGGGGGATCCGCCGTCGCTTTCTCTGGCTAGCCGTTTGCGTGAGCTGCAATGCCCAGTAGGTCGTCTGAAAACGGGTACGCCACCCCGTCTTGACGGGAAGACAAT
>JAZKFR010000051.1:6058-7826 GCA_040386295.1 Pseudomonadota bacterium | reverse complement strand
TTGACGCGAATACCCGTCAATTCGTTGCCGGGCATTCAGCAAATAATGTCTTGCTCACGGGCGCACGCGGCACCGGCAAGTCCTCGCTCATCAAAGCACTGCTCAGCGCCTACGCAGCGCAAGGTCTGCGCTTGATCGAGGTCGACAAAAGCGATTTAGTCGATTTATCTGACATCGTTGAACAAATCGCCGAGCGCCCAGAGCGCTTCATCATTTTTTGTGACGATCTGTCTTTTGAGGCGAATGATCCGAGCTACAAAGCGCTCAAGGTGGTGCTCGACGGCTCGCTCTCTGCCGCAGCAGAAAATGTCTTGATCTACGCCACGTCCAACCGGCGGCATTTGCTGCCTGAGTACTGTGAGGAGAATCTGGCGCAGCAGCGCACAGCAGAAGAAATTCATCCGGGCGAGGCAGTTGAAGAAAAAATGGCTTTATCCGAACGCTTTGGTTTGTGGGTTTCTTTCTACCCATTTGATCAAGACGCCTATCTCAACGTGGTGCGCCACTGGCTGAGCTCGTTTGACTGTGCGCCCGGCGTGAATCCCGCAGCACGCGCGCACGTCGAGCGCGCGGCGCTTAACTGGGCTTTGGCGCGCGGTGCGCGTAGCGGGCGGGTAGCCTGGCAGTTTGCTAAAGACTGGGCGGGTGCTCAACGCAGCGTGACGCGTCTGGGCTCAGCGAGTCCTAAGCCATGAGCAAAATAGTCGATGTCGCCGCCGCCGTGCTGTTACGCCAGGGCGCGCAGGGTAGCGAATTCCTCTTGGCGCAGCGTCCGAGCGGCAAAGTTTATGCTGGTTACTGGGAGTTTCCAGGCGGCAAGCTAGAGCTAGGCGAAACCTGGCGCCAAGCTTTAGTGCGGGAGTTGGATGAAGAGTTGGGCATTACGCTGACGGCGGATGACGCGGTTTTGCCCTGGCTGTGCAAGACTTTTTCTTATCCCCACGCCACAGTACGACTTAAGTTCTTTCGCGTCACGAGTTGGTCAGGTTCGCTACAAGCTCGAGAAAAACAGGCTTTTGCTTGGACACGGCTAGGCGAGGCCAGCCGTGTCGCGCCGATTTTGCCAGCCAATGACTCGATTCTGCGTGCACTGGAATTGCCTACCGTATATGCCATCACGCAAGCAAGCGAGCGCGGAGTAAGCGCTGAGTTGGCGCGGCTGAGCGCGGCGCTGGCGCAGGGGCTAAAACTAATTCAGCTACGCGAAAAAGGCCTGGGCGCAACAGAGCTTCTGCATTTCGCAACAGAGGTTAAAAAGAGAGTAGGCGCTTACCCTGACGCACGCCTACTGATCAACGACGACGAGACGCTGGCGCATCAGCTGGGCGCGCACGGCGTACATCTTTCTGCGACGCGCCTTTTACGCACGCAACAGCGCCCCGATTTCGCCTGGGTTGCCGCTTCTTGCCACAACGAAGCTGAGTTAGCGCATGCCGCAGCCTTGGGTCTGGATTTTGTCGTGCTCGGCGCCGTCTGCCCTACA
The DNA here is from genome assembly GCA_040386295.1 of Pseudomonadota bacterium. Lineage (GTDB taxonomy): Bacteria > Pseudomonadota > Gammaproteobacteria > Burkholderiales > Rhodocyclaceae > JAZKFR01. The sequence goes on along the minus strand of JAZKFR010000051.1, from coordinate 6,343 downwards.
CCGACACACGCGCAGGCTTCAGGCATCGGTTGGCCAGCCTTCGCGCAGCTGATCGAGTCTTCGCCGCTCCCCGTTTTTGCGCTCGGGGGAATGCGTAGAGAAGATTTGGCTACGGCTCAGACACAGGGGGCGCACGGCATCGCGATGATGCGCGGCTGGGGTGATCAGGCTGCGGGTAGGACGGCGGCTGCGGCTGCGGCTGCGGAGTCGGTCAATACCTAGTGTGGTGTTGCGTGGCGTCGTACTGTGTGGGCGCTGCTTGGAATTGCTGCGCTGCGGCTTATC
>JAZKFR010000051.1:220-5958 GCA_040386295.1 Pseudomonadota bacterium | reverse complement strand
GTGCCATTCGTGCCATTCGTGCCATTCGTGCCATTCGTGCCATTCGTGCCATTCGTGCCATTCGCTCTATTCGTGCTCACCGAGGGATAACAGCTCGTCCACGCCGAGGCTAACGGGGACGCGGTACGACTCAGCTGCCCAAGCGCCCAAGTCAATGTCTTTGCAGCGGGCAGAGCAGAACGGGCGCCAGGAATTTTCAGCGCTCCACAACGATAGGCCGGAACAGTGCGGACAACGCACGCTGATTTTTTTCGGCTGAGTTTCGACAGTCATAGAAAAACCCGAGGGATAGTCGGCGTTAGAGGTTGCAAAACAACATATCGAATTCGATGTCATCGTCGCAATGGCGCGGACGGTGATCGCCTTCTGGGCGGGCAAAACGGATATTCAGCGCGTATTTATTGGCGCTAATTTCGGGGATGAAAGGGGCGTGCAGCGGCAAGGAAATACGCACCATTTGCGCGCCGTTATGCGGGTTGTTGCCACCGAGCATCAACTGAAACAAACCATTTTTTGCTTCGTTACGCTCGGAGCGACCACTGGCTCTGAGCAAACGCAGAATAATCGTCAAACCATCACGCAGCGGCAGCAAAGGCTTTAACCAGAGGTTGAGCGAGGCCGTGCGCTTAGCTGCTTCATGGTGTAGCCAGTGGTGGTAAGACGGCAGGTCAAACTCGCAGACGCCACCCGGAATCGCCGCGCGACTCTTGATCGCCATCAGCCAATCGTTATCACGCAAATTCTGGCCAATCTTGCCACTCATACCGAGGAGCGCGGCTGAGGCTTGCTCGATCTCGTAGAGCGCGCCGGAGAGGGCTTCTTCTGAAATCTCGGGGTTATTACGAAAAACCAAGAGGCTTTGCCGTTGCCGCTCAAGCTCTTGAATCAGATCCATTTTTAGGTCGGCACGACCGGCCACCTCAAGAATCTCGAACAGCGTGAGCAAGGTGACGTGATGTTCGTGCGCACCAGAGGCTTGCATAAAATGCGCGGTCTTCTCGAACAAATCCTCCAGGCGCAACAAAGTGCGTATGCGTTCGTTGAAGGGATATTCGTATGTGATCACACCGTGGCCAAGTTTGAGGTCGCTGAAGTTCGGCGATTTTGAACTGTTTACCGCAAAACCTCAACCACCGGCCTGCCTTAACTGGCTTTAGTCGCAGCCAAAGCAAGGTAAAGCGCGTGTAACTCGCTGATCGGCTGATGCAGATCAGCACTCGTCGTGTTGTTGCACAGCACATCATCCGCAATCGCTAAGCGCTGCGCGCGTGAGGCTTGACTGTTGATCACCGCGTCTATCGTGGCGCTCGGCCAAGCATTACGCGCGGCAACCCGGGCCCGTTGTAGTGCCTCAGCGCAATCAACCAGCAAAATACGATCCAGCATTTTTCGGTATGCGCTGCCCGACTCGACCAGTAAGGGCACAATCAAAAGCACATAGGGTGCAGCGCTCTGCGCCGCGCAACGCGCCATGGCTTCTTGCCGAATCATGGGGTGCAAAATTGCTTCCAACTGTTGTTTGCGCGCGGGGTCGGCAAAAACCAAACGACGCATTGCAGCGCGCTCCAAGCCGCCATCCGCACGCACAAATTCCGTGCCAAAAGCCGCAGCAATCGCCGTCATCGCGGGCCCCGGCGCGCTGCTCAGTTGATGCGCAATCACATCGCTATCAACCAAGCGGGCGCCCCGACTGGCGAATAACTCAGCCACCGTACTTTTACCACTGCCAATGCCGCCAGTAAGACCCACGATAAAGGGCATGCCATGGGCTTTCATGACGTCGACTCTCTACAACGCAGCCGAACAGCTGCCCGCTTTGGCGCTGGCCAGCGCCTTCACTTGGCTAGCTTGCAGCAAATCGAGCTGCGCTTTACTGCCCGTTACTTGCAGCGAGACGACGCCTGGGTTCGCCTCATATTCGCCCACGCGTGCCGATTTGACGCCCTGACTGATGAGTTGCTCAAGCTGCTGCTGCGCTGCCTCACGCGTTGAAAACACCCCGAGCGAAATGGCCCAATGATTCAAACCCGGCGTATTCACAATAAAGCCCTCACTCACCCCTAACCACTTTAATTCGCCCATTTTTTTATCGGCAGCGGCCTTACTCCCCAGCGCCGGGATAAAGACCCAATGACTCAACTTGCCCCTGTCCCTGCTTTGCTGCACCTTGAGTAGCGGAAAACGTTCGGCCAACAGTGCTTGTACCGACTCAAAGTCTGCCGATTTGATGTCGTGCCAACGCAAACAGGCTACGTTGTTAGCATCACCCGCCGCGCTGGGTGCTGAGTCAACGGTGTTATCTAGCGTCTGAGTCGGCGTAACTGAAGTTTTTGGCGAGACGATATTCACTTGTTCGGGCAACAATTGCTGTTGCAAGCGCAGCGCATCTGGCTTTTTACTCGTCCCGAAATAGCCCTGTGCCCAGCTGAAAAACAACAGGTTGCACAAAAGCAATAAAAAAACGGCTGTACGCATCAATCGATTCCTAGTTAGGCGCGGAGAAAATAAACGCAATCAATCAGCTGCCTCTAAGGCAAGGTAACGCAAACCTTCGAGCACTAAATTGTCAAACTGGCGCAGCGGCAGAGCCAGGTGCGGTGCCAGCAAAGCCGCGCCACCGCCGCTCAGCACGCAGGTCGCACCCGGCGGCATCTGCCGATACGCCCGCTCAATAGCGCCCATTTGCGCCGATAAACAGCCGCTCGTCATCGCATCCGAGGTATTACGCGCCGGCTCGACAAAATTACCCGCCGCCAGCGAAAGCTGCGCTGTGCCTTGCGCTAAAGCCTGTCGCATGAGTTCGTAGCCGGGCAGAATCACCCCGCCCTGAAAGACACCGTCGGCATCAAGCTGGTCAATCGTCGTTGCGGTACCAGCAGAAACAATCAAACAAGCCCCCTGAACCAAATGACGCGCGCCAATCAAAGCCGCCCAACGGTCAGCGCCGAGTTGGCTGCTGTGCTCATAGCCGTTGCGCACCCCGCCTTGCTGCGCGCTGCTTTGCAGATACAGCGCCTGCGGCCATTTGTCGTCGATCAAGCGATGCAAGCGCTGCGCGACAGACGCTCCGGCTACGTTAGCAATGGCCAAACGTGCCTTGTGTGGCCAGCTGTCCACCAAATGCGCCAGAGCTTCACTATCGGCGGTGGCCAATGCCCCTTGCGCCTGCCACCGACCTGCGGCAAAGACACCCCATTTGATGCGGGTATTGCCTGCGTCTAAGCTAATGATCATGCAACACGCAGCGAAAGATCGCCTGACAGGCAACGCACCAGGCCTTGCTCGTTCAGAATTAACAAAGCGCCGTCCGTATCTACGCCCTGGCACAGCCCCGCCTGCTCGATCTGGCCATCACGCAAGAGATGCACCGACTGTTGATGCCAGACATGGCGTTGCTGCCACTCAGAGCGCAGCGCGGCAAAGCCATGCTCGGCAAACTGATCCAAGACACCGGCCAGTTCGATCAATAACTGAGCTAACACTTGCTGACGACTGGGCAGCAGCGTGCAGCTGTGCGCCAGCGCAGCGACAGGATGCTCCAGCTGCTCAGTCGGCGGTAGTTGCAGGTTGAGACCAATCCCGATGATGGCCTGCGTTGCGTTTTGCTCACTTTGCAACTCGACCAGAATGCCGCCCAATTTACGGCCGTCGAACAGAATATCGTTTGGCCATTTGAGCCCAATTTTTTGCGCGCCAAGCGCATCGAGCGCACGCGCCACCGCAACGCCGATGGCCAAAGACAAACCGCTGATCCGCTCAACGCCACCAGCGCAACGCCAGAGCAAAGAGAAGCTCAGGCTCGCTTCAGCCTCGTGCAAATGAGAAACCCACGACCGGCCACGCCGCCCCCGCCCTGCTGTTTGCCGATCCGCGACGACGACCAAGCCAGACGGCGCGCCCTGTGCGGCACGCGCCGACAAAACGCTGTTGGTCGACGTACATTCGGCCAGCACATCAACATCAAAACGTCCTTGTACCGGGCTGAGCAGGGCTTTTAACTGATGTGGATTGATTCGATTGATTTCACTGTGCGCTGCTGCCATAAATCTCGTGTTCCGCTAATCGGGCGTGTGTTGTTCTTTTAGCGCGCTTGTTTCTTCGCGCGCAGTCGGCGCGCTGTCCAACTTCAATTCTTGTATTTTTCGCGTAATGGTATTGCGTCCAATGCCCAGAATCTGCGCGGCTTCAACGCGCCGACCTTCGGTATGCAGCAGCGCACGTTTGATCAGCAGTGCCTCAAAGCTTTTGCTCAGTTGTTCATGCACAGAACCGCTGGCGTGCTTGAGCAGATGGTCGACTTCTTTTGCCAAAATACTTTGCCAATCATCGCCCTGTTCTGTCGCGAGCGTTCCTAGGCTAGGCTCACGCAGCTCGGGCGGCAGATTGGCGACATCGATCATTTGTCCTGGCGCCATGACGGTCAGCCAATGACAGAGGTTTTCGAGTTGGCGCACATTACCCGGAAACTCAAGCGTCGCCAGATGCTTCAAGGTCGCTTCAGAAAAGCGCTTGGCTTCTACGCCCAGCTCTTGCGCCGTTTTCTGCAAAAAATGCCGCGCCAAAACGGGGATGTCTTCGCGCCGTTCGCGCAAACTCGGCAAGCGAACGCGAATCACATTGAGGCGGTGAAACAGATCCTCACGGAACAACCCTTCTTTAACCCGCGCTTCTAGGTGCTGATGCGTCGCCGCGATGATACGTACATTCGCTTTGAGCGGCGCGTGTCCGCCAACCCGGTAATAATGCCCGTCGGACAGAACGCGCAACAAACGCGTCTGCAATTCAGCAGGCATATCGCCAATTTCGTCTAAAAACAGCGTGCCGCTTTCGGCTTGCTCAAAGCGCCCCCGGCGTTGAGTGGCAGCCCCCGTAAATGCGCCGCGCTCATGGCCAAACAACTCGGACTCCAGCAAATCCTTCGGAATCGCCGCCGTATTGATCGCAATAAACGGCTTGCTTGCGCGCGGGCTGTGGCGATGGATCGCGTGCGCCACCAATTCTTTACCCGCCCCCGATTCGCCGGTGATCATGACCGTCGCGTGCGACTGGCTCAAGCGGCCAATGACGCGAAAAACGTCTTGCATGGCCGGCGCCTGGCCAATGATTTCTGGACTCAAAGTCGGCTCTTCGGCAGCGTGCGACTCTTGCGCGCTTTCGTTCATTGCGCGGCGGATCAGGTCTAACGCTTGATCGAGGTCAAACGGTTTCGGCAGATACTCAAAAGCGCCGCCTTGAAAAGCCGAAACCGCGCTTTCTAAATCCGAGTGCGCCGTCATGATGATGACCGGCAAAGCGGGAAAGCGTTCTTTAACCTGTTTGAGCAAATCAAGGCCAGACTGACCGGGCATGCGGATGTCGGAAATCAGCACCTGAGGGGCTTCCGCTGCGTTATGGTGTTGATCGCACTTATCAAGCTTATCAAGCGCCGCCAAAGCTTCGTTTGCCGAGGCAAAGCTCTTGAATGGGATTTGTCCACGCGTCAGGGTTTTTTCAAGCACCCAACGAATCGACTTGTCGTCGTCGATAATCCAAACCGGTTTCATGTCTTCCTTCTTAATCCATTGAGCCAAGCCACGCGGCTAACAAAATACGCTGCTCAGGCTTTATCGAGCGGCATGCGCACGACAAAACGTGTATAGCCGGGGCGGCTACTGCATTCGATCATGCCCTGATGTTGTTGAATAAAACTTTGCGCCAAAGTGAGCCCCAAACCGTGCCCCCCGTCACGCCCCGAAACC
>JAZKFR010000051.1:0-210 GCA_040386295.1 Pseudomonadota bacterium | reverse complement strand
CCAAGGGGTAAAACATACGTTCGCGAATATCGTCGGGAATGCCGGGACCGTTGTCGATGATCTGCAATTCAAGCGCCAAGCGGTAGCGGCGTTTGACCAAAGTCACTTGGCGGGCAGCTCTGGTGCGCAAGATGATTTCGCCCGACGGCGGGCTGCTAGGATGGGCATCGGCCTGCGCCATGATGGCCTGTGCGGCGTTGCGCGCGATGT
>JAZKFR010000050.1:0-6727 GCA_040386295.1 Pseudomonadota bacterium | reverse complement strand
GTTGTAGCCAGGCTAGGCGCAGCCGACACGGCATCGCTTTGCGTGCACGTTTGCGTGTGCGTTTGAGTGTGCGTTTTAATGCGCGTTTTAATGCGCGTTTTAATGCGCGTTTGAATGTGAATTGGAATTGACGCAGCGGTGCTGTTCATAGCCTTCTCCCCTAGCTCAAAAAGCAAGCCGAGCGGCCAAGTTAGCACTGAGTGGCTAAAGGCGTCGGCACGAACAGACCAAATGCAGGCGTTGCGGGATGGACGGCAAGAAATCGGCGATCAGATGCTTGCGCCGAGAGACGCAGCTATTTGCTAGGAGAAGACCTCGGCACAAGCAACTAGGCGCTCACTGAGCAGCATCATTCCCTCGCCCACTTGTGGGAGAGGGTGCCCCGCAGGGGCGGGAGAGGGGAAAGCAAGCGTTGGGTGAAAAAGTTTATGTTGGTGGCTAGGGAATTTTCTGCGCGCAGACATTGCTGTAGCAAGGCAAGGCGCAGTTGGCAAAGTATCGGTTCTAATGCGATTTGGAGGATTTGGAGGATTTGGAGGATTTGGACGATTTGGAATTAGGCGGCCGCCGTGCTGCCATGTATTCGTGCAAGCTGCGCGCGGCGGGCTTGAGCGGCGTGCGGCTGCGCGTCCAGCCCGAGGGCAAACGTTCTTGCAGCCAGGGCGCCAGAACACGGGTACGCGTGGCGAGCCAAGCAAAGCCGCGATAGAAGCTAGGCTGGCTATAGACCTTGGCCCACAACAGCCAAAGCAGATCTAGCCCCGTGCTGTGCACAGCCGCTTGTCCACGTAAGGCAGGGTGACCCGAGCTGGCCGGGTGCTGCGCTTCGCCACGCAATCTGATGAGCAAATCGGGAATCGGAATCGCCACCGGGCAAACCTCGCCACAAGCCCCGCATAAACTCGACGCAGTCGGCAAAGCATGGGTCGCCGCTAAACCAAACAAATGCGGCGCGACGATGGCACCAATCGGTCCGGGATAGCTAGTGCCGTAGGCATGCCCGCCGATGCGGGTGTACACCGGGCAATGGTTCATGCAGGCGCCACAGCGTATGCACTGTAAGGTCTGGCGCATTTGCTCATCGGCGTAGGCTTGCGTGCGCCCGTTGTCGAGCAGGATTAGATGCACTTCCTGCGGCCCGTCTTTCTCATCCGCTTGGCGCGGGCGGCTAATCAAATTGACGTAGGTGGTGATCGCCTGCCCGGTCGCTGAGCGTGTAAGCAGACTCAGCAGAGGCGGCAAATGCTCTAGTTTGGCGATGACTTTTTCGATGCCAGTGAGTGCGATGTGCACCTTGGGCACGGTGCTGCACATACGGCCATTGCCTTCGTTTTCCACCAGGCAGAGGGTGCCGGTTTCGGCAATCGCAAAGTTCACGCCAGACAAACCGATGTCGGCAGCACAGAATTTTTGCCGTAGCACCTTGCGCCCAATCGCGATTAACTCATCGACCGACTCGGTATAGCCGGCGCCAGGCACCTGCTCGGCAAAGAGACGGGCAATTTCGAGTTTGGTTTTGTGGATCGCCGGCATGATGATGTGCGAGGGGGTTTCGCCGGCCAGCTGGACTATGTATTCGCCCATATCGCTTTCCAGCGCGTCGATCCCCGCTGCTTGCAAGGCGTGGTTCAGCTCAATTTCCTCGCTCACCATGGACTTGCCTTTGACCATCTGCGTCGCCGCATGGCTTTGTGCGATGTCGATCACAATGCGCTGCGCCTGCTCGGCGTTCTCAGCCCAATGCACGCTAATCCCGTTTTCACTCAGCTTGCTTTCCAGCTCAAGCAAGAGCTCCGGCAGGTGCGCCAGACTGTATTGGCGAATCTGCGCAGCCAAAGCGCGTTGCCGCTCAAAACTCGCTTGATCGGGAAACTGGCTGGCACGTTTGTCGATCAAAAAATCCATCGCCGCACGAAAGCTTTGGCGCATTTGCGGATCATCTAATTGCCGCTGGCTGCGCGCTTTAAACTCAGACGCGGGAACAAAGTTCAAGGGTGCCGCTGAGCCAACTGTGGCGTCAAGGCTAGGCTCACCAAATGCAGCAGATTCGCGGTCAAGGCGCAGCGCAGTCGGCTCAGATCCAGGCTTATTCAAGGCGGGCATCATGCCTCCAGAGCATAAAAGTCATCGGGCAGCATGAGCAGCACGACCAGCGTTTTAGGCCCATGCGCACCATAAGCCAGCGTCGTTTGAATATCCGCCGTTTTAGAAGGGCCGGAAATCAGGAGCACATTACTCGGCAAGCCCTGGTACCAGGCTTCTTGCGCCATCGCTTCAGCCAGGTTGGCGTACAGCTTGTTGGCGTCGAGCAGCGCAAAGTGCACCGGCGGCACTAAAGAAAGCGCCCGTGGTTCGTGCGCATCCGGCCACAAAATTAGGCTACCAGTATCGACAATGCCGCCGCGCGCTGAGCTAAACCCAGCCGCAATGTGCTCAAACAGACTGTCTTTCCAAGTGTCGATGACTTCTGCATAAGCTTTGAGCTGGGGCTTAGCTGCGGGGTGTTGCGCCGACGGCGCCAAAGCAGCACTCAGTGTTGCGCCATACACGCCGTGCGCTCCGTAGAGCAGATTGGCGATCTGATTTTGTTCGCAATAGGCACGCACTAAGGCGGGCCAATTGAGCGCGCTGACTTCGATGACTTCAGCGTGCGCGGCACGTAATTGGCGGCAAAACTGAGCGATTTTCTGCCTCTTCTGTTGCGCCACAGAGGGTTGCGTTTGCGCGCTTTGCTGCTGCTTTTCGGCACGATAAAAAGCGTGCACGTCGGGTAAGGCAGCGTCTTTGGCAACAGAGACGGCACAGAGTTTTTGCAGAATACGGGCGCGCGCCGTCATTTTTCTGCTCCCTGGATTAGTTCTGGAATTGGCTCTTGGCTTGGCTCCGAAATTGCCTCTGCATCAGCTGTCGTCGTCAGGCCAAGACGTTGGCAGAGAAAGCTGGCCAGATGCGTCCCCTGCCAAGGGTCATTCTGTTTTTGCAAGCGATGATTCAGGTTGAGCAAACAGCCGCAGTCTGCCGAAACAAAACTGTCCGCAGACGAGGCTTTCAGCGCGTCAATTTTGTCTTGCGTCATCGCTGCCGAAATAGACGGGTGCTTGAGCGAAAAGGTGCCGCCAAAACCACAACATTCCGTTGCATGCTCAGGCTGGCACAAACGCACCGCCGATAATTGCCCGAGCAAGGCCGCGCTGTGTTCGTGCGTTCCCATCTCGCGCCGCGCAGAGCACGAGGTATGCACGGCGACGCTGTGCGCTGAACCCCTATCTTGCGGTTTGAAATGCAGCACCTCAACTAAGAATTCGGCCAGCTCAAAAACCCGCTCGGCCAAGGCCGTCGCCTCAGCGCACAGCTCAGGCTGGTCGGCAAATAATTTGACGTAGTGATGGCGCAACATGCCCGCGCACGAACCGGAAGGGATCACCACCGGCCAGGGTTCTGGGAAAAGGCGTAACTGGCTTAGCGCGACTGTGCGCGCTGCATCAGGGAAACCGCTGGTATAAGCAGGCTGACCACAGCAGCTTTGTCCAGTCGGAAAATGCACGCGCACGCCGGCGTGCTCAAGCAGGCGAACAGTGTCTATCCCCGCCTCGGGGGTGAACAGGTCGACCAAGCAGGTGGCGTACAAGTAAACATCGCTAGGCGCTGGTGGATAGTCACGTGAATGCTCGTGTAGCGTGCTTTGACTCATAGCGTCCACCTCGGGTCAGCTCTAGTTGGGCAATATCCAAGCAGCCTTGACGCCGACGAGCCAGACGAGCAGCGGGGAGGAGCTTGAAGAACTTGATTGAAAAAACATCCGCACATCGCCTTTTGCCGAAGATTTTGACGCACGGCTTAGACAAAATCTTGCGTAATAAAAAAGGCTCGCCAGAAGCAAGCCTTTTTTATTGCCTGTGCGCGCAAATCGACGAAGCGAAATACGGCGCACAGCAGGGTAAACCAAGCGAGTCGTTTGACTACTTTTTCTTACCTTTTGCTTTAGCAGTCGAAACCGCTGTCTTGAATGTTGCGCCAGCCGAGAACTTAGGCACCGTCGTCGCAGCGATTTTGATTTTCTCGCCAGTCTTAGGGTTTTTTCCTTCACGCGCCGCGCGCGCTGCGGCTTTGAAAGCGCCAAAACCGACAAGGCTAACGCCATCGCCGTTGGCAACAGCGTCGACGATGATGTCGACAAAAGCGTCTAGTACTTTTCCAGAAGCGGCCTTAGACAGTTCGGTGCGAGCAGCAATGGCATCAATCATTTCAGACTTGTTCATGGTATCTCCAGTGGGTTGTAGAAAAAGGTACTAGCGGTATTAACGGGTATTAGCGGTACTAACGGGTATTAGCGAGATTCGGCTTGGGACTAAAAGAGCCAACTAAGGGAACTCCGAAGGAAAACTCCGAGGCGATTCTGTCATTTCATTGGTCTCTAGGGAAGGGGGTAGTGTCCCGAAAATAGCCATGCAGCGCAAGTTTTGTTGTTTTTTTTTAGCACGAGTCATGTTTGAATAAAACAATCAATTACTTAGAGTTTCTGCTTCGCGGGCAGCAACGCTAGTAAAAAGTGCGTTCAGAAAGCGTCCGGTATGGCTCAGTGCGCTTTGTGCGATCGTTTGTGGCGTGCCGGTGGCAATAATTTGCCCACCGCCGCCACCGCCTTCTGGGCCGAGGTCGATCACCCAGTCGGCCGTGCTGATAACGTCCAGATTGTGTTCGATGACCACCACGGTATTGCCGTGATCAGCCAGACGATGCAAAACCTGGAGCAGCATCTGAATGTCCTGGAAGTGCAGCCCTGTCGTCGGTTCGTCAAGAATGTAGAGGGTGCGTCCGGTGTCGCGCTTAGACAGTTCTAGCGCGAGTTTGATGCGTTGCGCTTCACCGCCGGAGAGCGTGGTTGCCGCCTGACCAAGCGTGATGTAGCTCAAACCGACGTCGAGCAAGGTTTGTAGTTTGCGTGCGACGACAGGCACTGCGTCGAAAAAGACCCGCGCTTGTTCGACGGTCATTTGCAAAATGTCATGGATGTTTTGATGTTTGTACTGCACTTCCAAGGTTTCTCGGTTGTAGCGCTTGCCATGGCAAACGTCGCACGGCACGTAAAGATCCGGCAAAAAGTGCATTTCCACTTTGAGCACGCCGTCACCCTGACAAGCTTCGCAGCGCCCGCCTTTGACGTTGAACGAGAAACGTCCCGGGCCATAACCCCGTGCGCGCGCTTCTGGCACGCCGGCAAATAATTCACGAATCGGGGTCAGCAAGCCGGTGTAGGTGGCCGGGTTAGAGCGCGGTGTACGGCCAATCGGGCTTTGGTCCACGTTGATGACTTTATCGAAATGATCCAAGCCAAGCAGGCTCTGGTAACTCGCTGGTTCAGCGCTTGAGCCATAGAGATGGCGCGCCACCGCCGCGTGCAGCGTGTCGTTAATCAGCGTTGACTTACCCGAACCAGAGACACCGGTAACGCAGGTAAACAACCCTACCGGCAAGATCAAGCTGACATTTTTTAGGTTGTTACCGCAAGCGCCAACGAGCTGTAGCTGACGCTCAGGATCAACCGGGCGCAGCTGTTTTGTGCTGGTGCTTGCTTTGCCTTTTGCGTCTTTTGCGCCCTTTGTTGCAGAAGCGGCTGCGAGTCGATCTGGCCTGGCGATGCGGCGCCGCCCGGCGAGGTAATCCCCGGTCACTGAGGCGAGGTTGTTTTGCACAGCGCAGGGCGTGCCTTGCGCGACGATGTGGCCGCCGTGCACGCCAGCGCCGGGGCCAATATCAACAACGTAATCGGCTTGGCGAATCGCGTCTTCGTCATGCTCAACGACAATCACCGTATTACCGATGTCGCGCAAATGCTTGAGCGTTTCGAGCAAGCGCTCGTTGTCGCGCTGATGCAGGCCGATTGAGGGTTCGTCGAGCACGTACATAACGCCGGTCAAGCCAGAGCCAATTTGCGAAGCCAGGCGTATGCGCTGCGCCTCCCCGCCGGAAAGACTCTCGGCGGAACGATCGAGCGAAAGATAGTTGAGTCCGACGTTAATCAGAAACTGCAAACGGCTGACGATTTCTTGCAGAATTTTCTCGGCGATCTGCGCTTTGTTGCCTTGTAAAGACAAATTCAAACAATAATCGCGCGCCTCTGCCAAGGGCAAATGACTGATCTGATGCAAGGTCAGCGCATCTTCTTGACTGCCGATACGCACATTGCGCGCATCGCTGCGTAGACGCGCGCCGGCGCAAGACGGACAGGTTTTGTTGCTGATCAGTTTGGCTAATTCTTCACGCACAGAGGAGGAATCACTCTCTTTGTAACGTCGTTCGAGATTGACGACGATGCCTTCAAAACTGTGTTCACGCCGCGTTATGGCACCACGTTCGTTGCTGTACGCAAAAACCAATTTGTCACGCCCAGAACCGTAAAGCAGGGTGTTCTGGATCGCCTCCGGCAGCGCGTTAAACGGTGTCTCGAGCGAAAAATCGTAGTGCGCTGCCAACGCGCTGAGCATCTGAAAACAAAAGGGATTGCGTTTATCCCAGCCGCGAATAGCGCCTGCGGCTAAGGATAAATGCGCTTGGGCAACGACGCGTTTCGGGTCAAAAAACTGAATCACCCCTAGGCCGTCGCACTGCGGACAAGCGCCCATTGGATTGTTAAACGAAAAAATTCTCGGCTCTAACTCTTGCAGCGAATACGCGCACACCGGGCAAGCGAATTTGGCTGAAAAAACATGCTCGCGCTCGCTATCCA
>JAZKFR010000049.1:0-9031 GCA_040386295.1 Pseudomonadota bacterium | reverse complement strand
CAGTCCGTCAGCGAGCAAGGCCAAACTGTCAAAGCCGCCACGTACGAGGAGCAACAAAGCGACAAAAACCAGTTGTACGGTATAGGCGGCGAGCAGGCTGGCCAGGTCAATGCCGCGCCAGCCGGGTAAGACTCGGCGCAAAGGTTTGACCAGGAAATTGCTGAGCTGCACGACAAAAGCGCCGAGCTGATTAGCAAACGAGGCGCGTACCCACTGCATGTGAAAGCGCAGCAGCAAAACACTGGTGAGGAAACCGCACAGTGTGTCGAGTAAAAACAAAAATGCTTGCGTCATCATGGTTTCTTTTATTGGTCTATGCGTTTATGGAGTTATGCGTCATGTTCTTGGCTCAAGGCTTGGCTCAAACTCAGACCTAGAGCACGACCACGCGCTTCGGCAGCGAGTACGCCGGCGACAATTCCGTCTGCCACGCCACGTGCGTGCATCACCTGCAATGCCGCTTCGGTGGTGCCGCCCGGAGAAGTCACGCGCTGCCGCAATAGGGCAATCGATTCGGCTGATTGCGCGGCTAATTGCGCCGCGCCTAGAACCGTTTCAACCGCTAAGCGGCGCGCTAACGCGCTGTCAAAACCGAGCTGGCCAGCGGCTTCCTGCAAGGCTTCTAACCACAAAAAAGCATAGGCCGGCCCGCTGCCCGAGAGCGCTGTTACCGCGTCCATTTGGTTTTCTTCCGCCACCCAGAAAGCCGTGCCGACGGCGTTCAGCACACTGCCGCTCTGGCGCAGACACCTGCGGCGTGGCGTACAAACCGCTGATGCCGGCGCCAATTAAAGCGGGCGTATTGGGCATCGCGCGCACCAAGCGTTGGTAGCCGCCTAAACAGTGCGACAAATCGCTGAGACGCAAGCCAGCAGCGATGCTGATCACCAGCTGTTGTTGCAACAGGGGGCGTAGGGGCAAACAGGCCGCTTGCATTTGCTGCGGTTTGACGGCGAGCAGCAACACTGCGCAATCGCTCGCTTCGGCCAGCGTAGCGGCAGAGTCTTGCGCGGCATAAACACGAATGCCATAAGTCTGCTTGAGTCGTGTGCGTGCTTCGGCCAGCGCGTCGATGACCGCAATGTCCGCTACCGTAGAACCCGTTTTTAGTAACCCGCCAATCAAGGCGTTGGCCATATTGCCGCCACCCAAAAAAGTAATTTTCATGCGCTGACTCGTTCTCCAAAAATAGCGGTGCCCACGCGCACCAGGTTTGCGCCTTCGGCGATCGCCGCCTCAAGGTCATGCGACATGCCGAGCGATAAAGTGTCTAAGGCTAAGCCTTCGCTGCGCAGGGATTCGTATAGTGTGCGCACCTGCGCAAATGCCAGGCGTTGCGCCGCAAAATCATTTGTTGCCTGGGGGATCGCCATCAATCCGCGTAAACGCAAGCGCGGCAAAGCCGCTACGGCGTGCGCCAAAGCGGGAATCTGCGCGCACGGCAAACCATGTTTGCTCGCCTCAGCGCTGACATTGACCTGCAAACACACGGCAAGGGGCGGCAGCGTGTTGGGGCGTTGCGCTGACAAACGCTCAGCGATGCTCAAACGATCCACCGTGTGCACCCAAGCGAAGCGCTCTGCGACAGAGCGCGTTTTATTGCGTTGCAAGGGGCCGATAAAATGCCACTCTGCTGGCGCTGCCAAAGGCCAGGGCAGCGCCGCCAAGTCGTCCATTTTAGCGCTGGCTTCTTGCACGTAATTCTCACCAAAAGCCAGCTGGCCAGCGGCAGCTGCGGCCAACACAGCTTCTGTCGGCCAGGTTTTGCTCACCGCGAGCAAGCGGATTTCGTCCGCTAAGCGTCCGTAACGTCTCGCCGCTGCGTCAATCCGCGCACGAACGGCTTGCAGCCGATTCTCGATTGTGGTCATAATCAAACGCTTCGCCGAGTGTTCGCCAAGTTAGTCAAAAGCCAGCAGCAGAGCAGCAAAAAGTGCCCCCGAAGACGGGGAATTATAACGTATTGCCTGAGGACTCCCCCTGATGGACATTACCGAACTGCTTGCCTTTAGCGTCAAAAATAAAGCGTCTGACTTGCACTTATCGTCGGGTTTGCCGCCGATGATCCGCGTGCATGGCGATGTGCGTCGAATCAATCTGCCGGCGATGGAGCAAAAAGTGGTGCACGGCTTGATCTACGACATCATGAACGATGGTCAGCGCAAGGTGTACGAAGACACTTTGGAGTGCGATTTTTCTTTTGAGATACCCGGTTTGGCGCGTTTTCGTGTGAATGCTTTTGTGCAAAATCGCGGTGCGGCGGCGGTTTTTCGCACCATCCCGTCAAAAGTCTTAACCCTAGAAGAACTCAAGTGCCCGCCGATTTTCAAAAGCATCGCCGAATACCCACGCGGCATTGTTTTGGTCACCGGGCCTACCGGCTCGGGTAAATCAACGACCTTGGCGGCGATGGTGAATCACGTCAATGAGCACGAACACGGCCACATCCTGACCGTCGAAGATCCGATTGAGTTTGTGCATGAACCGAAAAAATGCCTGATCAACCAACGCGAGGTCGGACCGCATACCCGTTCGTTTAGCAACGCCCTGCGCTCGGCTCTGCGCGAAGATCCAGACGTGATTCTGGTCGGCGAAATGCGTGATCTGGAAACCATCCGTTTAGCGCTCTCAGGCGCTGAGACCGGGCACTTGGTGTTTGGCACGCTGCACACCTCAAGCGCGGCTAAAACCATAGACCGCATCGTCGACGTTTTTCCTGCCGCCGAAAAAGAAATGGTGCGTTCAATGTTGTCCGAATCTTTACGTGCCGTGATCTCGCAAACCCTGCTCAAAACCAAAGACGGCACAGGTCGTGTCGCCGCGCATGAAATCATGATTGGCACCCCGGCCATCCGCAATCTGATTCGCGAAAACAAAGTCGCGCAGATGTATTCGTCGATCCAAACCGGGCAGCAATACGGCATGCAAACGCTAGACCAAAATTTGCTTGATCTAGCACGGCGCAACGTCATTTCAATGAGCGAAGCACGCGGCAAAGCCGCTAACAAAGACAACTTCATCGGCGATTAAGGCTGCATCTCCCGTTAGCACACAAGGAAAACGACTAGATGGAACGCGATCAAGCTCTAAAATTTATGCACGACCTGCTCGGTCTGATGGTGCAAAAAAACGGTTCCGACCTATTCATCACCGCCCGTTTTCCGCCTGCCTTAAAAATAGACGGCAAAATTACCCCGGTGTCGAATCAAGTGCTGATGCCCGCGCATACCCTCGAGCTGGCGCATTCGATCATGAACGAACGGCAAGCCAGCGAGTTTGAAGCAACGATGGAATGCAATTTTGCCATCTCGCCGTTTGGTGACGCGCGCTTCCGTATCAATGTCTTGATGCAGCAAGGCCATGTCGCGGTGGTCTGTCGCAAAATCAACACCAAAATCCCCAGCCTGGATGAGCTTAATTTGCCGGCTAAGCTGAAAGATTTGGCGATGGAAAAAAACGGTCTGATCCTCTTTGTCGGCGGTACCGGCACCGGCAAAACCACCTCCTTGGCTGCCTTGCTCGACCATCGCAACCGCAATAGCTATGGCCACATCATCACCATCGAAGACCCGATTGAATACATTCATGAACACCAGCAATGTATCGTCACCCAGCGCGAAGTGGGCGTCGACACCGAATCCTGGGAAGCCGCGCTGAAGAACGCGCTGCGTCAAGCGCCTGACGTGATTTTGATGGGCGAGGTGCGCGATCGAGAAACCATGGAGCGCGCCCTGGCCTTTGCCGAAACGGGCCACCTTTGCCTGGCCACCCTGCACGCCAACAGCGCCAACTTGGCGATTGATCGTGTCATTAACTTCTTCCCGGAAGAACGTCGGCAGCAACTGCTGATCGACATGGCGCTTAATCTGCGCGCCATCGTCTCGCAACGGCTGATCGCCAAAATCGCCAGCAAAGGCCGCGTCGCCGCCATTGAAATCCTGCTTAATTCGCCGCTCATTTCAGACTTGATTCTGAAAGGCGAGATGCAAGAACTCAAAAACATCATGAAACAATCGCGCGAAATCGGCATGCAAACCTTCGATCAAGCCTTATTCGATCTCTACGACGACGGCAAAATTGCCTACGAAGACGCCCTACGCAACGCCGATTCGTTCAACGACCTACGTTTGCAAATCAAACTCAAGAGCAAACAATCTAAGAATCGCGACCTCAACGAAGGTATCGACCACCTAGACATTGTTTAGGTAAGTAGGGGAAGTGCCGCGCTAATCTGCCGAGGCGCTTTTACCCGTTCGGCATTTCGCTCGTCGCCTTGATTCAGCGCTTGTCTGAATCCCAGCCAGAGTGATTTTCACCTGTAGCCCAGAGGCCTTACCGGCGAATGGCTTGCATGGGTGACTGGACGTGCATCGTTCATTCGCTGCATCTGTGCTGCCTGTTGCGCCGATCTTGATTAACCAGGAGCGGCCATCAAGAATCTTTGGCTTTTAGCAACGCGACGACCGAAGTGCCGAACGGGAAAAAACGACGTGTCAGAAAATGGCGTTCGAATCCAAACACACCTGCCAACAAAGCGTTGAGCGCCGGTGCGGGCAGCGCCGCGTCTGATCCGTTCGACCGGCGTCCCAGTCTTGCCATGAGGCGTCTACAGGCAATTAACGGGAAAAGAAGTGTATTGAAATAGCCAACGCGAACCAGCGTAAGCCCGGACGCTGTCGCCAGCGTACGTACGCGCTCTGCCGTGTAACGCCGGTAATGCTGGTGCGCAACATCGTGCTCCGACCATAGCCAGCGATAAGCCGGAACCGTGAGTACCAAGTAGCCTGAGGTTTTCAGCAAGCGCGCCGCACGCGCTAGCGCGACCGCGTCGTCCTCGATGTGCTCAAGCACATCGAATAAACACACTAGGTCAAAACTATGATCGGCATAGGGTATTGGCTCAGGCAGTGTGCCAGCATGCACTGGGCAGACGGCGAGACGCATAGCGATCTGTCGTGCCTCCTCGTTGTGCTCGATCGCCTGCACGGCGCCAAATTGCGCGAGCATCGCCAAATTGCCGCCGGTACCGCAACCGATTTCGAGAACGTCAGCGGGCGAGGGCAAACCCAGACGAGCGATCAGCGCAGATAGAATCCGGCGACGTGCCGAGAACCACCAATGCTTTTCCTGCACATGCGCCATTTCGTCGAACAGATCAGCGCGCATCGTCTTTTTGCTCACGCACGATATAAATCGGACGTCCTTTCGATTCGCTGTAAATCCGGCCTATGTATTCGCCGATCACCCCGATGCCGATCAGTTGTATTGCGCCAAGGAACAAAACCACCGTAATCAACGACGCGTAGCCTGGGAAGTCGCGGCCATATAGCAAGACTCGTCCGACAATAAAAAATGCAAAGCTAAACGAACACAGCGCCAGCGTCAGCCCCAGGTAAGTCCAGATGCGTAGCGGCGCGGTCGAAAACGAGGTGATTCCTTCGATGGCAAAATTCCACAAGCGCCAACCGGAGAATTTGCTCTCACCCGCCGCACGCGGCGCACGCGCGTACGGCACGATTGCCTGACGAAATCCTACCCAGGCAAACAGGCCTTTCATGAAACGCTGCCGCTCGGGCAGCAATTTCAAGGCCTCGACGACCTTGCGGTCGAGCAAGCGAAAGTCGCCAACATTAGCCGGAATCGGCAAATCCGAAACCGCGTTATGAACGCGGTAGAACCACTCGGCCATTTTTCGTTTGATGAAATAGTCAGACGAACGATCGGTTCTTTGTGCCAAAACCACGTCAAAACCTTGGCGCCAAACACGTACCATCTCGACGATCAGCTCAGGCGGATCCTGCAAGTCAGCGTCGATTGGAATTACCGCTGAACCGCGCGCATGATCGATGGCACAAGTCAGTGCCGCCTCCTTACCAAAATTACGCGACAAATCAATGACCCTTAAACGCGGCTCGCTCTTTTGCCATGCGCGCAAACCATCAAGTGTCGCATCACGGCTACCGTCATTGACGCAAACAAGCTCAAACGTGAAACCTGTGCTCTCAAGCACAGGTAACAGACGCCCGAGAAAGGTAGCGAGCACCGGCGCCTCGTTATGCATAGGGCAAACCACGGAAATCAAGGGCAAGGGATCAACAGCAGGATCGTGATTCATCAGCAGTATCTCGTCGACGTAAGCCATAAAAAAACGCCAGCAAAAGCGCGCTCAATGCAAGGGGTAGCGTCCAACGCCAGCCGAACGGACGGTAGTGCAACTCAAGCAGGCCAGAACTGCCCGGCGGCAAAGTCGTTGCCAGCAGCAAACGATCGTGCTCTTCAAGCGGCAAGGCTTGCCCATTGAGAGACAGCTCATAGCCCGGAAAAGGCAATCTCGCCCAAATCAGGCGAGCCGGTAAGGCGCTGTCGTTGCGCACCACGAAGCTTTCGTTCTCGGCGCTTGTTCTTTTCGGCGCAGGCAATGCGCTGACACTGAGATGCTCCTGTTTCCATGCCAGCGTACCGGGCAGCCAGTCTCTATCACGCTTCCAAACGGTGGAGAACTGTGCCTGAGACGCCAGATGAAAATCAGCATCAGCAGCCAAGGTTTGCAGCGTACGCGTAAACACACCCTGCTGCGCACGAATCTCGCCGATACGCAGCAGATTCACCCAAAGCTCATGCGTTAGCGGATCTCGTTCAAATAAACGCGCTAGCGCTGTAGGGCAAGAGAAAGTCCAAAGGTCGAAACACAAGAAATTTTTCAACGCACGGGGCTCAATTGGCGAGTACCCGTTGATAAAGGCTCTGTTCTCAAATTGCGCGACATTGCCTGACGGCAGCTCGGCAGCCAGTTCATCAAACGACAGACTTTTTTTCTGTCGCAAGATGAGCACATTGCCCAAAGCAGACGGCAAAGCATCGCGTTTCTCCAAGGTTTTGGGTGCCCACCAAGGGCCGATATTCTCGTTTATCGGCCAATAAAAATGCATTAACACATAGATCAAAAAGCTCAATGCCAGAACAGGGACAAGGCGTAGACGTGCGCGTGCCGTATCGATCGCCAGCCAAGAACCCAGAAAACAGAGCAAGGCAAAGGTCGCATGCACCAAAATCAGATTGGGTGCCTGCTGACAACACAAGGCAAAAGCAAGGATCCACAAAGTCAGCAGATGCTTTTTGCCAAGCGAGAGACGCCAATCGTGCACCGAGACCAGCTTTAAGGTCGCTAACGTGATGAACAAACCGAAATAAGGAAAAAATCTGAACTGCCAACGTAGCACCCAGAGGTTTTGCGGGCCCAGCGATAGGAATGCAAATAACAGGGATAAACCGAGCAGGGACGAGAAAATCTTGTCCTCGCCAGCAAAAGCAGGTTTTATCGACCGCGCACAAAGCAAGCAGAGTGGCGCAATGAACCAAGCGACGTAGTAATGCGGAATAGTGGCTGATTGTGGACCAAAGAAATGCGGTAGTGATGAAACAAAGGTCGGCCAACTGAGCGCTAGCAATTCATCAATCGTTGCATTCATTAGACCTGCATTGCCAAGCAAGGCCTGTGCGCGCTGGCCGTTAGCCACATGCGCGACCAACGGAAGCAGCGCCGGCAAGCTGAGCGCCAGGCTGAGACCCCCCCAGGCGAAGAAGAAGCGGTACGGGAATTTTTTAATCCCTTGATGTTGCGCACAGACCACCAGCGCAAAAAGCAGCAGCGCGATGCTGCCATGCGGCCAGCCGCCGGAGAGCACCATAGCTGACAGCATCACCGCCCACGGAAAATAGCGACGATTGGCCAGCGCATGTAGCAGTAAGGCCATCGCCCAAACCAGCCAAGCATTTGTTGCCAAAGCGTTGAGCCAAGAGCTCGCGTACCAATAACTGGTGATCGAACCGAGCGGAAAAGCCACCCCAGCGAGCAGCGCCAAGGCCGGTGCGAGCTTAAATTGGCGCGCCAAAAAATAGATGCCCAAGGCAGTGAGCACCAGATAAAAGCCCGAATAAAAAAGCATCGCATCAGCCAGGTCTGGGATCTGCGCTAACACGGCATAAAGCAGCAAAGCCAATGGATTAAACAACTGGAGCTGCCCTTCGCCCAGTAAATTACCCGCGTACATACTACGTAACGTAAGCAGTGGCCACTCGCCCTGCGTAAGACGGTGACCGATCTCGTTCATCGGCGCGATGAAGTAATGGCGAACATCATCGGCAAAATAAAAGCCAGGCGCCAAAAGCTCGGGGATCCAGGCTGCACAGAGGGTAAGCAGCGCAGTTAACAGCGGAAAAAAATAAGCGTTCTGCTTGATTTGCATCAGCGCATTCTTCGTCAAAAAAATCTCCTCATTCTGCATGCCGAAAATTTGGGTGGAAATAAAACCACTGCATGCCTCAAATTTTTAATAGCAAAATTCGCACTGATTTCGCACTGATTTCGCACTGATTTCGCACTGATTGGGCACTGATTTCGCACTGATTGGGCAAGGCATGACTCTTGGGTCGTGAATTTTGAATTTACTTGAATTTAAGCGACAGAACGGCAGTTTTGTCGGGGGCTTCTCGCACTTACGCTCATTTTGGACGGGCGGCTCTCCGCGCAGTCGTTCCGGCCAAATTTTTTTGGCGGCTTTGAGCAGCTTCATGCCAGTGCCTTTGAGGATGCTTTGTGCGTTGCGTTTGCAGGCGCACAGGCGCACAGGCGTACAGGCGTACAGGCGCACAGGTAGCTGTGGCTGCAAGGCTTAGCAGTTAATCAGAGATAGCACTTTTGTCAGTGTGTGCTGAGGACACCTGCGCTGCGTTCGCTCCAGGAAAGTCAAACTCAGTTGCCTCCTCGTCTTATCGGGGCTGCGCATCCGGTAGGACATAAGAATGCTGGATATTTGCAACGCTTTCGTCTCAAGTTGAGCGCATAGCCATCACTTAAAGATCATTTTCATTCGCATTAAAAAGACCTCTGCACAAGCGACTACGCGCTCACTGACCAGCATCATTCCCTCGCCCACTTGTGGGAGAGGGTGCCCCGTAGGGGCGGGAGAGCATACAAGGGCGCTGCGTGTGATCGGAAGAACGTGAACAAGCAGGGAGCGATATTGGCACT
>JAZKFR010000048.1:0-11977 GCA_040386295.1 Pseudomonadota bacterium | reverse complement strand
TCTTCTCGTCTTCGCTACAAGAAGCCGTGCAACTACGTGCCACTATGAAACAAGACTTGCAGAAAGCACTCTCTAGAGAAGAATTCAAAATTTACTACCAACCGCAAATTAAGGTAGCAGACAACAGCTTGGGCGGAGTCGAGGCTCTGCTGCGCTGGCAGCATCCTAAGCTCGGCTTACTTTCGCCCAGCGCGTTCATGAACATCGCAGAAGAAACCGGCCTCATCGTAGATATAGGCAGCTGGGTTCTACGTGAGGCCTGCGGGCAAATGAAGCGATGGCAGGATCGTTGCCCAGGAAAACATCAAAAACTCTCGCTTGCTGTGAATTTATCTGCGGTGCAAGTCAAAAGTCATACTCTGGGTGAAGTGATCAAAAGCGTCATTTCGGCCTTCTCTTTTGGCCTAGGGTGCCTGGAATTAGAAATCACCGAAAGTGCATTGATTCAAGATGCTAGCGCGACGGTGGCCTTACTTAATGAAATCACCGAACAGGGAATTGTTTTATCACTGGACGATTTTGGTACAGGTTATTCATCCTTAGAGCATCTAAAGCTTTTCCCGATCAGCGTATTAAAAATTGATCGAGGCTTTGTCTCTGCAATTGGGCAAGACAAAAAAGGGGAGCAGCTCCTTGTCGCCATCATCGCTTTTGCCAGAGCGCTGGAGATGAAAGTCATCGCCGAAGGAATAGAAAACAAAGAGCAAGCTGAATTTTGCGCCCTACATGGCTGCGATTTGCTGCAGGGTTATTACTATGCTTGCCCGATTCCGGCAGATGAATTTGAACGAATGTTCCTACTTCATTAAGCCTCAGTACCTTGATCTGCATCTAGCGCAATTTCCTTTGAAGCTAGCCAGAGAGTGCGTATAAAATCAATACAAACAATTGATTTTTAATCAAAAATTAAACATATTCGGTAACGAGTAGATAATGCAAGCTGCAAGCAAAGTCGTTTCGGCTCGCACTAAAAAAGACAGAGGTATTCCGGAAAGTGATAGAAAGCCAAGCCAAAACTGACAAAATTTTGGCCTCAATGCACCTTTTAATCAATAAGTAACAAAGGTTTCTAAAATGGGAAATTGTTTTTTTACTGCTCCCCCGCCGATTCACAATTTAACATCATCCCCACCCCCGTCACCGCCTCCCTCGCCCTCAAGCTCGCATCGCCCCTCGCCTTCTGCCGCGAATTCTCTAGACACCTTATCTTTAGATCAGGCTGTTCCATTAGATTCACCCAATGAAGAACTTTTATTAGCACCTTTATTGCGGCATGTCGTCATCAGAACCTTGCTTAAATTTTACGAAGACGATCGTTTAGATAGAAAAGAAGCTAATAATTTAGCAAAAGGCTTAGAACGTCTCTCTGAAGGAGGAGACCTTGTCACAGCTAGGGAGCAGCACGAATTTAGTTCTTTGTTAGAACTGAAAAAACACCTTGTTGCTCAAGGTGATATGTCTAGCACTGCCATAAGCGACGGCTCAAAACGATTATTGCCTACATTGCATATGCTTAAAGAGAGTTTGGCGGCGCTTCCGAAACAGCTTCCACCCTCTAAAACCATGTCAAGAGAAGACTTTGCGATGCACTCAATGAGATATGGCAGGATTGCTGTGGCTGCGGTACAGATACCCAAAGACATAAAGTTGCCGACTATCAATGTGAACAATTGCAACGCAAGCATTGATAAATTACTAAAGCGTCTGCGTGCTCTGTTGAGATATTGTGAAAACCTTGATCCTGCCATCAAGGAGCATTGTCGCCGCAAAGGCTCATTAACGACATATTTACATGGCTTGCTCCCCTCTGAACTCATCAAGATATGCGGCAACCTTGAAAGATATGTAGTTGCACTTGAGGAGCATTTCATTGACCTGCGCCAGAGCTTAGCTGAAGATGTTCCCAAATCCGAGTTCTCCGAGAGGCTTTTAGAAAGAATTGGTGTGGCGCTATGTCTGTTTCCCGCAGCTCAGCTTTATTTGAATTGCAGCGGTGGTTGTTCAGATAACATATGTCTCGCGCTAGGCAAACTCAAACCAATGGTCGTTTCCGCAAGGCAACCCTTTGATATTAGGGCATGGTTCAGCGAAGAAATCACCAATAACCAACCACCAATCGTGGACTACGACATTTCCTCGGCTCACAGTACAACGGCACTCATGCGCGCACTAGGCTTATCGAGGGAAGAAGCTAATGCAAGAGATGGTATGAATCAATATGGTGGTGATCAATTGACTGCACCTTGGATTTGGGTCAGATACCAAAGATTACTGGAAAAAATTGGGCAAGAATTCGATCAATTCTATACCCATTTCCTCAACATCTTAGATAGCTACATCGAAAGTCCCTCTGCAGAAACATACCAGCTTCTGATCAACAACCCTCTAATGCCTGACCCAGTTCCTAGCGAGTGTGCAAGCGATGATAACTACAAGGATGAGGGGTATATTGCTTTAAATCCGGCAAAGCTAGAAGAATGCGTTAGGCGGAACATAACAGCCCAATTCCCCCTCTCACCTGAAGACATCCAAAACGCTGATAAAGACAACGAATTGTCTTTATTGGACATGTATAGCGCGCTGGGACGTCAGCGTTTATACGAGGCTTTATCACGCCCCAAACCATCCAGAAAAGCGCTGATGATTGTCTCTTTCGTCGCTGCTTTTCCGCCTAACATACAAAATACTTTTTTGCAATTATTGGAGATCCCCGGATTCAACGAAAAAATTTTTGACCCCTCAAGGTTCCCAGACTACTACCAATTAATTTGTGCAGAGATTAACGCTCGTGTGCAGCAAAGTCGTAGAGAATGTAGGCCGAATTTATCAGTCGTCTGTAACGAACAAACCATAATCTGGCTGATGCAACGACAAGCAGATTTGGAAACTTGGAAAAGTGTAATTTGGCCAAAGAAAGAGGAGACAGCCTCTGACAACTCGACAATATTCATTACCCCCCAAGTTGCGACAGCAACTCTAATCGGACATCCACAAAAGCGTCAGGTCGCAGAGTTTCTCATAGACCACCACGTTCAGTTAAGTTGCAAAAAACAGGAATCAAAAGAGGCAATACGGGAATCAAAAGAGCATTTGATGAAGATCGTGGCAGCCTTATGCCGAGCAGGTGATGAGGATGCGATGCACGCTTTAGTGGCCTTACGTACCAATCGCGCGTTAGCTGGAACAACGATGCTGCACATCGCAATCGCGGTTAGAAATTGGAAATTTCTGCCCAAGGTAATCGCACCAATGAGAGAGAGCACATTAAAAGCCGTGCTAGAAAGTCATAATGGGGACGGTTTAACACCGATTGCTTTTGCGATAGCTCGCTCTAGCGCCGAAGTAATTTACGGTTTAATGATGTGCCTTGGTGGAGCACTGCTGCAAAGCAAAATGCAAAATAAAAAAATAGCTTTTCTTGCGAAGAATGCATTTAATCAACAAAAAATATTAAGCCCAACTGAGCAGGAAAAAGCGCGTGCGCTCTATGCGGCAGGGTTTCTGGTGCCTCAAGAACAAGAGTGGGAGGACGTATTGTTCACTTGGCTCACAGAAATGAAGGCTAATCACAAAATAGATAGAGCCAACTATGATGTAGTAGGCGCGTTCAAAAAATCGGGAGGTGAGAAAATTACTAAACCAGCACATCAGCAGATTATTTACGCTCGTTTGTTAAATACCGATACGCTTCGGCTCAATCCCTCCGCTCGAACAATGGCACTGATCAACAAAAAAACCATCAAGATTCCAGATCATTACCGCTTAATGATGATAAAACACTTGCTAACACAGGATAAACAAGGCTCAACGAGCTGGGAAGGAGAGTTAAGCGAAAAGCGTGTTGCATGGGTTAGAACAAGCTTAAAAGCCTTAGAGGAAGGCGCTCAAATTTCGCTAAAAAAATCTAACGAAAGACCCCGTAAACGAAGCAAAATCTCCCCCATCTTTTTCAAACCCAGAAAACAGCAGAATGCACAGGATGGTAAGCAAAGCATTAGCCAACCGCTTAAAAACCAGGCAGAGAAACTACAGGCAACAACTTAATAAAACAAGGTAAAGTCAGTAAGATTTTGCTTCAAGGCTCAGCGAAAACATGAAACTGAGACTCACTTTGCGCGACATGCTTCAGTCCGAGCCAAGCTTGGCCAAAAGCTAAACCGCCATCATTTGGCGGAACGTGATGCGCCTCGAGCAAACGCAAGCCGTGTGCGCCAAGACGTGCACGTAGACCTCTTGCCAAGACGGGATTGAGCCAGTAATCGCCAGCAGCAATCACGATACCGTTTTTCGGGGCTACGCTATATACCCAGTCAGCTAAAGCAGCGATCAGAGTTGCGTGAAAAATAGCTGCGCCACGTTCGGCGTTCTTCTCGTCGGCCAGAATCGCAAGCAGGGGTAGCAGATCTAGTTGTGTACTCGGATTTTCCTGTCCAAGCTGTTTGCTAGTGTGCAGATGCCACCCACGTTCTACCGGCAAAACATCACCATAACGTTCGGCTAGGGCTTCTAGCTTAAAAGCGCTTTGCCCGTTGAAGGCAGCCACATTGATTACACCAAGCAATCCCGCAGCGGCATCAAAAAAATTGGCAACACTAGAGCTTTGTTGAAATCCTTTAGCTTGCTTAAGAAGGTGATCTAACTGGCGCAGCTCTGAGAGCTGGGCAAAGCGCTCAGCAATCTCTGCCCCACGACCTAGCTGGTGCAGAGCAGCCGCCGCCATACGCCAAGGGGCGTGGCGCACGGCTTCAGCACCTGGCAAGATCAAGGTCGAGAGATGACCACGCCGTTGGCAGTGTGTGCTGTCCATGAGGAACAGCTCTCCACCCCAAGTATGGGTATCAGAACCCAACCCAGGGCTATCGAGAACTAAGGCCAGCACTTGTTCTTGCAAACCATGCTCGGCAAATACAGCGGCTGCGTGAGCCTGATGGTGTTGTATAGGCAATCGAGGCAGAGCACGTTGCTCTGCGAAATGGCGGGCAAAAATACTGGCATGCACGGTCATATCGAGATCATGCACAACCATGCTCGGTTCGAGATCAAGCATTTTGAGTAGTGTTTCCACCTGCTCTTCAAAAATCGTGCAACTAGTCGCGTTATCAAGGTTGGCAATAGGGGGCGAAAGGAAAGCTTCGTCACCTCGCGTAACACAGATCGTATTGCGCTGCCCTCCTCCCAGAGCCAAAACCGAGGGGCCTGAACAGGGCAGTTTGATTGGCCGCAGAGTGTAGCCTTGAGCGCGGCGAATCAATTGCAAACCACTCGGCGTCATATGCGCCACACTATCGTCACAGCGTTGATTGATCTCAAGGTCGTGCATCAAATAAACATCAGCGACCCCGGACAAACAACGCAAAGCCTCCGCGTTATCCGTAATTAAAGGCTGGCCACCGGGCGTTGCGCCGGTAGTCAGCAAAACCAACTCTTGCGCTGCATCGAGCCAGCGCGAACCAGAAGGACGACCCGCTGCCTCGTGAAAAAGCAGGTAGTGCAACGGGGTTTGCGCGAGCACCACGCTTAGAAAAGAAACGCCGGGCGCCACGCCTAACAAGGCGCCATCGCAGGTGCTACGCTTTTTAAGCGCAATACGCGGACGCTCGGGCAAGTTTAATAAGCCCGGCTCACCAATCATCACTTGGGCAAAAGCGGCGGCTGAAGCAGCGTTAGCCAGCATTACAGAAAATGGCTCAGCAGCACGCCGCTTGCGTGTGCGTAGTCGAGCTACTGCGGCAGGATTACGTGCGTCACAAATCAGTGAGAAACCACCATAATTTTTAATCGCGAGGATTTTTCCTTGTTGCAAAGAAGCAAGTGCCAAGGCAATCGCATCCCCCGACAGTAAACTGCCTTCCCTCGTATAAGCCGCTAATTGGGGGCCACACTTGGGACAGCAATGGATTTCCGAATGGAAGCGTCGTGTTTTTTCTTGCCGATACTCATGCTGGCATTTATTGCAAAACGGGAAGGCTTTAAAGCTTGTGTGCGCACGACCGTAGGAACCGCCACGGCTGACCGTGTAACGAGGGCCACAATGTGCGCAGTGGGTAAAAGGATAGCGCCAACGGCGATTGCTCGGTGCCGGGTCAAACATTTCAAGCAAACAATCCCGGCATACCGCAACATCGGGCGCGATGAGTTCAGATGGGCGCACAGGATGCGCCGGCAGCATGACAAAACCCGCAGAAAATGAATCAGCGCCGACTGAAACGGATGGCACGTCTTCTGCCAGGGAAACTTCTGCTCTACGCGACACTCTGCTCTGCGTTAAGGAATTAATGACAACCAGCGGCGGCGCTTCTACCCGCAAGCGGGTCAGCAATTGATCAATTTGATCTGCGCTTCCGGCGGCCTCTATCTCCACCCCGCGTGGTACTTTGCGCACCCAACCGCTCAGCTGTAATTCTTGAGCCAGGCGAAAAACAAAGGGGATAAAACCCAGACCATGCAACGCACCCTCAACGTGTATGCGTTGAATCATCACGACAAACCTCGACTCGAAGAAAACAAAATTGCGGGCGTAACAAAATAGCGATGCGAAGGCAAGATGAGTAGAAATGCGAGGCAATAAAGAGGTGGGCTAAGCGGAAACAAATTTGTCATGCACTGAACAAGGGCAATGATTTGGCAAAAACCGAGAAGCATGAAAATACTCGGCAGGCCAGGCACAATCTGCTAATTCCATTTTGATCTCAGAAACAAGTAGACAAAGACGCACAGGCCAGCTGCAGATATTGCTGTGCACGACAAAGCGAAATCTATCAAAGCCACCAACCTAAGAGGCAAAGGATAACCTAGCGCCTCGTTTCAGGGCAATGGAGAAAAATCGATCGTCAAAAAAGAAAGCACAGCATCAGCAGAAACACAGGCTCACGCCAACCGACGCAAGCTGTGCAATAAGCTCAAACCGGCACTGCTTGAGGCATCGACATCTTCATTTCTACAGGCAAGGCTTTGCTTGCTTTGGCTGACACGCTCTGCGCCTTAACCGATATTTTTTCCAGTCGAGTTTGCTCTAAGAGGTCTTCAAAGACGAGGTGCATCAATCCCCTCTGCGAGCTGGTGTATTTCTGCCCCATGGTGAAAGCAATCGCTTTAGCCATACGCTGATCCATACCCCCTTTACTCGATTTAAAGTAGTCCAATTCCTCTGTGTATGCTGATGCTATTTGCTTATCAGTAAGTGTTGAATTGCGCGACGGAGTGCGTACGGAAACCAGGCGCGCCGAACCAAAACGCCACCATTTGCTCGATTTAACTGACTCAGTCGCGTAGAACTCAGGGTTCGCCTCAGCGCAGAGCTTTAATTCTTTTCGGCTCATCACGCTAGTAGTAAAATCAAGCGTTTCCAAGAACTCGAAACGCAAAGCATCCCAAGCTTCTTTGTTCCAACCAATGTCTTCGCCCGCTTCATTTCTCGGACGCACGCCCATCTGAATGCCTTCAACCCCGTGGTGCAGCTTGTCATCCAAGACTTCCAAGCGTTTTTGATAATGCTGAGCGTCCTTAAGCTTCAGCTCTTTTTCTTCCGATATTCTTTTTACCGCTGCGCGGAAACTGCTTTCTTCTTGAGAAGATAGGCCGTTTTCGCGGCAGTACTCTGCTACTGCTGACTCACCCCAAGCGGTGCACTCTTTTTCTAATTCATCGCGTTTGAACGCCGAGTAATCGCGCACCTGCTGGAATACGTGCTTCATCATTTCAAGCTGATATTCCTGCGTTTGCACGGCATTTTGGGTGAGTAGTCGCTCAAGATACCAATTACCGAGGGTCGGGAAGACAGAGGCAACACGGCTTGCCCATTTCATTTTAATGCTGCTGCTACGACCTAGGCTCTCGACCATTTTTTCAGTCCCGTTCTTCACATAAGCCGCCGCGTTGGAAGAAGCTATGTTTGCCCTATTTCGACGATTGTTATCGTTTAGGAATGAATGGTCTAGGAGATCGTTAGAAGCAGGGGTGCGCGCAAAACGTCCGCCCCATGGGCCAAAAATGAAGAAAGCCGCGAATACGCCGATGCCGACCAAAGCAATACCGCCCGTAGCAAGCCCCAGGGCGGCACCACTAGCGCCTAGGACAGCAGCGCCGCTGACCAGAGCAGTGATTTTTGCCGCCACCAGCGCAGCGGATCCTGTGGTGATGAACGACCAATTAAGCATACTGCCCAAATTTAAGCTTTCTTTATCCCCGCGAAAGGTATAAAAACCACGACGCAAACTTGAGTCAACACCTCGGTTCTCATCAAACGCCGCTTGCACAGTAGGGCTGATACTCCGTGTTTTAAGCCACTCTTTTGCTTGCTTGGCGGTACTGAGCGCACCAATCACCGTCAAGCCAGCAAAGGGGATCGCTTGTGACAGAGTGGCGGTTGCCGGTGCGAGAAAATGCAAGGCGCTATCAAAAGAATTAAGCAGATCTAATGAGCTGATCGAAAAATATCCTGAAGCTTGAGCCGCGCTGTGTTTGCTATCGCCAGAGCTGCTCTTGAGCAAAGCCAAGTGGGCTTGGATGTTGCGCAGCTCCGTATTGACTAATTTTGCGTGCTTCTCCAATAGAGCCGATTTCTTAGCCTCACTATCTGCGTTATCAATTTGTTTTTGCAAGGTATCAATGTTCGCCAACACCTTTTCAAAACGCTTTAACTTCCTGAGCAGAGTAGCCTCCACTTTTCTGTTGCGATCAAGCTGAGTTGCTGCAGCCAAGCCTTGTTCAGCTGCAATCATCATGAGTAATACGGGATATGCGCCAAAAATAGCCGCAGTCGCTGCTACAGGAGCCTGTGCGGCGTGCAAAGCTTCCAAGATAGCTTCGCTGCCACCAACTAAACTTTTGGGCAAACTGCCCAGTGCCAAAGGTTGTTGCCGTTTGCGCCAAAATTGTTGTAGGTGCGTGTTGGGGTTTATTGTGAGCTTGGTTTTTTGGGTTTTTTCCTTGCTTGCGCGTTTGTTTTTCTTAGCACCGGCGGTTCTCTCCAGTCTCGCTGCAGCGCTAGCTTCACCAGATTGAATCTTTTTGAGCAGAGACTTAAGCGGGGTTTTTGGCTTTTTCTTAGCCGTGAGAGAAGAGCCAGAACGGCGACTCGCGATAACTAATTTCTCAGGCTTATGAACTTCAGATTTATGAACTTCAGATTTATGGACGTTGGTACGTAACGTTGGTGCTATTGGAGTAAGTCCCTCTTCCGGCGTGGGCACTTGGGGTTTGACTTTAGGCTTTGTTGCCATTGACTCTGCAACAGCGTCACGCAGCTCTTCGAGGTGCAAAATATCGCGTGTTTCTTGTTCTTCTCGTATATCTTGAGGCACAGGCTTAAGCTTTGCCTTAGCCCCTGTTAAAACGTCCGAGCGCTTCTCAGCATTCGCATGGCTACGCTCTAGGATTCCACCCACAAAATCATCTCTTATTTTGGTGTAAGCCCCGTTCTCGAACGCCTCTTTGTTGCCTGCGCGCACCCCTTCGGAAATAACATGCGCTTGCGAGTTCTCTATTTCAGCTGGCCGATAGGGCGACCATTTGTGTAATTTGTAGCGTGGCACCCCCTCTGCATCAAATACCCCCTGCCCTGCCTCGTCTAATTCCAGTACGGGATTACCATCCTCATCGTACTCATACCCACCTTCATCCTGCAGCATATCGGCATGCGCCTGCATCAAAGTACCCGTGGTGACGGCACCTTTGGATAATTCAGCAGTTTGCAGCATGATATTTTCACGGTCAGCTGCAGCGCCGATATAGCGGTCGTAAGTTCCTTCTTTGGCGCTATATACCGTGACGAACTCAGCACCGACCGTTGAATCGGCGTGATTTTTTCTTACGGGGTTAGCAAGCAGCGCGTCTGATGCGGAACGCCCAGTAAAGGAAAACTGTGGGTTAGCCGAGCCTGCGGGAATCAAGGCTTGTTGCGAATGAACCGCATCAGCACTGACTTTTAGCGTATCCAATATGTCGCCGTAGGTTGCGCCCTTAATGGATTTGTAGGCATAAACCAGAGGTTTTGAAACATCGCTTTTTGGGTGCTGATACTCTTTTTGAGCGCGAATTTCTTGACGTAAAGTTTGCAGAACTACTAAAGCCGCTGCTTTGTCCTCAGCATTGGTTTCAGTATTTGCAATAACTTCTTTTAAGCGTTTTGCCTCAGTCCGATCTGCCTCAATTTTTTGATGGTTAAGCTTTCTAAATTTATCTAACTGACCCGTTGGCAAGCGCGCCATATCGTCGCCTTGACGCATCAGCAGGAACTCATCGCCATGTTCCATAAAGACAGGCACTTGAGCATAACGCTCGACCGAGTGAAACGAGAAGGTACAGGCCGAAATAGCCTCAGCTTGAGACGCCATTTCTGCTAATTGTTTTCTATTCAGTTGGACGTTTAGAAGCAATGAATCCGTCGTAGTCACGGCTTGTCCATCGCCTTTTAACACGCGCTTATCTGCTGTTTGATCGCTCTGCGCAACAAAGCGACCGTTCTTTTCAAGAACAGCGCACTCGTGCTCTAAAGCTTGCTCTAACCTGCGCTCAAACTTGAGTTGAGTCACCGCTCCCGCAGCCATTCTTTGGCTAAACTTTGCGAGATTTTCTGCATACAGCGACATACCGCTTTCGCTTAGCAGACCGGCATTGCCAACAGCAAGGTCTTGATAGACGTTCTCAGCGGTGCTGTAGCCAACGAGCTTCATGCCTTTGGGCGCCAGCACCGGTTTACCCGCAGCGTCATGAATCATGACCGATTGCAGCGCGGCGATTGATTGAAAGCGGTTTCCCGATGCGCTTAGCGCTGTTTCAACGCCAGACTGCGCGACCCAGTCAATCGTCAAGGGCTTGAAATCACGCTCCGCCCAAACCGAACGCTGATCGCTTTCCTCGATCACAATCGCCCCGTCTTCGCCGCGAACAACTTGAGCATGGCCAAGCTTATCTAGCTCAGTTTTAATGACGCGTTTCTTCGCATGCTGCTGAGCCTTGATCATCCCAAACTGATCTTTAACCGCTGAAGGAAGGTATTTCAAGGCACGCTCGTAGAGACCAGCAGTGGCAGTGCTCTTGGTGATTTCAATCAGAGTAGCTTTTTCATCGACGGTAAAGGCATCGTTACCATGCGGGTTACCACGATAAACAAGCCCTGTTTTCGCGTCCTGATAAGCATAGATACAAGCACCATAATACTCAGCCGCGTTTTGAATAAAGCCGCAGTAGCCATCGAGATAAAGCCCCCCCTCCTCCGTCAGTTGAAACACGGCGGCCATAAATTCTTTACGCGCAGTGTTGTGAAAATTCTCTCCGTAGTGCGCCACGTTGGGCGAATAACCGGTGCCGCGCAGGGTGCTGATATTTTTTTCTTGCAGCTCAGCGCGCAAGCTGTCTCGCATCGATTGGGTCGTCAGCTCGATAATTTTTCGAGAAATATAATTTTTGGCGCGCATCGTGCCAAACAAGGCTGCGTAGGATCTGAATTGACCCTCTGGGCGCAGCTCGTCTAAGACCGAAGCATCAATATATTGGTACAAATCTGCGGGCAAAGCGGCGCCGTCCTCAAGGGTCACTTCGCTCGCTTTCTTTCCACCGCCGAGATCTAATGCCACTGCAACAGCCTGAGCATCTCCAGATTGCGAGCTTGTTTTGCTTAAAGAAAGTTTGGTTTTGCCATCAGCTGTACGTTCAACACTCAGTACAAATTCATTGCTTTTTCCACCAGCAGCTGGCGTGTGTTTGCTTAGCTTGAAGCCACCGCGATCGCCAAATGCTGCGCAACGTACTTGTTGGCTGCCCTCTGCCTCAGGGTTGGTGCGCTCGGCAACACCATTCCCTTTAAAATCAAACCAAAGAATATTTTTGGCGGCATAGGCGGACTGATCTTGGCACTCTTGCACTGCTGACTTAGCGATTTCAGCCAACTGATCACCGAAAGGCGTTTTATTCCTAATGTAAGAACGTAATAAATCAGCAGCACTTTTTTCTGCACTCACCTCAACACTAAGCGATT